>NZ_JBKJAD010000010.1:0-119942 GCF_048146105.1 Azonexus caeni
GACGACATGGCCGACATGATCACCGAACGCCATCGCCGACGACTTGAGGCGATGCAATCCGCCTACCAAAAACAGGCCAAAACCCTTCGGGCATCAAAGTAATGCCGAATCTGACAAAGTAGAACTAACCGTCGAGCACCCTGCCACCGCGTAGCGGTTTAGTTCAACGTAAAGTGGACGGCATATTTGCCGCATATTCTGGAATGCCGCCATCTATTCTGGACGGCATGTCAGTAGCGAAGGGCCGGCCGGAGTGGGCTTTGGCGGAGTTCGCCCGCATATTTCCCAGGATGGACGGCGCTCGAACATGGCGTGGAGCCTGGATATCAGGCGCGATCGCCGCATATGCTGGCTTCTTGACGTATACGCTGGTAAACATGGTGCGCGAGAAGTCTCTTGTCATATCGGTAAAGATGGAATACTGTATTTATAACCAGTTAATATCGATTGGCAGGTACGGCATGGAACTGAATCAATCATCGACCTTGCTGGGGCGGGTTCGGGAAGTCATCCCTTACAAGCACTACAGCATAAGGACAGAGCGCTGTTATGTCGAGTGGGTGCGCCGCTTCGTGGCTTTTCATGGGCGGCGTCACCCCAGGGAGATGGGGGCTGACGAGGTTCGGGCGTTTCTCGGGCATCTGGCGGCGGATTTGCAGGTGGCGGCGTCGACGCACCAGCAAGCCTTGTCGGCGCTGCTCTTTCTGTACCGCGAAGTGCTCGGCATCGATCTACCCTGGTTGACCAATCTGGATCGGCCGAAGAAGCCGAAACGGACGCCCGTCGTGCTGTCGCGCGGCGAGGTCGAGCGCCTGCTGGCGGCGATGGACGGGACGCATGCGTTGATGGCCCGTCTTCTCTACGGAACTGGCATGCGCTTGATGGAGTGCGTGCGGCTGCGGGTCAAGGATGTCGATTTCGAGCGTAGCGAGTTGACGGTGCGTCATGGCAAGGGCGGCAAGGATAGGCTGACGGTGTTGCCGGCGTCCTTGATGGCGGCTTTGCAGGCGCATCTGCTCCGGGTGCGCAATTTGTGGGAGCAGGATGCGGCAGCCGGGCGGCCGGGGGTGGAAATGCCGGAGGCGCTGGCGCGAAAGTACCCGGCTGCGCCCAAATCGTGGGGTTGGTTCTGGGTGTTTCCGGCGCGCGAGTTGTCAACCGATCCGCGTAGCGGCATCGAGCGTCGTCACCATACGCATGAGCAGGCGCTGCAGCGGGCGATCAAGGGGGCAGTAGGGCTGGCCGGCATCGCCAAGCCGGCGTCGACGCACACGTTGCGCCATTCCTTTGCCACCCACTTGCTGGAGTCGGGTTACGACATCCGTACCGTGCAGGAACTGCTGGGCCACTCGGATGTGTCGACGACAATGATCTACACGCATGAGCTCAACCGGGGCGGGCGGGGCGTGGTGTCGCCGTTGGATGCGGTGCGTGCTTTACAGTAGCCGGCTTCGGCAATACTCTCCGGCAAAAGCTGGATGGTGGAGGAGTAATGAGGATATCAAGCAAGGGGCAGGTAAGGATTCCGCGCGCAATCCGCGAGAAGGCCGGCCTGTTGCCGCATGGCGAGGTCGAGTTTGAACTGCGCGATAACGGCGAGGTGGTGATTCGCCCGGTACCGGCGGTTGTCGGCAGGGTGCGCGAGGCGTTTGCGCGCGTGCGCGGTTCGGCCAATGCGGTGCAGTTCAAGGGGATGAGCACCGATCAATTCATGAACCTTTTGCGTGGTTGAACCTTGAGCGATTTGTTTTCTTCTACCGAAGTCGACCGTTCCGCCCCGCTCGCCGAACAGTTGCGCCCGCAGACGCCGGATGAGGTGATCGGCCAGCAGCATCTGCTCGGGCCGGGCAAGCCCTTGCGCCTGGCGTTTGCGTCCGGGCAGCCGCATTCGATGATCCTGTGGGGGCCGCCGGGCGTCGGCAAGACGACGCTGGCGCGGATGATGGCGACGCAGTTCCAGTGCGAGTTCATCGCGCTGTCGGCGGTGTTTTCCGGCATCAAGGAAGTGCGCGAGGCGGTGGCGCAGGCCGAACTGTGGAAGGTGCAGGGCAAGCGGACCATCCTCTTCGTCGATGAAATCCACCGCTTCAACAAGTCGCAGCAGGACGGCTTTCTGCCGTTTGTCGAAAGCGGGTTGTTCACCTTCATCGGTGCGACGACCGAAAACCCGTCGTTCGAGGTCAATTCGGCGCTGTTGTCGCGGGCTTCGGTGTATGTGCTGAAGTCGCTCGACGAGGCCGAGATGGGGCAATTGTTCGACCGCGCCCAGGCGCGGGCGCTGGCCGATCTGGCGTTTGACGAGGAAGCGAAGACGCGCCTGATCGGGCTGGCCGACGGCGATGCGCGGCGCCTGCTCAACCTGCTCGAACAGGTGCGCACGGCGGCGCGGGCGGCGGGGGTTTCGGCGGTCGACGGCGCCTTCATCGAGGCCACCATGGCGCAAAACCTGCGTCGTTTCGACAAGGGCGGCGACGCCTTCTATGACCAGATTTCGGCGCTGCACAAGTCGGTGCGCGGTTCCAGCCCGGACGGCGCGCTGTACTGGTTCTGCCGCATGCTCGATGGTGGCGCCGATCCGCGTTACCTGGCGCGGCGGATCATCCGCATGGCCTGGGAAGACATCGGCCTGGCCGACCCGCGGGCGATGCAGATTGCCAACGACGCGGCCGAAACCTACGAGCGCCTCGGTTCGCCGGAAGGCGAGCTGGCCCTGGCGCAGGCGGTGACTTACCTGGCGGTGGCGGCCAAGTCGAACGCCGGCTACAACGCCTACAACGCGGCGCGCGCCTTCGTTGCCAAGGACGGTTCACGGCCGGTGCCGGTGCATCTCAGGAACGCGCCGACCAAGCTGATGAAGGAACTCGGCTACGGCAAGGCCTATCGCTACGCGCACGACGAGCCGGAAGCCTACGCCGCCGGCGAGAGCTACCTGCCGGACGGCATGCCTGAGCCCGGCTGGTACGCGCCGACGCCGCGCGGGCTGGAGGGCAAGATCGGCGAAAAACTCGCCCACCTGCGCGATCTGGATCGCAAGGCGGGCAAGAAGTAGCTGGGGTCAGTCGATCTTCTTGTGATCGATCTTGCCCTTGAAGACGGGCTCGCCGTATTTTTCCGGGCGCTTGGTGGTTTCCTTGGCGCTGCCGTTGCCGGCCTTGATGTTGCGGTCCATCCATTTCAGCATGTCCACCCACATCGCCCGCTGGTCGCGCGGCGATGGCATCATCGTCGCGTTCGGCAGTTCGATGGTGACCACCGGCACGTTCTTGTGCAGGCCGCCGTAATTGCCCAGCGAACCCGGGTAGACGCCGAGACGGTTGAGCGCCAGGCGGCCGAAGCGCAGCGGCTGCGGCGCCGGGCCGTCGTAGTCGAGCAGGTTGTAAGGGGCGTGGATGCTGATGATGACGTCCGGCTTGTAGTCGGCGATCTGTTTTTCCAGCCAGCGCGTCTCGATTTCCGAGCCGCCGGATTCCCCGGGAAAGCGCCGCGGGTCGCGGCCGGTGCGTTCGATCCAGTATTTCTTGGCGTCGCTGTCCCAGTCCGGGGTCGGGAAGTTGCGGTTGAGATCGACGCCCTTGCTGTTGACCCGGGTCGATGGGCGGATCAGCAGGCCGTCCGGATTGGACGCCGGAATCATCCGCCAGTGATATTTCTTGCCGGCGTCCTCGCCGACCCATTCGAGCCAGCGGAAGACGATGGAGACGGCGGTCAGTTCGTCGCCGTGGATGCCGCCGACGACCAGCACGCGCGGTGCCTTGTCCGGGTGCTTGCTGACCGCCTTGATGTCGCGCCAGACCAGGGCGCGACCGCCAGCGGTACGCTCGCTGCCGGTGACGAAGGACTGCTTGCGGCAGTGGTCGGCGTCGACGCTGTGCAGGCGGGCGCCAAGGTCGTCGCACCAGGCGTCGGTGACGCTGGCGGTGGTTGGGGCGGGGGGGGCTGGGTTGGCTGAGGCGGAAGCGATGCAGGCGGCGGCAAGTGTCACGGAAAGCAGGGTTGGGATGAAATGGCGAGTCATGCGTTTTGAATATTTATGAGCGAGGCGTAATGATAACCGGGTCAGTCCGATTCTGGGCGTTGGCGTGTCGCGTATAATCACCGGCTGATTTGGCGCCGGCTGATTCCAGGGGAATCCGCTGCCGCCTGGCCCCATCCAGGAAAATGATCATGCTCGACATCCAACAACTCCGTTCCAATCTCGATGCCGTCGCCGCCGGTCTGGCCAAGCGCGGCAAACCCATCGACTTCACCGCCTTCGCGGCGCTGGAAGCCGAGCGCAAGACGCTGCAGACGCGCACCCAGGACCTGCAGGCGCAGCGCAACAGCCTGTCCAAGCAGATCGGCATGTTGAAAGGGCAGGGCAAGGATGCCTCCGAGGTGATGGCCCAGGTCGGCGCCCTGGGCGACGAACTGAAGGCTTCCGAAGCGCGCCTGGCCGAACTGCTCGGCGAGTTCAACGCGATCCTCGCCGCGCTGCCCAACATCCCCGACGAATCGGTGCCGGTTGGCGCCGACGAGAGCGCCAACGTCGAGATCAAGCGCTGGGGCACGCCGCGCGTTTTCGACTTCCCGGTCAAGGACCATACCGATGTCGGCGAGGCCATCGGTCAGCTCGATTTCGCCACCGCCGCCAAGATTTCCGGCGCCCGCTTCTCGCTGCTGAAGGGCGGTCTGGCCCGTCTGCACCGCGCGCTCGCCCAGTTCATGCTCGACACGCACACCGCCGAGCACGGCTACACCGAGCTCTACGCGCCCTACCTGGTCAACGCCGCCAGCCTCTACGGCACCGGTCAGCTGCCCAAGTTCGAGGAAGACCTGTTCAAGGTGCTGCGCGGCGAGCAGGATCCGCTCTACCTGATTCCGACCGCCGAAGTGCCGGTGACCAACATCGTCCGCGACGAAATCCTCGCCGCCGAGGTGCTGCCGCTCAAGTTCGTCTGCCACACCCCGTGCTTCCGTTCCGAAGCCGGTTCGGGCGGCCGCGATGTGCGCGGCATGATCCGCCAGCACCAGTTCGACAAGGTCGAGTTGGTGCAGATCGTCCATCCGGAAAAATCGGCCGAAGCGCACGAGGAATTGACCCGCCACGCCGAAGTGATCCTCGAAAAACTGGAACTGCCTTACCGCCGCGTCGTGCTGTGTACCGGCGACATGGGCTTCTCCGCCGCCAAGACCTACGACCTCGAAGTCTGGCTGCCGGCGCAGAATACCTACCGCGAGATTTCCTCCTGCTCCAACTTCGGCGCCTTCCAGGGCCGCCGCATGCAGGCGCGCTTCCGCAACGACAAGAACAAGCCGGAAATCTGCCACACGCTGAACGGCTCCGGTCTGGCGGTTGGCCGCACGCTGGTGGCGATTCTGGAGAACAATCAGCGCGCCGACGGCAGCGTCGAAATCCCGGCCGCTTTGCGCCCCTACATGGGCGGTTTGGAAAGCCTGACGCCGACGCGCTGATTGTTTCGGCGCAGGCTAACCGCGCGTAGCGCGCGTTAAGCGCCGCAGGCGCGGCCGTAGCCAAAACAACCAGCAGGCCGACGGTAGCGTCACCATTCCGGTAGCTTTGCGTCCCTACATGGGGGGTCTGGAACAGCTGACGTCGACGCGCTGATTGTTTCGGCGCCGGTTCAGCGTCCGAGCCTGAGTTCCGGCGCCTCGCCGCGCATGCCGATCTTGCCGTCCATCGGCGAGATGGCGGCGGTCAGCGGTGGCGCGTTGCGGACCAGGATGTCGTAATAGCTGCGGATGTTTTCGACCATGATCACCGCTTCGCCGCCGCGCGCCCGGCCGGATTTGAGCCGGCTGTAATACTTGGGCTTGGCCAGCAGCGGCAGGACCCGCTTCATGTCGTACCAGGCGCCGGGGTCGGCGTTCAATTGCTTGCCGATGGTCCGTGCCGCGTTGAGGTGGCCGGGGCCGATGTTGTAGCCGGCGATCGCCAGCCAGGTGCGGTCGGGTTCCGGCATGTCGTGCGGCAGGCTGTTGCGGATCATGTTCAGGTAGCGGGCGCCGGCCAGGACGCTCTCGCGCGGGTCGAGGCGGTTGCTGACGCCGAGCCGGTCGGCGGTTTCCTCGGTCAGCATCATCAGCCCGCGGACATTGGTATAGCTGGTGGCGAACGGGTCCCAATGCGATTCCTGCCAGGCCAGCGCGGCGATCAGCCGCCAGTCGATGCCGGTCTGCCGTTCGGCGTCCAGAAAATGCTTGCGCAACTGTGGCAGCGTGGTCTTGATGTGGCCGAGGAATTTTTCGACGTCGTCCTGCTGCAGGCGGCGGACGTGGCCGAAATAGCGTTCTTCTAGGCGGGCCAGCGTGCCATCGGCGCGGATTCTTTCGAGATAGGCTTCGATCCGCGCCTTCAGTTCCGGATTCGGCACCGGCCCCAGCCACCAGACGACCGGCGCCTCGCTGCTCAGCGGCAGGGTGGTGCGCAGGCTGGGAACATACTGGTTGGCGATGTCGGCGAACTTGCCGTCCATCGCGACGTAGGAAATCTTCTGTTCGCCGAGCGCTTCGAGCAGGTCGATGACGTCGCCCTGACCGATTTCTATCAATTGCAGGCCGGGGATTTTTTCCATCAGACGGCGGATCGTTGCTGCCTGCCGGGTTCCGGCCAGCGCGTGCACGGTCTTGCCGGCCAGTTGGTCGAGCGAGGTCAGCGGCAACGAGGCCTCGTGCTGGGCGAGCACATCGTAGGTCTTGAACAGTGGCGGGCCGCTCTGCATCTCCGGATTGCTTCCCGGCGACAGCCAGGAGGCGGCGATGTGGTAGGAGCCGTTGAGCAACTGCCGGCTGAGTTCGCCTGGTGACAGAACGTTGAACTTGACCGGGACGCCCAGTTCCTCGGCCAGTCCGTTGACCAGATCGTATTCCAGCCCGCTGATGCTGCCCGATTCGTCGAGCTGGTAGGTGAGCGGGCCGGGGCGCGTCAATACGACGAGGTTCTGCTTGCCCGGCGTCGGGTAGGGAAGCGGTACCGGCCATCCCCTGTCGCAGGCAGCGAGCAGCAGAGTGAGCAGAAATGCGACAAGGCTGTTAAACCGCGCCATAACTTGTGCTATTATCTCGGCCGCTGCGGAGAGGTGGCAGAGTGGTCGATTGTACCTGACTCGAAATCAGGCGTACTGCAAGGTACCGAGGGTTCGAATCCCTCCCTCTCCGCCAGCAAACGATTGACGATGGAAGTAGTGATGCCGGCCCTTTTCAGGCTGGCTTTTTTTTTGTCCTGTTTTTCGTTGGGATAGCGTTTGGCAAGCATGAATTCCCCGCTGGGCAGAAATCTTGCGGCGATGTTACCGCAAGGGCCGTGCCGCATTGGTAAGGAAATGCGCGATTTGTAAATCGCCGGCGGGCGCCGGCTATTCGCCCGGTCCGGGCCAGATCCAGCCGAGCAGGTAAAGCAGCATCAGGACAGTGCCGATGAAGAGCAGCGGAACAAGGATGAGGGAAGCGGACATGCGCCGATTATCCCTGCTTCATTATTCCCTTTGAATTGTACGATGGTCGTACCCGATCACTGCGCCGGTCGGGACTGGCGCAGCCATTGGAGTAGGGTTTCGAACAGCCGTTCCGGCGCCACCGGTTTGCCGAGGTGGTCGTTCATGCCGGCTTCCAGGCAGCGTAGGCGATCTTCGGCGAAGGCGTTGGCGGTCATGGCGATGATCGGTGTCTCGCGGTTGAGCGATGCGGCGCGGATGGCGCGCGTTGCTTCGATGCCGTTGAGGGTCGGCATCTGCATGTCCATCAGGATCAGCGCATAGGTTTCGCGCTGCGCCAGCGCCACCGCCTCGCCGCCGTCCTCGGCGGTGTCGACGCAGAGGCCGCAATCCTCGAGCAGGCCGAGCGCCACTTCGCGGTTGATCGGCTCGTCCTCGACGAGCAGGACGCGGCTGGCCAGGAATTCGCGGATGATCTGCAACTCGGCCGAACTGCCCGGCGTGTCGGCTACCCGCGCGTCGTCGTCGTGGCGCAGGCGGGCGGTGAACCAGAAGGTGCTGCCCTGGCCGGCGACGCTGTCGACGCCGATTTCGCCACCCATCAGGTGCACCAGGCGCTTGCTGATCGCCAGGCCGAGGCCGCTGCCGCCGTACTTGCGGGTCATCGAGTTGTCGGCCTGCTCGAAGGCGGTGAATAGGCGTTGCCGGGCTTCATCGGCGATGCCGATGCCGCTGTCCTCGATCGCGAAACGCAGGGTCACGTTGCCGTCGATGATTTCGCCGGCCTGGCAGCGCACGGTGACCTGGCCGGCATGGGTGAATTTGATCGCGTTGCCGGTCAGGTTGAGCAGGACCTGGCCCAGGCGCAAGGGATCGCCGATCAGCGACAGCCCCCTGGTCGCGTCGCTGACGTCGATGTGCAGGGCCAGTCCCTTTTCTGCGGCGCGTTGGGCGGTCAGGCTGTGCAGGTTCTCGAGCACGCTGCCGAGCCGGAAATCGGTTTCCTCGAGTTTCATCCGCTCCGCTTCGATCCGGGAAATGTCGAGGATGTCGTTGATCACGTGCAGCAGGTGCTTCGACGCGCCATCGATCTTGCCCAGTTGCTCGCGCAACTGGCGCTCGCTGGTCTGGCGCAGGATCATGCTGGTCATGCCCATGATCGCGTTCATCGGCGTGCGCAGTTCGTGGCTCATGTTGGCGAGGAAGGTGCTCTTGGCGCGGCTGGCGTCCTCGGCGCTTTCCTTGGCCTGGATCAGGGCGGCGGTGCGTTCCTCGACCAGCGCTTCGAGATGGTCGCGGTGGCGGTGCAGTTCCGCTTCCGTGCGCTTGCGCTCGCTGATGTCGCGGAAGGCGCTGACCGAACCGCCGGTCGCCCGGCCGACCGGGTCGCGGATCGGTCGGGCGGCAATCTCGACGTCGACCAGGCTGCCGTTGCGATGGCGGAACTGCAGTTCGCCATGGAAGGCGCGGCCGTTGCGCACTGCCTCGAACAGCGGGCACTGCGCCAGCGGAACCGGGTTGCTGCCGTGGTTATGGAAGAGATCGTGACCGATGGCGCCGATTACCTCCTTGGTCGAATAGCCGAGGATTTCGGTGAACGCCGGGTTGACCATCAGGACCCGCCCGCCGCGGTCGAGCACGTAGATGCCGTCGGCGATCGTGTCGGTGATCGCGCGCAGCCGTTCCGCCTCGCGTGCCTGGTGCCGACGCATGTGCCACAGGCGTGCCGTCAATGCCGAAATGGTCAGCAGGGCGAGGATGCCGGCGAGAATCTGCCAGCGGTAACGCTGCCAGACATCGCGCATGCGGAAATCGGCCTCCTCGTAGGGGGGCAGGCGCAGGGCGCGGGTCAGTTGGTCGACGTACTGATAATCGCCGGGGATGGTGAAACCATGGATGCCCATCGCCTGCGCTACCGCCATGTCCGGCGTGATCAGCAGCAGCGCCCGGTTGACGCGCTTGACGATGTCTTCCGGTACCTTGGGCAGCGCGGCGAAGGCCCATTCGGGGTAGAGCCGGGTCGAGGTGGCAAAGGGGAAGCCGGCGAAGCGCTGCGGGTTGATGACGCGCAGCGCGCCGGGCTGTAGCTTGCCTTCGCGGCTCAGGGTTTCCAGGATGCCGGTGCGCACGAAGCCGACGTCTGCTTCGCCGGCGAGCACCGCATGAATCACCTTGTCGTGGCTGCCGACGGCGATCAGTTTCGCCGCATCCGGCAAGTCGATGCCGGCCAGTTGCAGTTCGTAGGCCTGCGTCTGGTAGCCGCCGAGGAAGGTGGCGCCGGCGCCGGGAATCGCCACCCGGGTGCCGCGGATATCGCGCAGTTTGTGGATCTGGCTGTCGGCGCGGGTGATGATGACGCCGCCGAGCTGGGCGCTGGCCCGGCCATTCTCCAGGGACTGCAGGGTGGCCATGGCACCGGAGAGGCGGTTGCCGTAGCGCAACTGGATGTAGTGCGCCGGGTTGGTGAACACCAGATCGATGCGCCCGGCGGCGATCGCCGCGTTCATCTCGGCATTGTCCAGATATTCGACGCGGACGACATGGCCGGCGGTGGCGCCGCTCAAATAGATGCCGAGCATGTCGTATTTCTGGGCCATCACCGGTTTCGGGCGGAAGGCGAGGATGCCCAGCGTCAGGGTCTCTTGCGCCAGTCCGCACAAGGGCAGGGCGGCGAGGAACAGCGCCAGCCAGAATTTCATCGTTCTCCTGTTTCGCCGTTTCGGCTTGTCGGTTCGCCTAAAGGCCTTGGTTTTTTAGGGATATTGTAAGCCTGTTGGCTGTGCCGGGGTGTCCGTATAATCGGCCGACCATGATCGACACCCTGTTCCTGCCGCTGGCGCTCGCCTTCATCATGTTCTCGCTCGGCCTGGCGCTGCGCGTGGACGATTTTCGCAGCGTCGTCGTCCATTGGCGGGCGCTGCTCATCGGCCTCGCCGGCCAGATCCTGATGCTGCCGCTGCTCGCCGCCACGCTTGGCGTCGGCCTGGGCCTGTCGCCGACCATGCTGCTCGGCCTGATGTTGATCGCCGCCAGTCCCGGTGGCGTCAGTTCCGCCTTCCTGACCCATCTGGCGCGCGGCAACACCGCGCTGTCGCTGGTCGTCTCGGCGTTCAGCAGCCTGCTCGCGGTGTTCAGCCTGCCGCTGGTGATCAAGCTGCTGCTCGGCTGGCAGGCGAGCGGCTTGGATGCCGCGCCCTTCAGCCCGGGCGACATGCCGCTCGGCAAGCTGCTCGGCGGCGTCCTCGTCGTCACCACGCTGCCCATCGTCGTCGGCATGCTGCTGCGCCTGCGCTTCAAGCTGATCGGCGAGCGCGGCGAACGCATCGTCGGCCGGCTGGCGACCGGCTTTTTCGTCGCCATCGTCGTCGTCACCTTCGTTTCGCACCGCAGCACGATCATCGACGGATTTCCCGAAGTCGGCACCGCCACCGTCCTGCTCAACCTGCTGACCATGCTCGGCGGTGCGCTGCTCGCCTGGGCCGGCGGCCTGCAGCGCCGGGAAACGATCGCCATCAGCCTGGAATGCGGCCTGCAGAACGCCGGTCTCGGCATCTTCGTCGCGCTCGCCGTCTTCCAGCAGCCGGAGCTGGCGGTGCCGAGCGTCGTCTATGCGCTGACGATGAACCTCGGCGCCGTCATCTTCCTTGGCATCGTCCGCTCCCAGCGCCACCGCGCCGGTCTCGGCGCGGCCTGATGTCAAGCCCGGAAAGCCTCTCGCTGTCAAGGTCTTGGCGTTTTCGAGAAAACCGGTAGAATGCGCGCCTCGCACACGGAAACGCGGCAGTAGCTCAGTTGGTAGAGCGATACCTTGCCAAGGTATAGGTCGAGAGTTCGAGACTCTTCTGCCGCTCCACAGCCTTTCCGTTCCGGCGTCCTTAGCTCAGTTGGTTAGAGCGCCACGTTGACATCGTGGAGGTCGATGGTTCGAATCCGTCAGGACGCACCACTGCGGTGGTTTCCCCACTTTTTCCCGATTTCTCCGCCAGCCGGGCTGCTACGATGCGCGCCATGAGTCTCTATCAGGACATTGCTGCGCGTACCGAAAAGCTGATCGGCGAAGGCGTACTGCGCCCGGGCGAGCGTCTGCCGTCGGTCCGCCAGGCCTGCCGCACGCACGCCGTGAGCCCGATCACCGTGACCCAGGCCTATGCGCTGCTGGAGAGTCGCGGGCTGATCGAGGCGCGGCCGAAATCCGGCTATTTCGTGCGCGCCCGGCTCGGCCAGAAACTGCCCGAGCCGGCGATGACGCATCCGGCCGGCGGCGCCACCGAACTGCAGGTCAGCGATTTCATCTTCCAGATCCTCGACAGCGTCCGCGATCCTGGCATCGTGCCGCTCGGCTCGAGCTTTCCGGCGGCGATGCTGTTCCCCTTCGACAAGCTCGGGCGTTTCCTCGCCGGGGCCGCCCGCCGGCTCGATCCGCAGTCCACGCTGAGCGACCTGCCGCCGGGCAACGAGGCCTTGCGCCGGCAGATCGCGCTGCGCTACCTGGCGCAGGGCGCCTCGGTTTCGCCGCAGGAGATCGTCGTCACCGCCGGCGCGATGGAAGGCCTCAACCTCTGCCTGCAGGCGGTGACCCGGCCGGGCGACCTGATCGCCGTCGAATCGCCGACCTTCTATGCCGGTCTGCAGGCAAGCGAGCGGCTCGGCCTGTGCGTCATCGAGATTCCCAGCCATCCGCGCCAGGGCGTCAGCCTGACGGCGCTCGAAGCGGCGCTGCGCGAGCATCCGGTGAAGGCCTGCCTGTTCATGCTCAACTTCGCCAATCCGACCGGCAGCCTGTTGTCCGACCCGCGCAAGCAGGAACTGCTGCAGTTGCTGCGCCGCCACCAGGTGCCGCTGATCGAAGACGACGTCTATGGCGAACTCCATTTCGACCGCCAGGCGCCCTTGTGCAGCAAGGCCGCCGACAGCGACGGCCTGGTCATGCACGTCTCCTCGTTCTCCAAGTGTCTGGCGCCCGGCTACCGACTCGGCTGGGTCGCAGCCGGCCGCTACGCCGAGGCGATCCGGCGGCAGAAACTGGCGACCAGCCTGGCGACCTCGGTGCCGGTGCAGATCGCGCTTGCCGATTACCTGCGCCAGGGCGGTTTCGACAAGCACCTGCGCCAGTTGCGACGGCGCCTGGCCGAGCAGGCGGCGACGCTGGTCGCCGCCGTTGAGCGACATTTCCCGGAAGGTACCCGGCTGACCCGGCCGCAGGGCGGCTATTTCCTGTGGCTCGAACTGCCGCCGCAAGTCGATGCGCTGCGCGTGCACCGCGAGGCGCTGGCGCGCGGCATCAGCGTCGCGCCGGGGCCGATCTTCTCGGCCAAGCGCGAGTTCGCCCACCACCTGCGGCTGAATTTCGGCCATCCGGTTGGCGACGCCCAGCTGGCGGCAGTGGCGACCCTGGGCCGCCTGGTCGCGGCCGCGCTGTAGCCGCAGAATCGCACTGATCAGACCTGAGTCGCATCAACTTGACCGGCTCGAATCGACCCTTAGCGGTAGTTGGTTGGCTGTGAAAGCGGACGTTTAACGTGGAGTTGAGGCGCCTGCGCGGTTTTTCGCGCAGGTCGTCTCGAACGCAGGGCTAGCCCTTCGATACAAGGGACACCCCAAAATCGACGATGTGCTCGGGAAGCAGCAAGCCCAGGCGCTTGGTCTTCTTGTTTACGCCGATATCTCGTCGATCCGTGAACATCTCGACTTGCTCTTTCAGCTTGTCATCGAGGCACGACATCACGTATGTAATAAATTCGTTCACGGCCTCGATGTCACCAGAAACCTTATCAAAGCCAGATGCATTGATCGAAACCCCAATAGAATGCTGCCAAAAGCTTTGATAGCTCTTGAAGATTGGCACTTTCCCAAGGAAGTAAATTTCGGAGAACTTGAGTTTGTCCACGACGACATTCCCATGGAGCATGTCATTTCGCTCGTTCACTACTGTGTTGTAGCGAGCACATTCAGACGAAGACCAGTCAATGGGGCTCTTAAAGCCAATGCAATTTATATGGAGCGATTGAACCTTAATGTCTATGTTGGCCCGCACCGCCGAGTTGTAGAGCCGTTCATTCTTCTTGATGTCAGGGCGGCACAGTATGAAAAATATCAGGTTGATGAACGACTCTGCCAGTACGGGAGTCATTGCTCGAATTGCCATCGCGAGCCCGATGCCGCGGTTGTATTTTGTGGTTAGCGCAGTCCATTCTGCCTGGAACTTTGCCTGATCCGAACCCGGTTGGAAATTGGATAGCTGCTCTGTTTCTGGGTTAAGGGCAAGCTCGTCTAGGTCTTTCTTTAGTTGCGTAATAGCGTCACGGAGCTGCCGATACGGATTGACAAACATGTCCCAGTCTTCGAGAACCGTTGATCGAATGTGGGACATCTGCTTTCCGTATTTCCCGAGGTCTCTCTTGACGTAGTCAATGAATTGCTGTTTGTCACAATTCGGAAAATCCCAGTCGCGGCCGATAAGGTGCACTTCTGTTCGCATGTTGAGCCCAAGAATCATCATCAGCCCATTGGTGTGAGCGAACGTCCAGTCCCAGTGGATTAGGTTTGCTGAATCGTCTTCGCGAAGGAAATTCTGAAGGCCATTTGGAGGCCCGAACTTCGCGTACAAGTAACAATAGAAGTCTGACGGCCGAATCTCATTCCCAATTGACCAAATGCCACCTCCTTTGGGTAGGGCGTCGCCGGTAATGATTTTTGCAATACACGGCGGCGCTATTGCTTCACATGCTTCGAGGGATACAAGGACGGTCATTGGAGGGCTAACGATGCTGTAGAAAAACCCCACTCAGAAAATTGAGGGGCGATTTTGGTGGATGATTTATGTCTCCGAGGACGACGATCGTCGATTCTGGAGCGATTGTGAAAGTCGGATTTTTCTGGGCCGCGGTCATTTTTCGCCGAACTAGGTTTTTCTACAGCCTCAACGTTTGACGAGAGGGAATTGTCAGAGCTACACGCCACTGAATTCGCGTTCAAATAATGTACCAACCAACCAGACTAAAGCGGCAGGTAGCGTCCAAATCAATATTATAAAAACATACGGAATAGCATATATATGTTTTGATTCGCTAACCACTCCCGTTGAAGCAAAATCAAAATTCCCCGCTGCAAATAAGATTATTGCTAAAATAATTTCTAATATGACAATGAAGAAAGAATTTCCATGCTCACGCATGTGCTTGTAAGACGAAACGATGTCACTAGTTGATTTTCCTCGCTTGTTTGCAAGCTTTTGGTAAAAAGAAAAGAAAGCTTTTTGTTTAAAAAGCGTTGCAATTATGGCTAAATATTGTGGCCATACAACCAAGGCTGCTAGGCAAAAAACCATTGTAAAAAAATGGCGTACAGCACCCGCGGACGAGTTTGTAAAATAAAAAATTACCGTTGCGATGAATGGCGGGGCAAAACCTATAATAAGTCTTAAAATTGAAGAGCCTCGTTTGCTTCCGAATTCAAATAGAAATCTTGCGACATGGAATACCAAAATTGGAGCGCTGGCGATATAGCAATATGCTAGGCCGTAGCCTGCGAGCAATGCCAGTACGGGGCCATCAATGACTCCAGGCGTTCCCCCTGCGCTAAATAGCATAGGCTGCAATATTGGATTTGTTTTACAAAGAAAGAAGAAAATTACACCCCCGACAACACTCCCCATTCCATAGCGGACCGCATAGAATTCCCACCACCGAGATGTGGTCTCTTGATCAGACTGTGCCATAAGTTTCCTTGTGCTCTAACAGTTGTTCGCGAACAGACTCGTCCTGGTTATTACTAATAATACGGACACGATTGGATCGCCGCTAAGGTTTTAAATGACATAGAGATTATCTGATGTCGGTCTCCTTATCAATCAGCAATCTTATGGGCAGAGCCAACGTCCGCTATGCGACGCTTTCGTGAGAGGCAGCTCCTGGCCGGGTGCTGCCAGAGAGCTTCTGGTCACGATGACGATATTGCGTGCTCAGCCGGGATAAGTTTGGGCGGTCAACGCCATCGAGATTCCGCAGTAGCCGCCTAGAGCGTCGCCCAGCGGGCGAATTCGGCGCCGAACAGGGCGAGCAGCACCAGCACCAGCGCGACCGGCGCCGTCAGCACGAAGCCGGCGACTAGCGCCGATGGCCTGCACCGAGCAGGCGATCGGGAAGCTGCTGCTGAGCATGAGCAGTGTGATTGCCGTGCCGGCGGTGCGCGACAGGCGCTCGCCGCCTTCGGCAAAAGCCTCGGGAAAATGTGCGCGGGCGACGAAGTAGACCGTGAACAGCACGAGAAACTCGACGAACTCGCAGCAGATGCCGACCCAGATTCCCTTGTTGCCGGGGATGCGTCCGCCCGGCGCGGCGTGTGTGGCGAGGGTGGCGGTTGCCATGATCTTGCGACCGCCATCGTGCCATCGCCGGCGGCGGCGCACGGGGACAGATGGCGCGAATGGCGATCGGTACAGGGAGCTGGCAGGCAAATCTGTGCCTATAATAAATCGCAGTTTCTGAATCTGTTCCTGTTTGGCGGCCGGTGGTCTACTGGCGGCCGTCAAACACCGAGGAGCGGGAGCATGAACAAGCCGGTCAGCAAGGTCAGGGAAGCCAAGCTGGAGTTGTATCGCAAGCACGGGAAGATCCACGCCCGCTCGGTCGAGGGCCGTTTCAACCGCTGGCGCTGGGGCATGGTCTGGTTTACCCAGGCGATCTTCTACGGCCTCTGCTGGTTGCCCTGGGAGAGCGCAAGCGGTTCGCGGCAGGCGGTGCTGTTCGACATCGCGCACGAAAAACTCTACCTGTTCGACCTCGTGCTCTGGCCGCAGGACGCGCTGCTGCTCGCCTTCGTGCTGATCCTGGCGGCCACCGCGCTGTTCCTGACGACGGCGCTGGCCGGCCGGCTGTTCTGCGGCTTCGCCTGTCCGCAGACGGTGTACACGATGCTGTTCACCTGGATCGAGGCGCGCGTCGAAGGCGATCACCTGGCACGCCTGAAGCTCGACCGCAGCCCGCCCGGGCCGCGCAAGCTGGCGCTGCGCCTCACGAAGCACCTGCTGTGGGCGGCGCTGGCGGCGTGGACGGCGATCACCTTCGTCGGCTACTTCACGCCGATCCGCGAGTTGCTGCCCAGCATCGCCGCGCTGTCCACCGGCCCCTGGGAAGCCTTCTGGCTGATTTTCTACGCCGCCTTTACCTACGTCCAGGCCGGGCTGGCGCGCGAGGCGGTGTGCCAGCACATGTGCCCGTATTCTCGCTTCCAGGGCGTGATGTTCGACCCGGCCACGCGCAACGTCGCCTACGACCGCCAGCGCGGCGAACCGCGCGGCAGCCGCGGCGCCGGCCACGGCGACTGCATCGATTGCGGCATTTGTGTCGAGGTCTGCCCGACCGGCATCGATATCCGCGACGGCCTGCAATACCAGTGCATCAACTGCGGCCTCTGCATCGACGCCTGCGACCGGGTGATGGACCGGATCGGCGCGCCGCGCGGGCTGATCCGCTTCGCTTCCGAGAACGAGCTGAACGGTCGCTCGACCGCCAGCGGCTGGCGGCCGCGGCCGCGCCTGGCGGTGTACGCCGGCGTTCTCGTCGCTGTCGCCGGTCTCGCCGCGTGGACGCTGGCCGAGCGCTCGCTGCTGCGCGTCGACGTCCTGCGCGACCGCGGCGCGCTCGCCCGCGAAACCGCCGACGGCCGGATCGAGAACGCCTACACGCTGAAGCTGGTCAACATCGCCGACCGGCCGCGTCGCTTCAGCGTCACGGTTGCTGGCCCGCTGGCGCTGGAAATCGTCGGCGCCAGCGAGTTCGCGGTCGGCGCCGGCAGCCTGGTCCCGGTCGCGGTCACCGTTGCGGCGCCGGCCGGCGAGCAGCGCGCCGGCATCGTGCCGATCCGCTTCGCGGTCAGCGCCGTCGACGACCCGGCGCTGCGCGTCGACGAAGCGAGCAGCTTCGCGCTGCCATGACCCGTCACGAGGATGTGCCGCCGCTCTGGCGGCACGCCGACGGCCGGCCGCTAGCCTGTGTCGAGAAAATCCGCGTCCTCGACGAGAACTACCGCGAACTGGCGCAGGTGCTGCGCGACGCGCTCGAAGACGGCATCCTGCTCGGCTGCGCCGAAAGCGAACTGCGGGCGGCGCTGCACGAACTGGTCGAGCGCGTCCGCCCGGGTTTCTGAGACGCTCATCGGGCGTCGTGCAGGACGCCGGCACGGCGCAGGCGGTGTGCCGACCAGCCGTTGCCGGCGAGGAACATGCGCGTCGTCAACCGGTCGTGCTGCGCGGCGTCCACCGTCGGTCCGAGGTCATGGATGCGCTTGTCGCGGATATCCACGTAGCGCAGCGGCTGGCGGCGGCCGAGCGAGCGCCACAGGGCGAAGGCGGCTGGCGACTGGCGGGCGCCGCTGACCAGGCAGATGCCGCGCGCCAACGCCCAGGCATAGACGGCGCTGGCCAGGCCGCGCCCCTGCCAGGCCGGTGCGTACTTCGAATGCGGCGAGCGGACGTGACGGTCGCTGCGGCGGTCGATCTCGATCAACCGGTTGAACACCGTATAGCCGGCGAGCCGGCCGCTGGCGGCATCGACGACATAGACGAAGTGCTCGCCGTCGGCTTCGCGGTGGCGAAAGAGCAGGCCGGGCAGCGGCGCCGGCCAGGTCGCGCAGGCGTGCAACGCGTCGCCGGGCGTCTGCAGGCGCCGGTCGAGCGCCGCCAGTTCGGCTTCGAGGCTGGCCGGCGGCAGTTCGACGTCGATCCGCAGTTCGCTTCGCAACGGTCGACGCAAGGCCAGGGCGGGGAAGGAAAAAGCGGGCAGGGCAAGGAGCATGGCGTGTCCTCCCTCAGCCGGCGGCAGGGCCGGACCAGTGGCCGCTGATCAGGTCGGGCGGATGCACGGCGGCACTGACGCGGGCGCTTTGCGCCCAGTCGGCGAGCGCCACGTCGAGCCCGGCGAAGATGCCGTAGCCGGCGCCAGCGCGGATCGTGCCGCCGGCACTAAGGCTTTCGCCGGCGCGGATGCTGCCGCCGGCAGCGATGTCTTCGCCGGCCCGGATGCCCCAGCCGGCTTCGAGGTGACGGCCGGTTTCGATCGCCCCGCCAGCCAGGATGCCGTGACCGGCGCGCAGAGCGCCGCCGGCGGCGACCCGGCCGCCGGCCTGGAGGCCGCGGGCACAGACGACGGCGGCCGCCACGTCGAGATCGAGGCCGACACTGACGTGGTCGGCGGCTTCCAGGCTGGCGCCGCAGCGCAAATCGCCGCCGACGCGCAAGCGACCGCCGCAACGCAGCGCGCCGTCGGCGTCGATGCTCCAGTCGGCGCGCAGTTCGCCGCCGACCGTCAGCTTGCCGGCGCAGCGGATGCCGCCGTCGCTGCGCAGGTCTTCGCCGACCACCAGGTCGCCGTCGACGCGCAGGCCGCGAGCGACCCGTAGCTGGCGGCCGACGCGCAGCAGGGCGCCGGCCTCGGCGTTGCCGAGCACTTGCAGCGTGCCGGCGAAGACGAGGCTGTCGGCGGTGAGCGCATCGACGACGCGCACCTCGTCGGTCGGCCCGAACTGGTCGAGCAGCCAGCAGGCGTCGTTGCTGCGCCCGTCGGCGACCAGCGCGTCGAGCAGTTCCTGGTAGTGGCCGTGTTCGGTGTAATGCCGGGCGAACCAGCGGAACCCCTCGCGACAGGGGCGTTTTGCCTTGATCAGGCTCTTGGTGAGTTGCATGGCGTCTCCACGATGACCTTGAGCCGCCGGGCTTCGCGGCGCGGCGGCGGAATGGCAGTCATGGCGGCGGATGCCGGTGGACGGGAGGGGGCCTTGCGCGGCCAGGACTGCACGATGAACGGCGCGCCGGAAAGGGCGCCGGGCAAGGTGCCGTGCGGGGCGCCCGGGCTAGTGCCCGGGCCGCGCCCGCACGGCCGTGGAAAGCACGGCGGGCGACCCCGTGACCTTGAAGGCGAGTTGCAACGCCGGGCGCCGGGCGGACGCGCCGCTGCCTGCCGGGATCGGCAGGCGGGCAGGGCGGTCGTGGCGGGCGTCGGACATCGGCGGTGGTCGGGAAAAATGCGGGCGCCCGGATTATAGACCAGGGTCCGGCGGGCGGATTGTGGTTAACCACAATTCGGAAAGCCACAATTTCCCGATATTCGCCTAGCCACCATACTCGCGGCCCATCGGTCGGGGATGGGTTCCCGACATGTCCATTTTGATCGGGGGAATGCAGTGAAGAAGATTTTCCAGAGCCTCTACGTCCAGGTGCTGATCGCCATCACGATCGGCGTCCTGCTCGGGCACTTCTATCCGGAAACCGGCGCGGCGATGAAGCCGCTGGGCGACGGATTCATCAAGCTGATCAAGATGATCATCGCGCCGATCATCTTCTGCACCATCGTCGTCGGCATCGCCGGCATGGAAGACATGAAAAAGGTCGGCAAGACCGGCGGCCTGGCCGTGCTCTACTTCGAGATCGTCAGCTCGATCGCCCTCGTCATCGGCCTCATCGTCGTCAATGTCTGGGCGCCCGGCGTCGGCATGAACGTCGATCCGGCCTCGCTCGACACCTCGGCCATCGACAAGTACGCGGCGCCCGGCCAGATGCAGACGACGACGCAATTCCTGCTGAACATCATCCCGACCAGCGTGGTCGATGCCTTCGCCAAGGGCGACATGCTGCAGGTGCTGTTCTTCTCGGTCCTCTTCGGTTACGCGCTGCACGCCTTCGGCGAGCGCGGCAAGCCGGTGTTCGATTTCATCGAGCGCCTGTCGCACGTCTTCTTCCGCATCGTCGGCGTCATCATGAAGGTCGCCCCGGTCGGCGCTTTCGGCGCCATGGCCTACACCATCGGCAAGCATGGCGTCGGCAGCCTGGCCCAACTGGCCAGCCTGATGGGCGCCTTCTACCTGACCTGCGTGCTGTTCGTCTTCGGCGTCCTCGGCACCATCGCCATGGGTCACGGCTTCTCGGTCTGGAAACTGATCAAGTACATCAAGGAGGAGCTGTTCCTGGTCCTCGGCACCTCGTCGTCGGAATCGGCGTTGCCGCGCCTGATGGCGAAGATGGAAAACGCCGGCGCCCAGAAGTCGGTGGTCGGCCTGGTCGTCCCCACCGGCTACTCGTTCAACCTCGACGGCACCTCGATCTACCTGACGATGGCGGCGGTCTTCATCGCCCAGGCGACCAACACGCCGCTCGACCTGTCGCACCAGATCACCCTGCTGTTGATCCTGCTGCTCACCTCGAAGGGCGCCGCCGGCGTCACCGGCAGCGGTTTCATCGTGCTCGCGGCGACGCTGTCCGCCGTCGGCACCGTGCCGGTGGCCGGCCTGGCGCTGATCCTCGGCATCGACCGCTTCATGTCGGAAGCCCGCGCGCTGACCAACTTCGTCGGCAACAGCGTCGCCACGCTGGTCGTCGCCAAGTGGTGCGGCGCGCTCGACCAGGAGCGCTTGCGCGCCGTCCTCAACAACGAGACGGTCGACGAGGCCGACCATCCCGAACTGGTCCTCGACGACGCGCCGGCGCCGGACATCGCGCACACGCCGCAGCCAGCCACCGCCCACCACTGAGCGACCAACGATCTCCTCCAGCCGCTGTGCTGCTTGCGCCCCGTCCCTGCCGACGGGGCTTTTTTTCGTCCGCCGCCGCGCCAGCCCGGCTTGAGCCAGGCGGCGCTTGGGTTTACATTGGTGCCGACCGCCTGTGCGGCGATTCCAATGTCCTCCGAGCGACCCGCCGTGACTTCCAGCAACCATTCCCTGACGCCCGACGCCGCCGGCGACATCCAGTGGCTGGCCAGCCTCAGCCAGGATTTCGCCGCCTCGCTGTCGATGCCCGAGACGCTCGACAACGCCATCGCCCAGATCATGAGCTACCTCGAGGTCGAGGCGGCGTCGATCTTCCTGCTCGACCCCGGCGAGGCGACGCTGACCTGCCTGGCCTGCGCCGGTGCCGTCGACATCCGCGGCCTGACCGTGGCCAACGGCCAGGGCATCGTCGGTCGCGCGGTGAGCAGCGGCCAGCCGCAGCTGGTGCGCGACGTTGCCGCCGACGGCGATTTTTCCGGGGCGATCGACGCGCTGACCGGTTTCCGCACCCGCTCCATCCTGTGCGCGCCGCTGCAGGTCAAGGGGCGCAAGCTGGGGGCGCTGGAGGTGATCAACAAGCGCGCCGCCGACGCCAACTTCGACGCCGGCGACTGCCAGTTGCTGCAGGCGCTGGCCGGCGTCGTCTCGCTCGCCATCCACAATGCGCGGATGGCCGAGGCGCTGCTCGAACAGGAGCGGATGCGGCGCGACCTCGACCTCGCCCGGGAAATCCAGCGCGGCCTGCTGCCGCAGTCGCCGCCCGGCTTTCCGGTGTGCGCGATCAACCTGCCGGCGCTCGAGGTTTCCGGCGATTTCTACGATTTCTTTCCGCTGCCCGACGGCCGCATCGTCTGGGGCCTGGGCGACGTCTCGGGCAAGGGCATGAACGCCGCGCTACTGATGGCCAAGACGATCAGCCTGTTCCGCTGCCTGGGCAAGCGCGAGCCCGACATCGGCCGCCTGCTCGCCGACCTCAACGACGAGATTGCCGAAACCGCGCTGTTCGGCATGTTCGTCACCATGGTACTGGGTACTTACGAGCCGGCGAGCGGCGCGGTGCGCCTGGTCAATGCCGGCCATCAGCCGCCGCTGTTGCGCCAGCGCGACGGCAACTACGTCGAGTTCGCCGCCGCCGGGCCGCCGCTCGGCGTGCTGCCCGGCATGAGCTACGAGGCGGTGGCGCTGCAGCTCGATGGCGGCCGCCTGTTCGTGTTCACCGACGGCGTCACCGAAGGCCTGCGCGAAGACGGCAGCATGCTCGGCCTCGCCGGCCTGCAGGCGATCTTCGACGCCCACGCCGGCGCCGCTGCCAGCGACCAGTTGGCGGCGGTGGCCGACACGCTGCAGTCCGGCGGGCGCCGCCTGCGCGACGACCTGACCTTGCTGGCGATTGCCCCGCCGCCCTTGCTCGACCGCGAATTCCCGGCCGAATCCGGCGTCCTCGCCGAAGTCCGGGCGACGCTGGAGGCGGCGTTGAACGGCGTCGGCCTTGCCGCCGAAGCGGTCGGCGAGCTGGTGCTGGCGGTCAACGAGGCGTGCATGAACATCATCCAGCACGGCTACGCCTATGCCGAAGGTCAGGTTTTCCGCTTGCGCCTGTGGCGCGATGACGGCATGCTCCAGGTGCACCTGCTCGACCACGGCCGCCCGGCCAGGCTGGACGACCTCTGTCCGCGGGCACTGGACGAGCTGCGCCCGGGGGGGCTGGGGGTGCATTTCATGCGCCAGTTGAGCGACGGCATCGCCTACCTGCCGCCGCCGCCGGGCTACGATAATCTGTTGCAGATCAGCAAACGACTCAAGGCATGAGGGACAGGGTGGAAATCAGTACGCGCAAGGCGGGGGAATACGACTGGCTGGGCTTGTCCGGCGATGTGGACATGCACGCCGCGCCGCAGGTGCGCAAGGCGCTGCTCGACGCGCTGCAGGGGAAGAATGGCTTGCTCGTCGATCTCGCTGGCGTCAGCTACATGGACAGCTCGGGCGTCGCCTGCCTGGTCGAGGCCTTCCAGACGGCGCGCCGGCAGGGTAGCCGTTTCGCGCTGGTGGCGGTGGCACCGCCGGTCCTTGCGGTGTTGCGCCTGGCCCGGCTGGACAAGGTATTCACGCTCTACGCCACGGTGGACGAGGCGCTGGCCGGTGGCCGCTGAGTTCCTGAGCCAGCGCGTCGAGGCGCTCGGCCGCCGGACGGCGGCGGCGCTGGCCGAATTCGGCTATATCGCGGCGCTCCTCGTCGAGGCCTGCTACTGGCTGTTGCTCGGCCACTGGCGGCGGCAGCCGGTGCGCCTGCCGGCGGTTTTCCGGGAGGCGGTCGGGGTCGGCGTCGCGGCGATTCCGGTGGTCGGCCTGGCGGCTTTCGCCACCGGCATGATGCTGGCGATCCAGGGCGTCTACACGCTGCGCACCTTCGGCGCCGAGGAACAGGTGGTGATCGGCGTCGCCCTCTCGGTGGCGCGCGAGTTCGGGCCGCTGATCACCGGCATCTTCGTCGCCGGCCGCTCCGGTTCGGCGATCGCCGCGCGCATCGGCACCATGCAGATTTCGCAGGAGATCGACGCCCTGCGCGTGATCGGCATCAACCCGGTGCGCTACCTGGTGGCGCCGATCCTCGCCGCGATGTTGCTGACGCTGCCGGCGCTGACCGTGCTTGCCGACCTGCTGGCGCTGCTCGGCGCCGCGCTCTACTGCGCCGGCGACCTCAACCTGCCGGTCGGCATCTTCTTCGAACGGACCTTCACCATCCTGCGCGTCGCCGATGTCCTCGACGGCCTGACCAAGAGCCTCTTGTTCGCCGTCGTCGTCACCCTGATCGGCGCCAGCAACGGTTTCTCGGTCACGGCGGGCGCCGAGGGCGTCGGCCGGGCGACGACGCGTTCGGTGGTGCTGTGCTGCATCGCCATCATCCTGGTGGACATGGTGTTCACCTTCTTCACCAGCCGCTGAACGATGGCCGCCACCGAATCCGCCTTCGAGTACGCGATCGAGGTCGAGCACCTGGTCACCCACTACGGCGCGCGCAAGATCCTCGACGACATCAATTTCAGCGTCCGCCAGGGCGAGATCATGGTCATCATGGGCGGCAGCGGTTCCGGCAAGAGCACGCTGCTGCGCCACCTGCTCGGTCTGCACCGGCCGACTTCCGGCAGCATCCGCCTGCTCGGCCACGACATCACCCAGCTGAGCGCCGACCAGATGTACGACCTGCGCAAGAACATGGGCGTCGCTTTCCAGGGCGGGGCGCTGTTCAACTCGATGACGGTCGGCGAGAACGTCGAGCTGCCGCTGCGCGAACACACCCGGCTCGACGACAACACGATCCGCATCATGAGCCGGATGAAGCTGGAGGTAGTCAACCTCGCCGGCTTCGAGGACCTGATGCCGGCCGAGCTCTCCGGCGGCATGATCAAGCGCGCGGCACTGGCCCGGGCGATCGTCATGGACCCGCGCCTGCTCTTCTTCGACGAGCCGTCGGCCGGCCTCGACCCGGTGGTTTCGGCGGAACTCGATGAACTGATCCTGACCCTGCGCGACGCGATGAACATGACCATCGTCGTCGTCACCCACGAACTGGAAAGCGCCTTCAAGATCGCCGACCGCATCACCGTCCTCGACCAGGGACGCATCCTGATGTCGGATACAGCGGCGGCGGTGCGCGCTTCCGACCATCCGCGCATCCGCGCGCTGCTCGACCGCACGCCGCGCAGCGACGCGGTGGACGCCGATGCCTACCTGGAACGACTGACCCGGGAGATTTTCCGAGCATGAAACGCGACAACGTCAATTACCTGTTGGTCGGCAGCTTCGTGCTGCTCATGGGCATCGTCCTGCTCTACGCGCTGTACCGGATCACCGGCCAGGCGGCGAACGGCGAACCTTTCGTCACCCATTTCGCCAACGTCGCCGGGATCAAGGCCGGCTCGCCGGTGACGCTCGACGGCTACGCCATCGGCAACGTGGCCAGCATCGAGCCGGTGCGGCGCGATGGCCGCAACGCCTACCGGGTGACGCTGCAGTTGCGCGAAGCGGTCGGCATCCCGGCCGACAGCCGGGCGCGCATCACGGCGCCAGGCATGCTGGCGGCGCCGCTGGTCGACATCCGCAGCGGCCAGAGCCAGGAGATGCTGGCGGCCGGCGCCGAACTGCCGGGCGAAGCCGGCGGCAGTCTCAGCGATTCGGTCGCCGGGCTGGCCGGCGATCTGCGCGCCCTGGCCAACGATGGCATCCGGCCGCTGGTCGAGCAGATTGCCGGCCGCATCGACCGCGTCGGCGGCAGCCTCGAAGAAAACCTGCCGGCGACGCTGCACGAACTGCGCTCGGCGATGACCCGCCTGAACGCCACGGCCGGCCGCGTCGACCAGTTGTTCTCGGCGGAGAACCGCCAGCACATGGAAGGCATGTTGAAGAACGGCCACGACGCCTCGCTGCGCATCGCCCAACTGTCGCAGGAAATCCTCGGCGCCAGCCGCGAGCTCGAAGGCCTGCTCAAGGATTCCCGGCTGATCGTCGCCGGTAGCGGCCAGGACCTGCAGCAGTCGCTGCGCCACGCCGACGCGCTGCTCCACCAGCTGGAAGCCGCCGGCCGCAACCTCAACGAATTCAGCCGCACCATCCGCAACAATCCGGCGGCGCTGATCCAGAGCCGGCCGCCGGTCGATGCCGCCACCGCCCAGGGAGAAAAACCGTGATCCGTCTGCTGGCCATCCTCGTCCTCATCGCCGGCCTCGCCGCCTGCGGCGGCAACGTCGCGCCGGCGCCGCAGGAACAGTTCTACCGCCTGCAGGCAACGCCGCTCGCCGACGCCGGGCCAGCCGCCGGTCTGGCGATTGGCCGTTTCTTCGCCGACAGCATCTACGCCGAGCGGCCGCTGGTCTACGGCGATCCGGCCGACCCGCATAGCGCCCGTCAGTACCACTACCACCTTTGGCTCTACCCGCCGGCGCAACTGGTGCGCGACCATCTGGCGCAGACGCTGGGCGCCCGCCAGGCGGATTTTGCCGAACGGCGGATCGAGGGCCGGGTGCTGCGCTTCGACCGCGTCGGCCGGCAGGCCGTGGTCGAACTCGAACTGCGCGTTGTCCAGGGACGGGAGGCGGTTTTCGACCGGCGCTATGCGGCCGAGGAAACGGCCAGCGGCGACGGCCTGCGCGCCCACGTCGAAGCCAGCGAGCGGGCGCTGGCGACGATCTACGGCCGCTTCCTCGCCGATCTGCGCACCCGCCGCTGAGCAGCGGCGGCGACTTCTGCGATAATCCATCGCCATGCTCGCCTTCCTCTTCCGCCGCCTGCTCTACGCGATCCCGATCCTGATCGGGGTGAACCTGATCACCTTCGCGCTTTTCTTCGTCGTCAACACGCCCGACGACATGGCGCGCATGCAGCTCGGCATCAAGCGCGTGACGCCGGAAGCGATCGCCCAGTGGAAGGCCGAGCGCGGCTACGACAAGCCGCTGTTCATCAACGGCGCGGCGCCTGGGCTGGCGACGCTGACCGACACCATCTTCTTCGAGAAGTCGGCCCGTCTCTTCGTCGGCGATTTCGGCCGCGCCGAGGACGGCCGCGACATCGCCCGCGAGATCGGCACGCGGATGGGGCCGTCGCTCGCCATCGCGCTGCCCACCTTCGTCCTCGGCCTGTTCGTGACGATCAGCCTGGCGCTGACCCTGGCCTTCTTCCGCGCCACTGCCTTCGACGTCTGGGGCGTCGTGCTGTGCGTCGCCGCGATGTCGATTTCCGGGTTGTTCTACATCATCGGCGGCCAGTACCTGTTCGCCAAGGTCTTCCGCCTGGTGCCGATTTCCGGCTACGGCGACGGGCTCGACGCCTGGCGCTTCCTGGTCCTGCCGGTGGCGATCGGCGTCGTCGCCGGCATCGGCGCCTCGGCCCGCTGGTACCGGACGATCTTCCTCGAAGAGGTTTCGAAGGACTACGTGCGCACCGCGCGCGCCAAGGGATTGAACGAGACCGTCGTCTTCTTCCGCCACATCCTGAGGAACGCGCTGATCCCGATCCTGACCGGCGTCGTCGTCGTCATCCCGACGCTGTTCATGGGCTCGCTGCTCACCGAATCCTTCTTCGGCATCCCCGGCCTCGGCAGCTACACGATCGACGCCATCCAGGCGCAGGACTTCGCCGTGGTGCGCTCGATGGTCTTCATCGGCTCGGTGCTCTACATCGTCGGCCTGATCCTGACCGACATTTCCTACACCCTGGTCGATCCGCGGATTCGTCTCCAATGATGGACTTCCAGATCGTCGTCCTCTGGTCCGACCTGCTGGTCTGGCTGTTGCTGCTTACCGGCGTCGCGGTCGGCGTGCTGATCGCCCGCACGCCGCTGCTGCTCGCCGCCTGGCGGCGGGTAGGGCGCAGCCGCGCCGGCATGGCGTCGGCCACCGTGCTGCTCGTTTTCCTGATCGTCGGCCTGCTCGATTCGTTGCACTATCGGCCAGCGCTCCCCGGTGCGCCGGGCGACAAGACGCAGTATTCGATCGAGGTGCTGTCGTTGCTCGACGCGCTGGCCGGTCCGCTACGCACGGAAAACGAGAAGACCTACTCGGCGCCGCTGGCGACCCGACTCTACGCCAAGGAAACGGTGGAGCCGCCGGGCGTCGGTACGCTGCGCGAGTTCCCGCGTCTCAAGTTCGGTGGCGCCCACCTTGGCGACAACGAGGCCGCAGCAAGTGCCGATATCGCCGGGCGGGCAGCGGGCGGCGCGGCGCTCGGCTTTCTGGTCTGGCTGGCGGTGGCCGGGGCCAGCGCGGCAGCAGTCGGCGGCTGGCGCAAGCTCGTCCGCGGCGAAACCGTCTTTGCCTGGAACGCCGTGCTGCTCACCTTGCTCGTCCTCTGCCTGACGCTCGGGCCGCTCTTCGCGCTGGCCGGCCACTATCACGTCTTCGGTACCGACAAGGTCGGCCAGGACGTGCTCTACCAGATTCTCAAGAGCGTGCGCACGGCGCTCATCATCGGCCTGGTGACGACGCTGGTGATGCTGCCGGTGGCCGTGCTGCTCGGCATCGTCGCCGGCTATTTCCGGGGCTGGGTCGACGACCTGATCCAGTACGTTTATACCGTCCTCAATTCGATTCCCGGCGTGCTGCTGATCGCCGCCGCCGTGCTGATGATGCAGGTGGTGATCGACACCCATCCGCAATGGTTCGCCACCGCCGCCGAGCGCGCCGACCTGCGCCTCTTGGCGCTTTGCTTCATCCTCGGCATCACTTCGTGGACCGGGCTGTGCCGGCTGCTGCGCGGCGAGACGCTGAAGCTCAGGGAACTCGAATACATCCAGGCGGCGCAGGCCTTCGGCGTCTCCAGCGGGCGCATCATCCTGCGCCATATCCTGCCCAACGTCATGCACATCGTCATCATCGCGCTGGTCATGGATTTCTCCGGGCTGGTGCTGGCCGAGGCCGTGCTCTCCTACGTCGGCATCGGCGTCGATCCGACGATGACGAGCTTCGGCACGATGATCAACAACGCGCGCATGGAACTCGGCCGCGAGCCGGTCGTCTGGTGGTCGCTGATCGCCGCCTTCGTCGCCATGTTCGTGCTGGTGCTGGCCGCCAACCTGTTCGCCGACGCGGTGCGCGACGCTTTCGATCCGCGTGCCGCATGATCCGTCATTCAACGCCGAGCCCGAGCCGATGTCCGAACTGATCCATCTCGCCGATTACAAGCGCCAGGGGCCGGAAGCGGTCCAGGCGCTGCTCGCCAGCGAACTGGCGCCGGGCGTCACGGTGCATGCCGCGGCCTGGGTATTCGCCATGCCAGAAGCCGAATTCGCGGCCAGCGATGCCGATCCGGACCGCATGGCCGAACTGCTGCACGAGGCCGGGCTGGCCTTCTTCAGCGGTAACGACGACCAGCCGCCCAACCTCGTCCTGCGCGACGCCGACCGCTTCCGCCGCCATTTCCGCCAACTGGCCTGCCGCGAGGCGGCGCTCACTGCGCTCGGTACCGGCATCCTGATCCGGCGCGATCCGGCGCGTTGCGTTTGAACTCACCGTCACCGATTCCCGCCATGGCCGATACCCCCTTGCTCACCGTGAACGACCTGCGCCTCGGCTTCCTGGCCGGCGAGCGGCTGCTCTACGCGGTCGACGGCATTTCCTTTGCCATCGCCCGCGGCGAAACCTTCGCCCTGCTCGGCGAATCGGGCTGCGGCAAGTCGGCCACCGCGCAGGGCATCCTGCGCCTGCTGCCGACGGCGGGGCGGATCGCCGGCGGCTCGGTGCGCTTCGCCGGGAGCGAGCTGCTGGCCTTGCCGGAAGCCGAGATGCGGGCCTATCGCGGCGGGCGCATGGCGATGATCTTCCAGGAGCCGGCGACCAGCCTTAACCCGGTGCTCACCGTCGGCCGCCAGATCGGCGAGGTGCTCGAACGCCACCGCGGCCTGGCCGGCGCGGCGGCGCGCCAGCGCATGCTGGAATTGCTGCGTCAGGTCGGCATCGCCGATCCGGAGCGGCGGCTCGACGAATATCCCTTCCAGCTGTCCGGCGGCATGAAGCAGCGGGTGATGATCGCCATCGCGCTGGCCGGCGAGCCGGAACTGCTGATCGCCGACGAGCCGACGACGGCGCTCGACGTCACCGTGCAGGCGCAGATTCTCGACCTGCTGGCCGGCCTGCAGGCGGCGCGCGGCATGGGCATGTTGCTGATCACCCACGACCTCGGCGTGGTCGCCCGCATGGCCCAGCGCATCGGCGTCATGTACGCCGGCGAGCTGGTCGAAGTGGCGAGCCGCGAGGACTTCTTCACGACGCCGCGCCATCCCTACACCCAGGCGCTGTTCGCCGCGCTGCCCGAGGTCTCGCGGCGCGGCACGGCGCTGACCACGATCCCCGGCCAGGTGCCGGCGCTGGCGGCGATGCCGGCCGGTTGCCGCTTCGCCGGGCGTTGTGCGCAGGTCATGCCGGTCTGCCGCGAGCAGTCGCCGGACTGGCGCGAAGCGGCGCCCGGGCACGCCGTGCGCTGCCACTGGCAGGGCAGCGCGTTGCCCGGCATGGCGCCGGCGGCGCTGGTCGCCGCCGAATCAGCGGTCGCTGCGCCTTTGCTCGAAGTGGCCGAGCTGAAAGTGCATTTCCCGATCCGCCAGGGCATCCTGCAACGCGTCGTCGGCCATGTCCGCGCCGTCGACGGCGTTTCGCTCGCCATCGCACCGGGCCGCACGCTGGCCCTGGTCGGCGAATCCGGTTGCGGCAAGACGACGGTGGGCAAGGCGCTGCTGCAACTGATCGCGCCGACCGCCGGCAGCGTGACGCTGGCCGGCCGCCAGCTGGTCGGCGCCGACCGCCGTGCGCTGCGCGCCGCCCGCCAGCAGGCGCAGATGATCTTCCAGGACCCGTTCGCCTCGCTCAACCCGCGCCTGCGCATCGGCGAGATCATCGCCGAAGGAATTGCCGCGCTCGGTGTTGCAGGCGACCCGGCGGCGCTGGTCGCCGCGCTGTTGCAGCAGGTCGGCCTGCCGGCCGACGCGGCGCAGCGTTTCCCGCACGAGTTCTCCGGCGGCCAGCGCCAGCGCATCGCCATTGCCCGCGCGCTGGCGGTGCAGCCGCAACTGCTGGTCTGCGACGAGCCGACCTCGGCGCTCGATGTCTCGGTGCAGGCGCAGATCCTCAACTTGCTGAAGACGCTGCAGGCGGAACTGGGCGTCGCCTACCTGTTCATTACCCACAATTTTGCCGTCGTCGAATACCTGGCGCACGACATCGCGGTGATGTACCTCGGCCGCATCGTCGAACAGGGTAGGGCGGAAGAAGTGCTGGGCAAGCCGCGCCATCCCTATACGCAGGCGCTGCTGTCGGCGGTGCCGGTGCCGCGTCTCGACGGCGCCGGGCAGCGCATCGCGCTGGCCGGGGAAGCGCCGTCGCCGGCCAGGCCGCCGGCCGGTTGCCACTTCCACCCGCGCTGTCCGCGGGCGAGCGAAATCTGTCGTCAGCGCTATCCGGATAGCGTCGCCGTCTCGGCGACGCACACGGTCGCCTGCGTGCTCGCCGCTTGAGCGGCCAGCGCGCCTGGCGTCTTCCGCCGCTGGCAGGGGAAGCTCGCTAGCGCTTCTTCTTGCCGCGCGGTGTCGGCTTGCCTTTGCCCGCGCTGCTGCGGGCCTTGCTTGCCCGGGAATTGCCCGCCTTGGCCTTGCCCGCCGCCGATTTCTTGTTCTTGGCGCTGCCGGCCTTGCCCTTCTTGCCCTTTTTGCCCCGGGCCCTGGGTTCCGGGGCGATGATGGCCGGTGAGGATTCCATGCCCAGCATGCGTTGCAGGCTTTCCAGATTGCCGTTGCCGGGAACCAGCAATTTCGAGCCGGCGGCCAGACGAACATTGCCGGGCAGACCGTTGGCCTGGATCAGTTCGCGGCTGCTGACGCCGAGCTGGCTAGCGATGTCGTTGATCCGCTGCGGTGACTTCACCGCGTAGGCCTGCCACTGCGTCAGTGGTGCCTGGTTGTTGGCGAGATTGGCGTTGAAGATGGCGATGCGGTCGGCGGGCAGGATCAGCGGCGTGTGTGCCTTGATGATCGGCCGGTTGTGCGAGGGATTGAGGTGGCGGAATTCCTCGACGCTCATGTTGGCCAGGCGGGCCGCCGTCTTGACGTCCATCGGCCGCGGCGCGGCGGCGGTGGCCAGGTAGGGTTCGTTGGGAATCAGCGGCAGGTTGAGGCGGGCGAAGGTTTCCGGATTGCCGATGATGTTCTTCAGTGCCTGCAGCTTCGGCACGTAATGCCGGGTTTCCTTGGGCATGCGCAGGTTGGGATAGTCGGTCGGCAGGCCGCTCGCGGCGTTGCGCTCGACGGCCCGTTTGACCGCGCCTTCGCCCCAGTTGTACGAGGCCAGCGCCAGGTGCCAGTCGCCGTGCATGTCGTAGATGGTTTGCAGGTAGTCGAGGGCGGCGTTGGTCGAGGCGAAGACGTCGCGCCGCTCGTCCTGCCACCAGTTCTGCTCCAGGTTGAAGCGACGGCCGGTGGCCGGGATGAACTGCCACAGCCCGGAAGCGGCGGCCGGCGAATGCGCCATCGGGTTGAACGAGCTTTCGACCATCGGCAGCAGTGCCAGTTCGGTCGGCATGCCGCGCTCTTCAAGGGCTTCGACGATGTGGTGCAGGTAGGGACGGCTGCGCTCGATCATCTGCCGCAGCATGCCGGGGCGCGCCATGTACCACTGCTGGTAATGGAGGACCAGATCGTCGTTGAGATCGGTCATCGCAAACCCGTTGCGCACGCGTTCCCAGATGTCGGACGAGCGCAGCGTGAGGTCGATGGTCAGCGGCAGTTCGGGCTGCGGGCCGATTTCCATGATGTTGAGACCGTCGCCCAGCGTCGGGAAGGACGACGGGATCGAGGTCTGCAGACGCGGGTGAACCTCGAGGTCGGCGCTTGCGACAAGCGGCATGACCAACGCGGCAATTCCCGCGCACACGCCGCAGAAACGGCGGAGCAAGGGCGGGAAGAGGGAATGGGACATTGACCGGTGCTCCATGCGCGAACGGATTCGGCAAAGGGCGCAATTATAACCGAGGTCAGAGTCAGGGGTTTTTCCGAAATCGTAAATTGACGATGGCTGGGCGCCATCTAAACCAAAGTCTAATGGCCGGCGCTGGCCGGGAACGATAGTTTCGCCATCCTGGTTTGCAGGCGACCGGCGTTCGCCTGGCCATTACCGGTGGTCCGTGTCCTCGGCATGGAGGCACCGCAGAGGGATGCAATGGTTTTCGATGATTTCGGGGGATTTTTCCGCGCTGCTCAGTGGTCGTTGCGGCAGCGGTTTTCGCTGGCGATCTGGACGATCGTCGCGGTGATCGTGATCCAGGTGTACGGCATCCGTCTGCTCGGCAAGGCGGCCACCTTCCATTTTCTCGAGCGCAATCACATGGAACTCGCCCTGCGTATCGACGCGGCGCTGGGGGCGGTGGAGCAGGCGGCGGGCAATGCGGCGGCGATCCGAGTCGACGATGTCGCGCAAATGCTGCGCGATGCCCGCGCGTTGGCCGTCCAGGCGGGCGACGAGACCTTCGCCGTGGAGAAGGCGATGCTCGGCCTGTTCGGTTTTGCGCCGTTGATCGAGCTGCCGGCCAAGGACATCGCCGATGTGGACGGCATGCTCGCCATCCTTGCCGCCGATCCGGCCGCCAGCGGTGCCTTGTCGCGCGAACTGGCGCTCCGGCTGCGTCCCGGCATGGATGCAATGATGCGGAATTCCCGCGATTTCGCGCCGCTGACCTTTCGCGCGTCGCAGTTCATCAAGATGAATGCCGCGCTGTTGTCGTTTTTCTGCGCGCTGGCACTGATCCTGACGGCGACGGGACTGCGCCGGCGCACCCTGTTGCCATTGGCGGCAGCGCTTGCCTCGGCGCAGCGGGTGGCCGCGGGCGATCTGAGCGAGAAGCGGGAGGTCGCCGGCAGCGACGAAGCGTCGCAGTTGATGCGTGCCCTGTCCGAAATGAATGCCAGTCTGGCCAGGCTGGTCAGTGCGGCGCGCCAGGATGCCGGGATGATCGCCGAGAGCGCGACGACGGTACGCCAGCAGTCGGAATCGGGCGCCGCCGGGATGACGCTGCAGAACGACGCGGTGACACGGATTTCGAGCACGATCGAAGAGCTCGCCGTGAGCATCTCGGTAGTCGCCGAGCGGGCCGGCGAGGTTCGCCGCCTGTCGGCGGAAAGCCTGTCCTGCTCCCGCAGCGGCTGGGACCAGATGCAGTTGCTGGCCGCCGGGGTCCGCGAAACGCAGCAGGCGGTCGAAGACATCCGGAGCACGACGGAGGCTTTCGTGCGCAATACCGGTTCGATTTCCGCCCTGACGCAGCAGGTGAAGGCGATTGCCGAGCAGACCAATCTGCTGGCCTTGAACGCCGCCATCGAGGCGGCGCGGGCCGGCGAATCGGGGCGCGGTTTCGCCGTGGTGGCCGACGAAGTGCGCAAGCTGGCCGAGCAATCCCGGCGTTCGGGCGAGGACATCGAAAATCTCACCCGCCGCTTGTCCGAAAATTCCCAGTCGGTGTCCCGTTCGGTGGAGCGCGGGGTCGAGACGCTGGCCAATGGCCAGGCATCGCTCGCCGATACGCTGCGGGCGCTGGAAACGGCGATCGGGCGTGTCGGCGAGGCAAGTCGCGGGATCGACGAGATCGAGTTGTCGGTGAAGGAACAGGCGGTGGCCGGCAACGAGATAGCACGCAACATGGAGAGCATCTCGGCGGCACTGGAGGCGACGACGGCCAGTCTGGCGGTCAATCTGCAGGAGGCCCGGGGGCTGGACCGGCTCGCCGAGCGATTGACGGCGTCGGTCGGCTCCTTCCGCATCTGATGCGGGAAGCGCCGGGCGGGCGGCTTCCGAAGGCCGTGGCGCCGGCCCGCGAGCCCGGCAGGCGGGCTGCACGGCCCGCGCTGAAATGCACTCAGCTTGCGCTGCGAATGGGGTTAGACTTATGCCATGCAAGCCCGGAAAATCTTCTTCGCATGGCTCGTGGCGCTGCTCTTCCTGCCGACGGTCGGTTGCGGCGGGGACAGCGCCGGGCAGGCGCGCGTGGTGCGCGTCGGGGTCTACGAAAATCCGCCGAAAATCTTCGCCTCGTCGCAGGGCAAGGCGGCCGGGTTGTTTGGCGAATTGCTCGAACCGATCGCCCGCGCCGAACACTGGCAGTTGCAATACCTTCCCTGCACCTGGGTAAAGTGCCTCGAAGCCTTGCAGCAGGGCGAGATCGACCTGATGCCGGATGTCGCCTTCTCGGCCGAGCGGGCGGGGATTTTTTCCTTCCACAAGTTCTCGGTGGCCAGTAGCTGGTCGCAGATCTATGCCCACCCCAAGCGCAACATCCAGACCCTGCCCGACCTCGCCGGGATGCGCATCGCCGTGCTCGACGGCGGCATCCAGGCGTCTTTCATCACGCAGTTGCTCGACAACGCGGGGATTTCCTACCACTTGCTCAAGGTCAAGTCGCTCGACGAAGGCTATCGCCTGGTCAGCGAGGGCAAGGCCGACGCGGTCGTCACCAACAGTTTCTTCGCCGCTCGCAACGGCCAGAATTACCACCTGGTCGAGACGCCCATCGTCTTTCTGCCGTCGACCTTGTACTTCGCCACCGCCAAGGGGCAGAACACTGACCTGCTCGACGCCATCGACCGTCATCTGGTGGATTGGCGGCACGATGCCGGTTCGATCTATTTCGAGGCGCTGCACCGGGCGATGGCGATGCCACCGGAAGTCCTGGCGCCGCGCTGGTTGCTGTGGTCGCTGGGAATTGCCGCTGGCGCGCTGCTGCTGTTGCTGGCGGCGAGTTTCCTGCTGCGCCGGCAGGTGGCGTTGCGCACCAGCGAACTGGAGGCGGAGCGCGCCAATCTGGAGCAGCAGGTCAGCCAGCGCACCGCCCAATACCTTGCCGCCAAGGATGAAGCCGAGCGTCTGACGCAGGTGAAGAGCGAGTTCCTGGCCAACATGAGCCACGAAATCCGCACGCCGATGAACGCTGTCCTCGGCATGCTCTACCTGGCGCTGAAGAACGTCGAGCTGCCGCCGACGGTGCGCAACCAGCTCGGCAAGGCGCAGGGGGCGGCGCATTCGCTGCTCGGCATCATCAACGACATCCTCGATTTCTCGAAGATCGAGGCCGGCAAGCTTGAGCTTGAGGCGACCGAATTCGGTCTCGATGGCGTGCTCGAGCGGTTGGCCGACGCGATTGGTTTCCAGGCGGAGAACAAGGGCATCGAATTCCTGATCCGCTACGATCCCGCCATCCCGTCGCGGCTGATCGGCGATCCGCTGCGCCTGGGTCAGGTTCTGCTCAACCTGTGTGGCAACGCCGTCAAGTTCACCGAGCGGGGCGAGGTTGAACTGGCCTTCCGCTGTCTCAGCGTGACCGACGACGAAGTCAGCCTGCAAGTCTGCGTGCGCGATTCCGGGATCGGCATGGCACCGGAGGTGCAGCAGCGGCTGTTCGAGAAATTCACCCAGGCTGACCAGACCACCACCCGCCGTTTCGGCGGTACCGGCCTGGGACTGGCGATCAGCAAGAATCTCATCGAACTGATGCAGGGCCGGATCTGGGTCGAGGATACGCAGCCCGGCGTCGGCACGACGATCTGTTTCACCCTCCGCCTGCCGATTGCCCAGGCCGCACAGGCGCACCAGCGGGCGCTGGTCGAGCGGGCCGGGCCGCTGTTGCAGGGCGTGCGCGTGCTGATCGTCGACGACAGCGAGGCGGCGCGCGAGATCATGGCCGAGATGCTGCGTTTCTTCCGCCTTGACGTCGGCACCGCCGCCAGCGGCGCGGCGGCCTTGACCGCCCTGCGGGCGGCGGGCGGCGCCCCCTTCGACCTGGTGCTGATGGACTGGCACATGCCGGGCATGAATGGTGACGAAGCGGCGCAGCGCATCCACAGCGACCTCTCGCTGGCGCGCCAGCCAAAGATCGTGATGGTCACCGCCTACGGTCGCGAGGACGTGTTCAAACGTTCGGAGCAGGCTGGCATCGATGCCTTCCTGATCAAACCGGTGCCGCCTTCCACACTGCTCGACACGATCCTGACCGTGCTCGGGCGCGGCCGGGTATTCGGCGGCGATGGCGGGGCGAACGAAGAGGCGAGGCAGCCGGTAGCGCCGCATCTCGTGGCCCACGGCCAATTGGCCGGTGCGCGCTTGCTGCTGGTCGAAGACAATGAGATCAATCGCGAATTCGCCAGCGAGCTGCTGCGTGACGAAGGGATTGTCGTCGACGTCGCGGAAAATGGTGAAGTCGCCGTCAGCAAGGTCAGGCAGCAGGACTACGATGCGGTGCTGATGGACATCCAGATGCCGGTCATGGACGGCCTTGAAGCGGCGCGCCGGATCCGCGCCTTGCCGGACGGGAAGTACGCCCGCCTGCCGATCATCGCCATGACCGCGCTGGCCATGGCTCAGGATGCCGAACAAAGCCAGGCGGCGGGAATGAACGATCATGTCACCAAGCCGATTTCGCCCGACCGGCTGATGGCGGTTCTGGCCAAATGGGTCGGCCGCTCAGCCCCCGCCGTCAGCCCCGTGGCGGCGCCGACGGAAGTCCCCGCGTCGGCGGGCGGTATTCCTGATGACTTGCTGGCCCAGACGGCTTTCGACGCCCGCGAAGGGGTGCGCCGGATCGGCGGCAAGGTGGCTTCCTACCGCAAGCAGTTACGGCGGTTCCGCGAAAACTACGCCGACGCGGTGAGCATCCTGCGGCAACGCCTGGCCGAGGACGACACGGTCGCCGCCGAGGCGCATTGCCACACCCTCAAGGGCGTCACCGGCAACCTCGGGGCGCACGCGTTGTATGAAAGATTCACCGTCATCGACAATCTCCTCAAGCGCGGCCTGACGCCTGCCGCGGAACAGCTCGACGAGGTGGAAACCCTGTTGCGCCAGGCCATGGCGGCGATCGATTCGCTCGCCACACCGGCCGCGCCGGCGTTTTCGCCCGCCGCCGCGCCACTGCCGCCCGCCGCCTTGCGCGCCTTGCTCGAGCGTCTGGCCAATGCGCTGGAGTACGATCTCGGCGCCGTCGAGCCGCTGCTCAACGAACTGCGCGCTGGGGTGGCGGGAACGCCGCTGGTGCCGGTGGTCGATGCCGTTGCCGCGTACGTCGATGTCTTCGATATCGATAGCGCCGTTGCCCAATTGAAGAATATCGCCGCCCTTGACGAGAGTTCGCAGTCATGACCCCCACCGCCAGTGAAACGACCGGCCTGCGTCCGCGCATCCTGATCGTCGACGATGTTCCGGAGAACCTGCACGCGCTGATGGGCGTTCTGCGCGAGGACTACGCCATCGTCGCCGCCACCAGCGGCGAAAAGGCGCTGGAACTGGCGCAGGCGCAGCCACAACCCGACCTCATCCTGCTCGACATCAGGATGCCCGGCATGGATGGCTACTCGGTGCTCGCCGCGCTGAAGATCAATCCCGTCACCACCGAGATTCCGGTGATCTTCGTCACCGCGCTTGCCGAGGCGGCCGACGAGGCGCGCGGCTTCTCGCTCGGGGTGGCCGACTACATCACCAAGCCGGTCAATGCCGAACTGCTCAAGGCGCGGGTGCGCAATCAACTGGAGTTGAGGCGCTACCGCAAGCACCCGGTGCTGTTCGACATCGCCGCCCACGCCGATCCGGCGCATCCGCCAACCTTGCTCGTCGTCGACGACGTTCCGGAGAACATCCACGAACTGCTCGCCGCGCTCAAGGACGAATACACCATCATGGTCGCCAGCAGCGGTGCCAAGGCGCTCGATGTCCTGCACGGCAGCGTGCTGCCCGACCTGATCCTGCTCGACATCGTGATGCCGGAACTCGATGGCTATGAAACCTGCCGCCGTATCAAGGCGCTGCCGCAGGGCAACCGGATTCCGGTGATCTTTGTCACGGTGATCGACGCCACCGAGGAGAAGGTCCGCGGCTTCAACCTCGGCGCCGCCGACTACATCACCAAGCCCTTCGACATCGACGAGGTACGGGCGCGCATCCGCAATCATCTCGAACTGGCGCGCCTGCGTCGCTTTCTGGAAGACCTTGTGGCCCAGCGCACGGCGCTGCTTCAGGTCAGCGAAGAGAAGTACCGCACCCTGGCCTACCGCGATCCGCTGACCGGCTTCGCCAACCGCGTCCTGTTCGCCGAGATGCTGCAGCATGCGATCCTGCACGCGGCTACCAGCCAGGGGGAGTTCGCGCTGCTCAGCATCGATCTCGACAATTTCGCGATGATCAACGAAAGCCTCGGCCACAGCCTGGGCGACCAGTTGCTGATCGAAGTCGGCCAGCGCCTGCAGAGCCTGCTGCCGGAGCGCGACGCCATCGCCCGCACCGCCGGCGACGAATTCAGCGTCATCCTCGACTGCGGCGACGAGGCGCCGGCGATCGACCTCCAGGCCCAGCGGATGATCGACGCCCTGGCCGCGCCTTTCGTGCTCAAGGGGCAGAGCGTCTATGTCGGCGCCAGTATCGGCATCGCCGTTTTTCCGGGCGATGGCGGCAGCACCGAGACCCTGCAGAGCAATGCCGATGTCGCTCTGCATCAGGCCAAGGTCCAGGGACGCGGCGGTTTGCGTTTCTTCTCGCCGGAAATGGGGCTGCGCGCCAAGCAACGCCTGCAACTCGAGGCGGAGTTGCGCCAGGCCTTGAGCAACGGCGAACTGCGCGTGCATTACCAGCCGCAGGTCGACCTGATCAGCGGCGACATCGTCGGCCTCGAAGCGCTGGTCCGCTGGCTGCATCCCGAGCGCGGCCAGATCCTGCCGGCGGAGTTCATCCCGCTCGCCGAAGAGAGCGGGCTGGTGGTGGCGCTGGGCGACTACGTGTTGCGCGAAACCTGCCGGCAGATCAAGCAGTGGGCGGACAACGGGCTGGCGTCGCGGCAGGTCGCGGTCAATGTCTCGGCCGTCCAGCTAAGTCGCGGCCGACTGGTCGAGTCGGTCAGGGAAGTCCTCGTCGAGACCGGCATTTCCCCGCAGCAACTCGAACTCGAAATCACCGAGAGCTTCCTGATGGTCGACCGGGATCAATCCTTCAAGGTGCTCGAGGAACTCAAGGCGCTCGGCATCCGCCTGTCGATCGACGACTTCGGCACCGGCTATTCCTCGCTCGGCTACCTGCAGCGGCTGGAAGTGGACAAGTTGAAGGTCGATATCTCCTTCGTCCGCGACATGACGACCAATCTCGGCAACGCGTCGATCGTCAAGGCGGTCATCGCCCTCGGCCACAGTCTCGGTCTCGAGGTCGTCGCGGAAGGCGTCGAGGAGAGCGGGCAGGCGCGCTACCTGCGCTCGCTGCGCTGCGACGTCATGCAGGGTTTCCTGATCAGCCGGCCCTTGCCGGCGGAAGAAATGACGCGTTTCCTGATCGCCTACGAGCCGGCGAAGATCCCGGTCGATAACGAGGCGACGTCGACGCTGCTGCTGGTCGATGACGAGCCGGGCATTCTCAGTTCGCTGTCGCGGCTGCTGCGCCGCGAGAACTACCGCATCCTGACCGCCAGTAGTTGCGAGGAGGCGCTGCGGCAACTGGCCGAGCACCAGGTCGGGGTCATCATCATCGATCAGCGGATGCCCGGCATGAGCGGCACCGAGTTGCTCGCCCGCGCCCGGGCCATGCACCCGAAGACGGTGCGCATGGTGCTTTCCGGTTATACCGCGCTGGACAGCCTGACCGAGGCGATCAACCGCGGCGAGATCTACAAGTTCCTGACCAAGCCCTGGGACGACGCGGAAATGATCCACACCGTGCGCGACGCCTTCCGGCATTACGGCGAATCGATCGACGCGGCGGCGGGCTGAGGCGGCGCTCAGTGCCGCCCGCCGTGCTTTTCCCTGAATTCGCGGATCGTCTGCAGGAAGGCGTGCAGTAGCGGCGAGCTTTCGTCGCTGCGGTAGATGCAGCTGAGATCGACGACCGCGTCGGGGGCGTTGGCCAGGCGGCGGTAGACGACGCCCGGCACGCTCAGGCTGCTGGCCGCTTCCGGGACCAGGCTGAGGCCGAAACCGGCGGCGACCAGGGCGACGCTGGTCGGCGCGTCGCCGACTTCCTGGGCGACCTGCGGCTCGAAACCTTCGTCGGCGCACAGGGCCCAGACCTTGTCGATGAAGCTGGGGCGGGCGCCGCTCGGAAACAGGATGAGCGGCTGGCCGGCCAGTTCCTTGAGCAGGATCGCCGGCTTGGCGGCGAGCGGGTGTTTTTCGTTGAGGGCGACCATGATGCTTTCGATCATCACCGGTTCGCTGGCGATGTCGGGCAGCGGCGCCAGCATGCGGTTGAAACCGGCGATGATGCGGTGCTGGCGCAGGGCTTCGATCTGTTCCTTCTTGCTCATCTGGTGCAGGGCGATCTGCACGTCGGGGTGGCGGGCGCGGAAGGCGTGCAGCACCTTGGGAATGACGTCGAGGATGCCGGAGCCGAAGATGCCGATGTCCATCTTGCCACGCTTGCCCTGACCGGCCTCGCGCACGCGCTCGACGGCCTGGGTCATCAGGTCGCGGATGTTGCGGGCGTCGCGCAGGAACATCTCGCCGGCTTCGGTGAGTTCGACGCCGCGCGCCGTGCGCAGGAAGAGTTGGGTGCCGAATTCCTCTTCCAGTTGCTGGATCTGCCGCGTCAGCGGCGGCTGCGAGATGTGCAGGCGGTTGGCGGCGCGGCCGATGTTGAGTTCTTCGGCGACGGCGATGAAGTATTTGAGTTGGCGGAATTCCATGCCGCGTTCTCCGTCAGACGCCGTCCTTCTTCTTCAGGCGGTATTGCAGTTGCGGCCGGGTGATGCCGAGCGTGCGCGCGGCGCCGGCCAGGTTGCCGTCGGCACGCTTGACGGCTTCGTCGATGAGGCGGGTTTCCAGGTCGTCGAAGGCGATGCCGCTGTCGAGGATGGCGCTGATCAGGTCGGACTTGGCGCCGGGTTCCGGTTGCGCTTCCAGGCTGCCCGCCTGGCTGATCTGCGTTTCGTGGAAGTCGCTGACGGCGACGTTGGCGAACAGGTGCTCGATCTCGATCCAGCCGCCGTTGGGGGCGAGGATGATGCCGCGTTCGATCATGTTTTCCAGTTCGCGCACATTGCCTGGCCAGCGGTAGCTCTTGATCGCCTGCATCGCCTTGTCGCTGACGCCGAGCAGTTTCTTCTCGTAGAGCGTGCAGAAACGTTCGAGCATGGCGTCGACCAGTGGCGGGATGTCGGCCAGGCGTTCGCGCAACGGCGGAATCTGGATCGGGTACACGCTCAGGCGGTAGTAGAGGTCGGAGCGGAAGCGGCCTTCCTTGACCGCCGTCTGCAGGTCGACGTTGGTGGCGGCGACCAGGCGAATGTTCAGCTTGCGCACGCGGTCGTCGCCCAGGCGCTCGATCTCGCCTTCCTGCAGCACGCGCAGCAGCTTGGCCTGGGCGGCGAGCGGCAACTCGCCGATTTCGTCGAGGAACAGGGTGCCGCCGTCGGCGCGCTCGAACTTGCCCATGCGCGAGGTATGCGCGCCGGTGAAGGCGCCTTTCTCGACGCCGAACAGTTCGGACTCGATCAGGTCGTTGGGCATCGCCGCGCAATTGACGGCGACGAACGGTCCCTGCTTGCGCTGGCTCATCTGGTGCAGGGTGCGCGCGAAGCGCTCCTTGCCGACGCCGGTTTCGCCGAGCAGGAGGACGGTGACCTGGGTGCCGGAGGCGCGCGTAACGAGGTCGTAGGCGTGCTTGAAGCCGACCGAGTTGCCGACCAGTTGCTGGGTCTGCACCTGTTGCGTGATGGTCGTGCGCAGGTAGTCGACCTGGTGGCGCAGTTCGAGCAGGCGGTTGAGCATCGAGTCGGATTCGAAATAGCTGGCGTGCTCCTCGGCGTCTTCCCACTCCTCCAGCGGCTTGCCGACGATGCGGCAGTTGTTGTGGCCGCAGGCGACGCACTCGACTTCCTTGAACAGGATGAAGCGGCCCATGAAGGCCGAGGTGTAGCCCGAGGCATAGCCGATCTGCGACCAGCAGACAGGGTCTTCCGAACGCCCCAGTTCGCGCAGGTGGATGTCCTGTTCCCAGGAGTTCTCCCACAGGAATTCGCCGTAGAAGCTGCCTTTTTCGAAATCGATCGCCATCTCGACCGGCGTCACGCGCACGACGCCTTCCAGCATGTGCAGTTGCGGGCCGGTGAAGAAGGCATCCTGCAGCGACTGGTTGCCGCGGATGCGCTTGGCCAGTTCGGCGTCGCTGACGCCGGCGGCGTAGCCCATGCGGGTCAGCAGGCGACGGGCGTGTTCCTTGCCGACCGAGCCGACCAGCTCGCGGCGCAGGGCGCCGAGCGCCGTGGTGTGCATCAGCACCATGCGGTTTTCGGCCAGCCAGATCGTGCCGTCCTTCTCGCAGAACTTGACGAGGTTGCGCAGGTCGTTCGATTCCGGGTAACGGATGATGGTCATCTTGTCTCTCTGTCCTGGCGGGCTTGCCCGGGTGGATGGGGGCCTCTTTTTATTGGGGTGCTGGCGCCGGCAGGGCGCCGTAATTTTCTCGAGATTATTTCACGGTTTCCCTTTTCGTGGGGCATATCGCAATACGTAATTCCAGACTCGCCGTGAGAGCTGTGCTGTTGATCATTTAGTTAATCATCGGGAAATCAGTTCATTGGATCGTAACGATGCACCGCAGCATTGCACTGGGCTTGTTTTGCTGATTTCCATAAAAACAAAGACTTGGTTGTCTGGCACGCTCCTTGATAAAGAAGACGCGGCAGCGATGTGCGCTGTGCGGATTTCAGGAGACAGAAGATGGGACAGCAGGAGAGGCAGAGCAGCACGTTCGACGCCGGGCGTCGCTACGTCCGTATCTGCAAGCGTCGTCCGGATGGATTCATCGAATTCGAGTTCGCGATCGGCGATCCGGAACTGGCTGTCGAGCTGATGTTGCCGGAATCGGCATTTCACGAGTTCTGCCTGGCCAACGAGGTGATCGTGCTCGATCCGGCAACGTCGGAAGGCGACTGGGTTTCCCGGTTGAACGATGCCTCGCGCCAGGGCTTTGAAGACGCAGTTTGACGAAGTTTCAACACCCCCGTTCGCGGGAATAACGACAGGAGACAAACATGCAGATTGATCTGCGCACCGTGGCGATCAAACCCTTGCGCCACACCTTCGACCACCTGGTCGAACGCTTCGGCGACAAGCCGGCCAGCCGCTACCAGGAAGGCAGCTACAACATCCAGCAGGAACACATCTTCCACTACCGGCCGAGCTGGGACGCCGACAACGTGCTGTTCGACAAGAAGCGCACCAAGATCCGGATGAAGGACTGGTACGCGCTGAAGGACCCGCGCCAGTACTACTACGGCTCCTACACCATCGCCCGCGCCCGGCAGCAGGAAGCCGCCGAGTCGAGCTTCGAGATGATCGAGGATCGCGGCCTGGCCGAACTGATCCCGGCCGAACTGCGGCAGACCGCGCTCGACGTCCTGGTGCCGATGCGCCACGTCGAGTGGGGTGGCAACATGGGCAACTCCTACATCGCCGCCTACGGCTACGGCACGGTCATCACCCAGCCCTGTCTCTACCACGCGATGGATCACCTGGGCGTCGCCCAGTACCTGACCCGCATCGGTCTCGTCCTCGACGGCCCGGACGCGCTGGAAACCGCCAAGTCCGCCTGGATGTCCTGCCCGAACTGGCAGCCGCTGCGCGAGCACGTCGAGAACCTGCTGGTGCTGCAGGACTGGTTCGAAATCTTCGTCGCCCAGAACCTGGTCCTCGAAGGCCTGCTCAATCCGCTGCTCTACGACCACCTCGACGCCGACTTCTCGGCCAAGGGCGGCACCGCGATCTCGATGATGACCCGCTTCATGGCCGAATGGTCGACCGAGACCGCCAAGTGGGTCGATGCCCAGATCAAGGTGGCGGCCGCCGAGTCGCCGGAGAACAAGGCCCAGCTGAGCGCCTGGGTGACGCACTACCGCGCCGAAACGCTCGCCGCGCTGGCACCGATTGCCGCCCGCGCCTTTGGCGAACCGTCGGCCGATGTGCTGGCCGACGTCGCCGCCGAATTCAATGCCCGCTGCGCCAAGCTTGGCCTGGCCGTCTAGGAGTTTTCATGTCTACCGTATTCATCGCCTTTCAAACCAACGAGGACACCCGGCCGATCATCGAGTCGATCCTCGCCGACAACCCGCATGCCGTGCTCGACGAGCAGCCGGCCATGGTCAAGATCAACGCCGAGGGCAGCCTGGTGATCAAGCGCGAATCGATCGAAGAGCGCATCGGTCGCGATTTCGACCTGCAGGAGTTACAGGTCAACCTGATCACGCTCTCCGGAAACATGGATGAGGACGACGACCAGTTGACGCTGGCCTGGAAAAACTGAGCAAGGAGAACTCTGATGGACATGAAAGCCACCAAGAAAAAGCTGGGCCTCAAGGAAAAGTACGCCCACATGACGCGCGGCCTGGGCTGGGACACCACCTACCAGCCGATGGACAAGGTCTTCCCGCAGGCTGCCTTCGAAGGCATCAAGATTCACGACTGGGACAAGTGGGAAGACCCCTTCCGCCTGACTATGGACGCCTACTGGAAGTACCAGGCCGAGAAGGAACGCAAGCTCTACGCGGTGCTCGACGCCTTTGCCCAGAACAACGGCCACCTCGGCATCACCGACGCCCGCTACCTGAACGCGGTCAAGCTGTTCCTGACCGGGATTTCGCCGTTGGAGTATGTCGCCCACCGCGGCTTTGCCGCCGCCGGCCGCAACTTCCCCGGCGTCGGTCCGCGCGTCGCCTGCCTGATGCAGTCGATCGACGAAGTCCGCCACGCCCAGACGCAGATTCACGCACTGTCCAACTACAACAAGTTCTACGAAGGTTTCCATGCCGGCGCCACGCACCAGATCGAACGCGTCTGGTACCTGTCGGTGCCCAAGTCCTTCTTCGACGATGCCTTCAGTGCCGGTCCCTTCGAATGGATGATCGCCATCGGCTTCTCCTTCGAATACGTGCTGACCAACCTGCTGTTCGTGCCCTTCATGTCGGGCGCCGCCTACAACGGCGACATGGCCACCGTCACCTTCGGCTTCTCGGCCCAGTCCGACGAAGCCCGGCACATGACGCTCGGCCTCGAATGCATCAAGTTCATGCTGGAGCAGGACCCGGACAACCTGCCCATCGTCCAGAAGTGGATCGACAAGTGGGCCTGGCGCGGCATCCGCGTGCTCACCCTGGTCGGCATGATGATGGACTACATGCTGCCCAAGCGCGTGATGAGCTGGAAGGAAGCCTGGGAAATCTATTTCGAGCAGAACGGCGGCGCGCTGTTCAACGACCTGGCCAAGTACGGCATCAAGGTGCCGGAGTGCATCACCCAATGCACGGTCGACAAGGAACACATCTCGCATCAGGCCTGGGCCACCTTCTACCAGTACGCCCACGCCTCGGATTTCCATACCTGGCTGCCGAACGACGAGGAAATGGACTGGCTGTCGGCCAAGTACCCGAACACCTTCGACAAGTACTACCGGCCGCGCTTCACCCAGTGGCGCGAAATGGCCGACAAGGGCGAGCGTTTCTACAACAACACGCTGCCGATGCTGTGCCAGGTCTGCCAGATTCCGATGGTGTTCACCGAGCCGGACGACCCGACCAAGATCTGCTACCGCGAATCCGAGTACCAGGGCGAGAAGTACCACACCTGTTCGGACGGCTGTAAGCACATCTTCGACGACGAACCGGAGAAGTACATCCAGGCCTGGCTGCCGGTGCACCAGATCTACCAGGGCAACTGCTTCCCGGAAGGCACCGACCCGACCGTCGAAGGTTTCGACCCGATGCTCAAGGTGCTGGAGTGGTACCACATCGAGAACGGCAAGGACAACATGGACTACGAAGGTTCCGGTGACCAGGCCAACTTCGCCGCCTGGCGCGGCATGGCAACGCAGAACACCTGATCGATCAGAAACGGGGGCCAGTGTGCCCCCGCTTACAACAAAAGGAGACAAACATGGCTGTCAAAGCCCTCTACGACTACAACTTCCCGGCCGCCGACACGCAGGACAAGTTCCACGGCAACCAACTGCTCTACGTCGGTTGGGACGACCACCTGATGTTCTGCGCGCCGTTCGCCTACTGCCTGCCGCCGGACACCAAGTTTTCCGAACTGGTCGAAAAACACCTGCCGCATTCCTACAGCCGTCACCCGGACTGGGCGCAGATCGATTTCAGCAAGGCGGTCTGGCTCAAGTCGGGCCAGCCCTTCGTGCCGGACATGAACAAGACGCTGGCCGAACAGGGGCTCAAGCACAAGGATGCGCTGCGTCTGCAGACGCCGGGTCTGAACGGCAACGGCACCTACTTCTGATCCGGGGGCGGCATGAGCTACGAACTGACCATCGAACCCCTTGGCCAGACGATCGAAGTCGAGGATGGCCAGACCATCCTCGATGCCGCCCTGCGCGCCGGCATCTACCTGCCGCACGCCTGCTGCCACGGCCTGTGCGCGACCTGCAAGGTGCAGGTGACGGACGGTGAAGTCGATCACGGCGAGGCCTCGACCTTCGCGCTGATGGACTTCGAGCGCGAGGAGGGCAAGTGCCTGGCCTGCTGCGCCCGGCTCGAATCCGATGTGGTGATCGAAGCCGAGATCGAGGACGATCCCGATTCGCAGAACCTGCCGGTCGAGGACTACGCGGGCGAGGTGGTCAGGATCGAAGCGCTGACGCCGACCATCCGCGGCATCTGGATCAAGCTGGACCGGCCGCTGCAATTCCAGGCCGGCCAGTACATCAATCTGGAAGTCGAGGCCTTCCCCGGCCAGTCGCGCGCCTTCTCGCTGGCCAACGCGCCGGACGGCGGCGATGTCGTCGAACTCAACGTGCGCATCGTGCCGGGCGGCCAGGTCACCGCCTGGCTGCACCAGCAGTTGCAGGTCGGCGACCGGCTCAAGCTGAGCGGTCCTTACGGGCGCTTCTTCGTCAAGAAGTCGGCCAATCTGCCGCTCATCTTCATGGCCGGCGGTTCCGGGCTGTCCAGCCCGAAATCGATGATCGAGGAACTGCTCGCTGAAGGCTGCACGCTGCCGATGACCCTCGTCTATGGCCAGCGCAACCGGGGCGAGCTTTACTACGACGCCGAGTTCCGGGCCCTCGCCGAGCAGTACCCGAATTTCAGCTATGTGCCGGCGCTCTCCGACGAGCCGGCCGGTTCGGACTGGGACGGGGCGCGTGGCTTCGTGCACGAGGCGGCCAAGGCCCATTTCGCCAACGACTTCCGCGGCCACAAGGCCTACCTGTGCGGGCCACCGGCGATGATCGAAGCCTGTGTCACGACGCTGATGCAAGGCCGGTTGTTCGAGCGCGACATCTACATGGAGAAGTTCTTCTCCGCGGCCGATGCCTCGCAGCAGTTGAAGAGTCCGCTGTTCAAGAACATCTGAGCGGGAGCGCGGCGATGATCTATTTCAACGTGCTGATCGAGGAAACCGGCGAGAGCTACCGCTGCTCGCCGCAGGAGTCGCTGCTGGCCGGCATGGAACGCCTGGGCAAGAAGGGCATTCCGGTCGGCTGCCGGGGCGGCGGCTGCGGCGTGTGCAAGGTGGAAATCGTTTCGGGCAGCTATCTGAAGCGGGTGATGAGCCGCGATTACGTCAGCGTCGAGGACGAGGCGGCGGATCGCGTGCTGGCCTGCCGGGTGCGGCCGACCAGCGACATCACGTTGCGCGTGCTGGGCAAGATGGCCAAGAACGTGTGCCGGCTGCCGCCAGCCCAGACGGGCTTGGCCGCCGCGTTGTAAAGGCGGCCGCGCCTCAGGCGGCCGGCTTGCGGTTGAGTTCTTCGCTGGGGATCGCCTCGATCGACCGGAAGGTCATCAGGATGTGCTCGGCGAGGAGGGCGGCGGCCTGATCGGCGTCGCGTTTGATGGCGGCTTGCAGCAGGGCTTCGTGCTCGGCGTGGATGTCGCGGGGAATCGGTTGCAGGTAGAGCGACAGGCGCCGGTAGCGTTCGGCCTGGTAGTAGAGGATGGAGAGGAAATGCTTGAGCCAGCGGGACGGACAGGCGGCGATCAGTACCTCGTGGAAGATGCGATTGCGTTCTTCCCATTCCTCGCGGGCGTCGCTGCCGATGCGCTTTTCCTCGGCCTTGGCGAGACGGTGGAAGGCGCCGACCAAGTTGGCTTCCCAAGCGTCGTCACCCATCGCGATCGACTGGCGCAGGGCTTCGCATTCGAGCATGACGCGGGTCCGGGTGATGTCGTCGAAATCCTCGAGCGACACCGGCGAGACGCGGAAGCCGCGCTGCCCCTGGCTGACCACCAGGGCATCGGCGATGAGCAGGGAAAGCGCTTCGCGCAGGGTGCCGGCGCCGACGCCGTAGTTGTCCTTGAGGTGCTCGACGCGCAGCTTCTCGCCGGGCGCCAGCGTGCCTTCGATGATGTCCCGGCGCAAGGCGCGGTAGGCCGATTCGACCAGGGTTTTGGGTTCGGCGGAGAAGCCTTCGGCAGCAGCGCTGATGTTCATGGAGATGGCGTCGAAACAAGGATGAAAAATTCTAACCCGGAGCGAAAATTTTCGGGTTAATTTAAAAATCTCGAGAAAATGTATTGACATCGAGATTGCTTGTAAATATCGTAATAGTAAATCGGTTGCAGGATTGATCGATCAATCACATCAATAAAGAGGAGCAGACAAATGGCAATGACAGGCGTACTTCGTCCCGGGCACATCCAGCTGAAGGTGCTCGATCTCGATGAGAGCGTGGAGTTTTACTCGAACGTGCTCGGCCTCACGGAAACCGGCCGCGACGCGCAGGGGCGCGTCTATTTCAAGGCCTGGGACGAGCGCGATCATCACAGCGTGATCCTGCGTCAGGCCGACAGCGCCGGCATCGACTTCTTCGCCTTCAAGGTCGATAGCTGCGCAACGCTCGACAAGCTGGAAAAGGACCTCAACGCCTACGGCGTCGCCACCCGCCGCATCCCGGCCGGCGAACTGCTGGAAACCGGCGAGCGCGTGCGCTTCACGCTGCCCACCGGCCACGACATCGAGCTTTATTCGAAGAAGAGCGAAGTCGGCAACGGCATGAGCGACGTCAATCCGGAAGCCTGGACCGCCGCCGCCGAAAAGGGCATCGCCCCGATCCGCCTAGACCATTGCCTGCTCTACGGTCCGGACATCGAGAAGGCGCAGGCCATCTTCACCGACGTGCTCGGTTTCTACCTGGTCGAGCACATCGCGCTCGACGACAGCCAGGACCTGGCGATCTGGCTGTCCTGCTCGATCAAGGCGCACGACATCGCTTTCGTCCGCCATCCCGAGCCGGGCAAGCTGCACCACGTCTCCTTCCTGCTCGAAAGCTGGGAAAAGGTGCTGCGCGCCGCCGACATCATGTCGATGAACCGCGTCTCGATCGACATCGGCCCGACCCGTCACGGCGTCACCCGCGGCACGACGATCTACGCCTTCGACCCCAACGGCAACCGCTTCGAAACCTTCTGCGGCGGTTACCAGTGCTACCCGGACAACAAACCGACCAAATGGACGATGGACGAAGTCGGCGCCGCCGTCTTCTATCACGACCGCAAGCTCAACGACCGCTTCCTGACGGTGGTCAGCTGATGCAAGTCGCCGCCAGCACCCCGGGCATCACCGCCGAGGCGGCGGCAGCCGCCTGCAGCGCGGCGGTGGCGCATGCCGCCGCCCGCGGCTGGCGGATCAACGTCGCCGTCGTCGACCGCGGCGGCAACCTGATGGCCTTCCTGCGCCAGCCGGGCGCCTTCATCCACTCGATCGGGATCGCCATCGACAAGGCCTACACCTCGGCCAGCTTCGGCTTCCCGACCAAGGCCTGGATGGGGGCGATCGGCCACGACGAAGGGATGAAGCTCGGCTTCGCCAACCAGCCGCGGCTGATCGTCTTCGGCGGCGGCCTGCCGGTGCCCGGCGACGGCGGCGAGTGGCTCGGCGGCATCGGCGTCTCCGGCGCTTCCGAGGCCGAGGACGAGGAATGCGCCAGGGCTGGCCTGGCCGCCATCGGCCTCGCCTGACAACAAGAATTCAACAAGGACCAATAGGGAATGAAACAGATACTGAACTTCATCAACGGCGAATTCGTCGCCACTGGCAAACAGTTCCAGAAGCGCTCGCCGCTCGACAACAGCCTGATCGGCATGGTGCACGAGGCCGGCAAGGCCGAGGTCGATGCCGCCGTCGCTGCCGCCCGCGCAGCCCTCGATGGGCCGTGGGGGCGGATGACCGTGGTCGAGCGCACCGAGATCCTGAACCGCGTTGCCGACGAGATCACCCGCCGCTTCAACGAATTCCTCGACGCCGAGTGCGCCGATACCGGCAAGCCGAAGAGCCTCGCTTCGCACATCGACATCCCGCGCGGCGCCGCCAACTTCAAGATCTTCGCCGACGTGATCAAGAACGCGCCGACCGAGTTCTTCGAAATGGCGACGCCGGACGGCAAGGGTGCCATCAACTACGCGATGCGCCGGCCGGTCGGTGTGGTCGGCGTCGTCTGCCCGTGGAACCTGCCGCTGCTGCTGATGACCTGGAAGGTCGGCCCGGCGCTCGCCTGCGGCAACACGGTGGTGGTCAAGCCGTCGGAAGAAACCCCGTCCACCGCGACGCTGCTCGGCGAAGTGATGAACGCCTGCGGCGTGCCGAAGGGCGTCTATAACGTGGTGCATGGTTTCGGTCCCGATTCGGCCGGCGAATTCCTGACCACCAACCAGGGCGTCAACGCCATCACCTTCACCGGCGAGACGCGCACCGGCGCCGCCATCATGAAGGCCGCTGCCGACGGCGCCCGGCCGGTGTCGCTGGAAATGGGCGGCAAGAACCCGGCCATCGTCTTCGCCGACGCCAACCTCGACGTCGCCATCGAAGCCACGCTGCGCTCCTGCTTCTCCAACTGCGGCCAGGTCTGCCTCGGCACCGAGCGCGTCTATGTCGAGCGCCCGCTGTTCGACAGCTTCGTCGCCCGCCTCAAGGAAGGTGCCGAAAAGCTCAAGCTCGGCGTGCCGGGCGACGCTTCCGCCAACATGGGGCCGCTGATCAGCCAGGAACACCGCAACAAGGTGCTCTCCTATTACCAGAAGGCGGTGGACGAGGGCGCCACCGTCGTCACCGGCGGCGGCGTCCCCGAGATGCCGGGCGAACTGGCCAACGGTGCCTGGGTGCAGCCGACCATCTGGACCGGCCTCGACGAGAACGCCGCAGTGGTGCGCGAGGAAATCTTCGGGCCTTGTACGACGGTGATGCCGTTCGACAGCGAAGAGGAAGTCATCAAGCGCGCCAACGGCACCGACTACGGGCTGGCCGCCTCGGTGTTCACCCAGGACGTCAATCGCGCCCACCGCGTCGCCGCGCGCATCGAAGCCGGTCTGGTCTGGGTCAACAGCTGGTTCCTGCGCGACCTGCGCACGCCCTTCGGCGGCTCGAAAAACTCCGGCATCGGCCGCGAGGGCGGCGTGCATTCGCTTGAGTTCTACACCGAACTCAAGAACGTCTGCATCAAGCTGTAAGGCGCATCGGCATGTCCGCCAACTCTCCCGAAATCGGCCAGCGCATCGTCGCTGCCGGCATCGCGACCAACTACCACGATGTCGGTAGCGGGTTGCCGGTGCTGCTGATCCACGGTTCTGGCCCCGGCGTCACCGCCTGGGCCAACTGGCGGCTGGTGCTGCCCGAGCTGGGCAAGACCTGCCGGGCGATTGCGCCCGACATGCTCGGCTTCGGCTATACCGAGCGGCCGGCCGGCATCGACTACAACATCGACGCCTGGGTGGCGCACGCGGTCGGCTTGCTCGACGCGCTGGGCATCGAACAGACCGACCTGATCGGCAATTCCTTCGGCGGCGCCATCGCGCTGGCGCTGGCCATCCGCCATCCGCAGCGGGTGCGCCGGCTGGTGCTGATGGGCAGCGTCGGCGTGCCCTTTGCCATCACGCCGGAACTTGACGCGGTCTGGGGCTACCAGCCGTCACTGGCGGCGATGCGCGGTTTGCTCGACATCTTCGCCCACGACCGCGGGCTGGTTACCGACGAACTGGCCGAGCTGCGCTACCAGGCGAGCATCCGGCCCGGCTTCCAGGAATCGTTCGCGGCGATGTTCCCGGCCCCGCGTCAGCGCTGGGTCGATGCGATGGCCAGCGCCGAGGCCGACATCCGGGCGATCCAGCACAAGACGCTGATCATTCACGGCCGCGACGACCGGGTCATTCCGCTGAGCAACTCGCAGACCCTGAACCGCTGGATCGACGACTCGCAACTGCACGTCTTCGGCCGCTGCGGCCACTGGGTGCAGATTGAGCACAGCGCCGATTTCAACCATCTGGTCAGCCATTTCCTGGCTGACTGAAACGAGGAAACAAGACGATGGAACAAGCACAAATCCTGCAACTTGGCGACGAACTCTACGAGGCGCTGGCCAGCCGCCAGACGGTCAGCCCGCTGACCTCGCGCGGTTTCGACATCACGATCGAGGACGCCTACCACATCCAGCAGCAGATGCTGGCGCGTCGCCTGGCCAATGGCGAGAAGGTGATCGGCAAGAAGATCGGCGTCACCAGCAAGGTGGTGATGGACATGCTCGGCGTTTACCAGCCGGACTTCGGCTACCTGCTCGACGGCATGGTGTACAACGAGGGCGAGTCGATCCCGATGGACACGCTGATCCAGCCCAAGGCGGAAGGCGAGATCGCCTTCGTGCTGAAGAAGGACCTGATGGGGCCGGGCGTCACCAACGCCGACGTGCTGGCCGCCACCGAAGGCGTCATGGCCTGCTTCGAGATCGTCGATTCGCGCATCCAGGACTGGAAGATCAAGATCCAGGACACCGTCGCCGATAACGCCTCCTGCGGCGTCTTCGTGCTCGGCGACCGCCTGGTCGATCCGAAGTGCCTCGACCTGACGATGTGCGGCATGGTCGTCGAGAAGAACGGCGAAATCATCGGCACCGGTGCCGGCGCCGCCGCGCTCGGCTCGCCGATCAACGCCGTCGCCTGGCTGGCCAACACGCTGGGCCGCCTGGGCATCCCGCTGAAGACCGGCGAGGTCATCCTCTCCGGTTCGCTGGCCCCGCTGTTCCCGGTCAAGGCCGGCGACAGCCTGCGCGTGACGGTGGGCGGCATCGGCGGCTGCTCCGTGCGTTTCGTCTGAGGCCGCGGCAATGGACTTGCAAATCAACGGCAAGACGGCGCTGGTCACCGGCTCGACCGCCGGCATCGGCTTCGCCATCGCCGCCGAACTGGCGCGCGAGGGGGCCGTGGTCACCATCAATGGCCGTAGTCAGGCCGGCGTCGATGCGGCGCTCGGCCGCCTGCGTGAGCAGGTGCCGGGCGCCCGCGTCAGAGGTGTTGCCGCCGACCTGGCAACGGCCGCCGGCTGCGCCGAACTGTTTGCCGCCTGTCCGCGGGCCGAGATCGTCGTGAACAACCTCGGCATCTTCGACCCGGCGCCCTTCGAGGCGATTGCCGACAGCGAGTGGCAGCGCTTCTTCGACACCAACGTGATGAGCGGCGTGCGCGTCGCCCGTCACTACCTGCCGGCGATGAAGGCCGCCAACTGGGGCCGCATCGTCTTCATCTCCAGCGAATCCGGCATCAACACGCCGGGCGAAATGGTGCATTACGGCATGACCAAGTCGGCCCAGCTCGCCGTTTCCCGCGGCCTGGCCCAGAGCTGTGCCGGCACCGGCGTCACGGTCAATGCCGTGCTGCCCGGACCGACCCGCTCGGAAGGCGTTACCGACTTCTTCGGCAAGCTCGCCGCCGACGCCGGCATCGCTGTCGACGAGATGGAGCGCCGCTTCTTCGCCGAGGGCCGGCCGACCTCGATCCTCAAACGAATGATAGCCCCCGCCGAAGTGGCGGCGCTGGTCGCCTACGTCTGCAGCGCGCGAGCGTCGGCGACGACCGGCGCGGCGCTGCGCGTCGAGGGCGGCGTCGTTTCCACCATGTGTTGACCCTGACAACAAGGACTATCCCCATGACCAAGAAAATCAAATGCGCGCTGATCGGGCCGGGCAATATCGGCACCGATCTGCTCTACAAACTCAAGCGCAGCCCCTTCCTCGAACCGGCCTGGATGGTCGGTATCGATCCCGAATCGGAAGGCCTCAAGCGCGCCGCCGAGATGGGCCTCAAAGTCACCGCCGGCGGTGTCGACGGCTTGCTGCCGCACGTGCTGGAAGACAACATCCAGATCGCCTTCGACGCGACTTCGGCCTACGTCCATGCCGAGAACTCGCGCAAGCTCAACGAACTCGGCGTGCTGATGATCGACCTGACGCCGGCCGCCATCGGCCCTTACTGCGTGCCGCCGGTCAATCTGGTCGAGCATGTCGGCAAGCGTGAGATGAACGTCAACATGGTCACCTGCGGTGGCCAGGCGACGATCCCGATGGTCGCTGCCGTTTCCCGCGTGCAGCCGGTGGCCTACGGCGAAATCGTCGCCACCGTCTCGTCCAAGTCGGCCGGTCCCGGCACGCGCAAGAACATCGACGAATTCACCCGCACCACCGCCGGGGCGGTCGAGAAGGTCGGCGGCGCCAAGAAGGGCAAGGCGATCATCATCATCAACCCGGCCGAGCCGCCGCTGATCATGCGCGACACCGTGCACTGCCTGACCGAAACGGCGCCCGACCAGGCGGCGATCACCGAATCGATCCACGCCATGATCAAGGAAGTCCAGAAATACGTGCCGGGCTACCGCCTGGTCAACGGCCCGGTGTTCGACGGCAAGCGCGTTTCCGTCTATCTGGAAGTGCAGGGCCTGGGCGACTTCCTGCCGACCTACGCCGGCAACCTGGACATCATGACCGCCGCCGGGGCGCGCACCGCCGAGATGTTCGCCGAAGAAATGATCAAGGGCACGCTCAAGCTCGCGCCGACCCAAGCTGCCTGAGGAGAAACGAGATGACACTGCAGGGCAAGAAAATCACCGTCCACGACATGACGCTGCGTGACGGCATGCATCCCAAGCGCCACCTGATGACGCTCGACCAGATGGTCAGCATCGCCACCGGACTCGACGAAGCCGGCATTCCGCTGATCGAAGTCACCCACGGCGACGGCCTCGGCGGCTCGTCGGTCAATTACGGTTTCCCGGCGCACACCGACGAGGAATACCTCGGCGCGGTGATCCCGCAGATGAAGCAGGCCAAGGTTTCGGCGCTGCTGCTGCCGGGCATCGGCACCGTCGATCACCTGAAGATGGCGCGCGACCTCGGGGTGAACACCATCCGTGTCGCCACCCACTGCACCGAGGCCGACGTTTCCGAGCAGCACATCACGATGGCCAGGAAGCTCGACATGGACACCGTCGGCTTCCTGATGATGGCCCACATGAACAGCCCGGAAGGCCTGGTCAAGCAGGCCAAGCTGATGGAGTCCTACGGCGCCAACTGCATCTACGTCACCGACTCCGCCGGTCACCTGCTGCCGGAGACGGTCAAGGCACGCCTGAGCGCGGTGCGCGAGGCGCTGAAGCCGGAAACCGAACTCGGCTTCCACGGCCACCACAACCTGGCGATGGGCGTTGCGAACAGCATCGCGGCGATCGAAGTCGGCGCCAACCGCATCGACGCGGCGGCCGCCGGGCTCGGTGCCGGCGCCGGCAACACGCCGATGGAAGTGCTGATTGCCGTGTGCAGCCTGATGGGGATCGAGACCGGCGTCGATGTCGCCAGGATCACCGACGTCGCCGAAGACCTGGTGGTGCCGATCATGGACTTCCCGATCCGCATCGACCGCGACGCCCTGACCCTGGGTTATGCCGGCGTCTATGGCTCCTTCCTGCTGTTCGCCAAGCGCGCCTCCGCCAAGTACGGCGTGCCGGCGCGCGAAATCCTGGTCGAACTGGGCCGGCGCGGCATGGTCGGCGGCCAGGAAGACATGATTGAAGACACCGCCATCACGATGGCAAGAGAACGGGGACTGATCGCATGAAACTGAACCAGAACACCATCGCCGAGCTGGCCGAACTGCTGGAAAACGCCGAGCTGCAGGCGCACGACGTCGTCAAGATCACCGACGCCCATCCCGAGATGGACTGGGACGACGCCTACGCCATTCAGGCCGAGATCCTGCGCCGCAAGCTGGCGCGCGGCAACAAGGTGGTCGGCCTCAAGTGCGGTCTGACCTCGCACGCCAAGATGAAGCAGATGGGCGTCGACACGCCGTGCTTCGGCTTCCTGGTCGATTACTTCACGGTCCCCGACGGTGGCGAAGTGAAGATCAAGGAACTGATCCACCCCAAGGTCGAGCCGGAAATCGTCTTCGTGCTGAAGAAGGCGCTCAGCGGGCCGGGCTGCCATGTCGGCTCGGTGCTCGCCGCGACCGATTTCGTGATGGCCGGCATCGAAGTCATCGACTCGCGCTACCGCGACTTCAAGTTCGACCTGAAGAGCGTGATCGCCGACAACTGCTCGTCGTCGCGCTATGTGCTGGGCGGCATGGCGGTGCCGGTGGCCGATCTCGACCTGCGCACGCTGGGCGTGGTGATGGAGAAGAACGGCCAGGTCGTCTCGATCGGCGCCGGGGCCGCGGTGCTCGGCCACCCGGCGGCGGCGGTCGCCATGCTGGCCAACCATCTTGGCGCGCGCGGCGAGGAAATCCCGGCCGGGACGATGATCCTTTCCGGTGGCGTCACCGAAGCGGTCTCGGTCGCGGCCGGCGATCACGTCAACCTGCGCATCCAGTCGCTGGGTAACGTCAGCCTGAAGTTCGCCTGATCCGGAAGGGAGACAGCCATGCCGTTCGCCCAGATTTACCTGATCGAAGGTCGCACCGACGAACAGAAGAAGCTGCTGATCGAGAAGGTCAGCGCCGCGATGGCCGAAGCCCTCGGCGCGCCGCTGGAAAACACCCGGGTGTGGATCCAGGACGTGCCGAAAGGGCAATGGGGCATCGGCGGCAAGACCGCCAAGGACCTCGGGCGCTAGCCGAACGATGCAACGGGCTGCCCGGCGAAGCGCCGGGCAGCGCCGGGTCGGCCTGGCTCAGGCAATACCTGAAAGGTATCTATTGAGGCAGTAAATGGTATTGGACGGTATTGGCGCCATTCGGCCATAGTAGGGTCAGTAAAAAAATATCGAGATTTTGTGGGGCCGCAGCCCAGATGCTGCCGGCAACCGCAGGAGACAAGGCAAGTCAGGGTTGGTCGGTAAGCGACCGACCCGCAAAGGAGGAAGTTTTATGGGGCGGATTTCTGCCGCAAGACGATTGCCGACCACCTCGGCGATCGCAGCGAGTTTCCTGCTGGCCGCGTGCACGCAGGCGCCGGACATGTCCGGCATTGCCAGCGAGCGGGCGCGGCCGGTGCAGCGTTACGACATCAGCCAGGCCATCGCCAGCAACGGCGAGGCCATCGTCGTCGGCACCCAGAGTGGCGTCGCACTGGTTTCGCACGACCAGGGCAAGACCTGGGAACGGCAGGCGCTCGGCCACGTGTCGCTGGTCGATATCGCCGTCTGCAGCGACAAGACCTTCATCGCCATCGACCACTATCGCAAGCTCTGGCATGCCGACGCGAGCGGCGCCAACTGGCAGTCGGTCGGGCTCGAACAGCCGCGCATTCCGATTGCCGTCGCCTGCAGCCCGCAGGGCGGCTGGTGGGTGGCCGGCAACAACGCGACGATCGCCGGCAGCGCCGATCAGGGCAAGACCTGGCAGGTCACCGACCTCGGCGAGGATACCCAGATCACCGCCCTGCAGTTCATCGACGCGCAGCGCGTCGTTGCCTTCGGCGAGTTCGGCCTGTCGCTCGTGTCGACCGACGGTGGCGCCAGCTGGCAGAAGAATCCGCCACTGCCCGGCGAGTTCTACCCCTACGCCGCGCTCTTTCGCAATGCCGGCGAAGGCTGGGTGAGCGGCATCGCCGGCCAGATCCTGCGCACCCGCGACGGCGGGCAGACCTGGCAGAAGCAGGAGAACGCCACGCAACTGCCGCTCAACCGCCTGTTCATGCATGACGGCGCGCCGTTCGGCGTCGGCAACGGCGGTGTCGTGGCGCGGCTGGAAGGGGAGGTCTGGCGCAACGTGCCGTATCCCGATCCGCTGCCGATGTTCCTCGGCGGTGGCGCTTCCATCGCCGGTCAGGCGGCGATCGTCGTCGGCGGCCCGGGCGGCCTGCTGCGCACGATCAGCACGGCGAACAACAAGTAGAACAGGAAGCAAGCATCATGGTCAGCCAACTCCGTCATTCCATCACGCATCGCCTGCACGTCGGCGAAGAGTGGATTTTCCGCAACCCGAAGATCGTCCTCTCGATCATCCTGGCAGTCACTTTCCTGTTCGGCCTGGCGCTGCCCAAGCTGCGCATCTTCACCGACTTCTCCGACCTGCTGCCGCAGAACCACGCCTACATCAAGGTCTATAACCGGCTGAAGGAAAACTTCGGCGGCGCCAACATGATCATCATGTCGGTCGAAGTCGAGCAGGGAACGATCTTCAACGACGACACCCTGAGCCTGATCCACGAGGCGACGCAGGGCGTCGACAACCTGCCCGGGGTCAACCACAACCTGGTTTCCAGCCTGACCCACCGCACCGCGCGCAAGGTCTTCCTCGACGACCAGGGCGGCTTCGCCTCCGAGTCCTACTACGATCCGCTGCAGCCGACGCGCAGCGTCGCCGAACTGGAACGGCTGAAGAACGACGTCATCGCCAGCCCGACGATCTACGGCCTGCTCGTCTCGCCCGACCTCAAGGCGGCGCTGATCAAGGCCCAGTTGAACGAGGCCGACATCGACTACGCCGCCACCTTCGCCGCGCTGCAGGAAGTGCGCGCCAAGCTGGAGAAGCCCGGTCACAAGATCTACGTCACCGGCAACCCGGTGCTCACCGGCTGGGTTTACACCTACCTCAACCAGATCGTCGAAATCCTCGCCTACACGCTGGCCCTGCTGGCGACGCTGCTGATCGTCTATTTCCGCCGCTTCTACGGCGTCGCGCTGCCCTTGCTGGGGATTGCGCTGTCGTCGATCTGGGGCCTCGGTTTCATGGCGATCATGGGCATCAACCTCGAGCCGCTGTCGCTGCCGATTCCCTTCCTCATTGCGGCCCGCGCCACTTCTCACGGCGTGCAACTGGTGGTGCGCTATTACGAGGAACTGGCGTTGGTCAAGAACGGCCCGCAGGCGGCGCGCAACGCGCTCGACGCGCTGTTCCGGCCCGGCTCGCTGGCGATCATCGTCGACGCCGTCGGCATTGCCGTGCTGGTGCTGGGTGCCGCGCCGTTCAACCACAAGCTCGGTATTGCCGCCGGTTTCTGGGGCTTCGCGGTGATCTTCACGGTGCACTTCATGGTGCCGCTGGCGCTCACCATCCTGCCGGCGCCGAAGAAGCACGAGAACGGCAACGAAGGCATCCGCCAGTTCCTCGGTAAGGCGATGGCAATGACCGGCGGCACCGATGGCGGTGCCCGCTCGATCCTGATCCTGACGCTGATCGGCGCCATCGGTGCGACCTACCTGGTGGGCAAGGTGCAGCTCGGCGAATCCGAGCCGGGTTCGCCGCTGCTCCACCGCGACCACGACTACAACGTGTCGACGACGGCGATCAACACCCGCTTCCCGGGTTCCGAGGAACTGCACGTCATCGCCCGCACCGACGAACCCGGCGGCATCAAGCGACCGGAAGTGATGGCGGCGATCGAACGCTTCCAGGCGCACATGCTGTCCGACCCGACGCTGGGCGGCACCAAGGCGATCCCCGGCGTCGTGCGCGTGGTCAACAAGCTGATCCACAACGACGATCCGCGCTGGATGCAGTTGCCGGACAGCCAGGACGAGATCGGCGGCCTGATGTTCACCTACATGGCGTCGAGCCCGATCCCGGGGGCGCTCAAGGAGTTCGTCAGCCCGGACGAGAACGAGGCGGACATGGTGTTCTATTACAAGGACCACCAGGCGGAAACGATCAACCGCATCGTCGCCCTGGCCGAAGAAGGCATCCGCAAGATCGAGGCCGAAGTGCCGGGCCTGCACATCGAACTGGGCGGCGGCATCATCGGCGTCACCGCTGCCGGCAACCAGGCGCTGCACACCGACCACATGATCATCATCCCGGCCGTCATGCTGCTCGCCTTCGTCATCGTCATGGCCTACTACAGCTCGCTGCACGCCGGCTGGCTGATGGTCCTGCCGATGCTGTTCGCCACCCTGATGACCTATGCCTTCATGGGCGCGCTCGACATCGGCATCAACGTCAACACGGTGCCGGTGATCGCCGTCGGCGTCGGCGTCGGCATCGACTACGCGGTCTATTTCATGGACCGCATCCGCGAGGAGTTCGCCGTCCTGCGCGACATCAAGCAGTCGGTGATCAACGCCGTCGCCACCACCGGCTACGCCGTCAGCTTCACCGCGGCGACGCTGATCGCCGGCGTCGTGATGTGGATCTTCATGTCCGACCTGCGCTTCCAGTCGGACGCCGCGATCCTGCTGTCCTTCATGCTCATCGTCAATGCGATCGCCGCCGTGCTGATCGTGCCGTCCTGGTGCGTCGTCTTCAAGCCGAAGTTCGTCACCGCGGTGCATTACGACGAGGACGGCGTCCTGGAAAACGACTAACAAGACCCGGCAAACCGGGGAACAGCAAAACCTTTGTTCACAACCAGATGGGGGATCAAAAACATGGAGACACTCAGTAACGGAGCATGGCAGCGCAGCCTGCTCGCAATCGCGGTGAGCTGCGCCTTCGCCGCTCCGGCGGCGGCCGACGACCTGCCGGCGATGGGCGAAGAGGACTCGCCCTGGCAGGTGGACGTGACCTACGAAAACCATACCGTGCGGCGCGAGAACGTCGGCCTGGCCAAGTTCCGCAACACGCTGCAGGCCGAGTTCGACAAGGGCGTCGGCAACGGCTGGAAGGTGCACGGCATCATGCGCGGCAGCTGGGACGGCGTCTATCGCATGAATAGCGACGAGTACGGCAACAAGGCGGGCGGTTCGATCAACATGCAGTCGACGACGCCCGGTGGCTACCTGACGACGCCGTGGGGTACCGGGCCGGTGACCTACTCGCTGGTCAATGGCGCCTTCGGCCTGGTGAACAACGCCTTTGTCGATGCCTACCCGGCGAGCAACCCGAACGCCGGTCTGCGCGTTCTCGGCGACCGTTGGCACAGCATCAACGGCGGTGTCGCCTTTGCCGTGCCGGTCCGTCCCTGCGACGTGGACAAGCGCGGCTGCCGGGATTTCGGCGGCTACGGCGACCTCAAGCGTTCCGAGCTGGAAGCGCCGGAATTCAACGACCGCCTCGATTTTCTCCGCGAACTCTATGCCAAGAAGGACTTCGACCTCGGCGACGGCAAGAGCCTGTTCGTCAAGCTCGGCCGGCAGCAAGTGGTGTGGGGGCGCACTGACCTGTTCCGCGTCCTCGACGTGATCAACCCGGTCGACTTCTCGCGCAACAACATCTACGACGAACTGTCCGACATCCGCATCCCGATGTGGATCGCCCAGGTCGAATACCGGATGGGCGCCAGCGACACGATGCAGGACCGCAACCTGCAGTTCGTCTGGAACGTCGACAAGTTCCGCCCGAACAACCTTGGTCAGTGCGGTTCGCCGAACTCGATCCTGGATGCCGGCTGCTTCTTCCGCGGCATGGCCAACCTGTGGGACAACGGCGGCACCGTCTCCAACTTCGCCAACGTCGCGCCGGGCACGCTGCTGGCGACCAACTTCGGTCCCGGCCAGATCGGTCTGGACAAGGTTCACCTGCCGTCGTGGAGTCTGTCGAACACCCAGTTCGGCATGAAATACGAAGGCGTGACCCAGGACGGCCTGTCCTTCTCGCTGAACGCGCTGACCTATCGTTCGCAACTGCCGTCGCTGCGCGGTGGCAAGCGGGCGACCAACTCGTTCACCGGTGTCTATCAGGATGCCTGGCCCTACCTGATCTCCTTCGACATGCATTACCCGCGCGTCAACCTGATCGGCGGCTCGATGGACTTCCAGGTACCGGCGGCCAACGCTGCGGTGCGCGTCGAGGCGGCGTACACGGATGGCGAGGAGTTCGCCAACACCAACCGGCCGGAGCTGTACTCGAAGAACAACGTCTTCCGTACCGTGATCGGCATCGACCGGCCGACCTTCATCCCCTTCATCAGCGAAACCCAGGCGACGCTGATTTCCGGGCAGTTGTTCTACCAGCACATCTTCGACCACGAATGGAAGCGCGGCTCGCTTGGGCCGGTCGGCATGCCGGACTGGGAAGACAACGTGATCGGCACCCTGCTGATCAAGGCCTTCCTGAAGAACGGCATGGTCAGCCCGCAGGTCATCTTCGCCCACGACTTCAAGGCGCGCGCCACCGTCGTCGCGCCGCAGGTCGAGATGCACCTGAGCAACGACCTCAAGGTCACCATCGGTGCCAACTACAAGCTGGCCGAAGGCCGCAGCCGCTGGGAGTTCGACGATTGCCGCGCGTGCAACCCGTTCGCACCATTCACCGCGCCGAACGGCGATCCCGACCCCTTCACCAGTTATTCCCGTGGCCTGGCCGGCATGGAACCGCTCGGCCGCTTCCGCGCCGGTCCGATCGGTGCGGCATTCAAGGAAAACGACCTGTTCGTCAAGCTGAACTACAAGTTCTGAACCCAACCGGAGGAGACATTTCATGAAAAAATCACTACGCAAACTGCTGCCCTTGTTCGTCGCCGCCAGCTTCGGCACCGCCCAGGCGGCGACCGAAGCCGACGTCGAGAACACCTTCAATCCCTACAAGGCCGGCATGCCCAGCTTCGCCGGCCTGAAGGCGGGGATGACGATCAACAAGGGCAACGTCGACCAGTTCAAGGACATCCTCGGTGCCGGCGTCTTCAAGCTGATCAAGGAAGGCATGTTCGAAATGAAGGTTGGGCCGACCACCCAGTTCAGCATTTCCAAGGCCTACATCGACGCCACTCGCGCCAACCTCAACAAGACCCAGCTCGGCGCCAAGCCGGGCGACATGATCAGCGGCTACGTCGCCGGCCGCCCCTTCCCGGAAGAGCCGGATGCCAAGGACCCGCGTGCCGGCGAGAAGCTCGCCTGGAACTACAAGTACGGCGTGAACTGGGGTGACGGCGCGATCATCTCGCCGTTCTACTGGCAGTACCGCAACATGCAGACCGGCAAGGTGGAAAAGGAAATCAACTGGGACTTCCACTTCCTCAACTTCATGCACCGCACCAAGGACGCGCCGGTGCCGGAAATCACCCCGAACCCGTCGGGCATCTTCCGCGCCATCTACGTCAAGGCGCATGAGCCGCAGGATCTGAAGAACACGCAGTTGCTGATCCAGCGTTTCGAAGACGACGCCAAGCTCGACGATGCCTACCTCTACCTCGGCTTCCAGCGCCGCGTGCGCCGCCTGGCGCAGGGCCAGGCGACCGACTCCTTCCTCGGCTCCGACTTGATGATCGAGGACTTCGAAGGCTACAACGGCCGCGTTTCCGACATGAAGTGGACCTACAAGGGCACCAAGAACGTCATGCTGCCGATGTGGAATCACAACGAACTGAAGCTGTCCGCCGAGCGTACCGAGTCCGACGGCTACAAGTATGTCGATTTCGCCGGTCAGGGCGGTTGCTTCGCCGAAGGCACCTGGCAGCTGCGCAAGGTCTATGTGCTGGAAGCGGTACCGGTCAATCCGAACCATCCGGTCAGCAAGCGTGTCTTCTACATGGACGTGCAGTTGCAGAACCTGAACGGCTCGAACGAAATCTACGACCGCAAGGGCGAGCTGTGGAAGGTGTTCATGGTCGGCAAGTCGCACGCCGATCATCACCTGCCGGTGAACAAGGGCGCCGGGATCGGGATCGACGATGCCTTCTCGATGGTCGACGTCCAGTCCAAGCATTGCACGACCGGTCAGTTCAAGGGACAGGTGGACCCGAAGAAGAACCCGCCCCGTCTGTTCCAGGTCCAGAACCTGCGCGGCGGAGACTGATCCCGCCGTCACCAACACCCATGCCGGGTGTCTCTGCGGGAGGGTGCCGAATCCGGCAGCCTCCACACTTTACGGGGGCCGCGTGCCCCCATTTTTTTTGACGGAGGTGAACATGTCCGACACGAAGCTTTCCGGAATGCGCGTGCTGATCACGCAATCCCGCGATTTCATGGGGCCGGCGCTGTGCGAGGTCTTTGCCGCGGCCGGCGCCGAGGTGCTGGCCGACGAGAGTTCGCCGGTGCTGCCGGAGACGGCCGGGCAGATGATCGCGGCGGCCGGCCGGATCGACGCGCTGATCCTCAACCTGGCGCTGCCGGCGCCGTCCACTCGTGCCGAGCAGGTCGGCGACGACGAATGGCGCGCGGTATTCCGGGTGATGGTCGACCCGATGCAGCAACTGGTCAGGGCAGTGCTGCCGCAGATGATCGAACGGCAGGCGGGGAAGATCGTCCTCATGGGCAGCGCCTCGGCGCTGCGCGGCATGGCCGGCCGCTCCAGCTACGCCGCCGCGCGCGGCGCCCAGCTCGCCTATATCCAGGCGCTCGGTGTCGAGGTGGCGGGGCAGGGCATCCGCGCCAACGCCATCGCCCAGAACTTTGTCGACAACCCGACCTACTTTCCGCCGGAAGTCCAGGCCCGGCCTGAGTTCAAGGACAGGCTGCGCTGGCAGGTGCCGCTCGGCCGGCTGGTGACGCCCCTCGAGGACGCGTCGTTCGCCGCCTACCTGTGCAGCGAGGCGGCGAATTGTTTCGTCGGCCAGATTTTCCCGATGTGCGGCGGCTGGGTGCCGCGTTAGTCGGCGGCGAGCGCCTGCAGCGCCTGTTCGAGCCCGCCGCGGACGATGCGCAGGGGAATGCCGAGCATCAGGTTGAGCGGCAGCCCGTGGTTCTCGACGCTCATCCCCTCACTATCGACCAGCCGTTCGCCGACGTGCAGCAGGTCGCAGCCGAGATGGCCGGCCAGCCGGTCGGCCAGCGGCCGGTCGTCGTCCACGTAGGCGATTACCGGCTTGCCGGCCGCCACCGCGTAGCCGACTTCGAACACCGTTCCCGAATCCGGCTCGAAGCCGCGGAAGGGGTTGAGGTTGGCGATCACCAGGTCGGCGGCGGCAATCTGGGCCAGGTTGGCGCGGTAGATCTCCGCTGCCGTGCTCGCTTCGTTGTCTAGCGGAATCAATGCCCGATGTCCGTAACGGCTCACCAGACGGCGCGCTGATTCGGCGCGCTGCAAGGCGTCGGGCTGGAAGACATCGGGACCGGCGAGATAGATCTGCATGGCGAATGACCTGATTTTTCCTGGATAGCCATCAATTTACCCCGGCTTACCCGGATTAACCCAGGCTGCGCGGAAAATTCGCCGTTATCGACAACAACGATGAGTAACCATGAGCTTTCCCGGACGCCCCCTCGCAATCTTCCTCCTCGCTTTCAACCTCGTCGCCTGCGCCCCGCTGGGCGGCCCTTCCGGGCCAGGGGAGCGGCCGGAGATGCTACCGGGGCAGGATGCGGAAGAAGGCGCGATGCCGATGGCCGATCCGCTCCAGGAGAAACTGGCGCGGCTGGCGGCGGCGCTCGCCCTGACCCCGGCCCAACAGCCGCTTTGGGACGACTATCAGGAAGCGCTCGGCGCCTTGCTCGCCGATCAGGCTCGCGGCAGCGCCCAGCGGGCCAGTCAGTCGGCCGTGCAGCAGCTTGCCGGCAAGCTTGACGTGGTACGCAATCGGCTGTCGGCCATGGAGGAAATCCAGGACGCCGCGACCAGGCTCTACCAGACGCTCAATCCACGCCAGCGCGAAGTCGCCGATCGCGTGCTCGCTGCCACCGTTCCCTCGCTCGATGCCGGATGCGCCACGCCGGGCGCAAGGCGGGCGCGGGGTGGGCGGCCGATGGGCGGTGGCGGTCCGGGGCGTGGCAACGGAGGGCCGGGGCAGGGCGGCGGCCCGATGTGGTGATCCCGGGGCGGCGGTCATCGGGCTGTCGTCAGCCTGCAACCTCGGCAGGCTAGCATTTTCTACCCGAAGCTGTCCTGCTGAACGAAAAATGGTGCGGCGCACAAAAAGCGCTTGACTCCATTTCGTCGATGGATAGAATTGAATCATGCTGCATTGCACCATGTTGATGGTGTGAGTTCCGCAGGACTGTTTCAAGACCGATACGCCCCCAACCCATCCAGGAGATTCATCATGATCAAACCCGAAGAGTTCGCCAAGTCCGGCTTCAATTTCGCCCTGTTCTTCGCCAACACCACGTTCGACGGCATCGAGCGTCTGGCCGTCCTGAACCTGGCCGCCTCGCGTTCCGCTTTCGAAGCTTTCGTCAGCAACGTCAACACGCTGCTCGGCGTCAAGGATTTCAAGTCCTTCGTCGAAGTCCAGAAGGAACTGGCCGCGCCGACGCTGGAAAAGGGCATCGAGTACTCGCGCAACGTGATCGCCATCGCCACCGATGCCAAGGAAAAGATCGCCAAGCAAGTCGAAACCCATGTTGCCGACACCAGCGCCAAGGTTTCCGGCATGGTCGAAAAGGCCCTGGAATCCGCTCCGGCTGGTTCTGAAGTCGCCGTCGCTGCGGTCAAGACCGCGATGAAGTCGGCCAACGAAGCGATGGACGGCCTGAACAAGGTTGCCAAGCAGGCTGCCGAAGTTGCCGAAGCCAGCGTTTCCGCCGCCACCGAAGCGACCATCAAGGCCGCCAACGTCGCTGCCCCGAAGGCTGCCGCCAAGAAGGTTGCCTGATCGATCAGATCCGCTGGCGCACCGGACAGCCGTCCGGTGGCGTCGGAAAAACCCCCGCGGGAAACTGCGGGGGTTTTTGTTTGTACATTCCATCAATAGCCATTCTGGGAGCATGGTTTGATGTAGGTCAAATCGATGGCATGTTTTTCGCCTTTGGCATAGCTCGGCTATTACTTTGGTGATACCCTCTGCCGCGCCATTCTTCCTGCATTTTTCCGGGGTATCGATGCGTTTTCCGCAAATCATTCGGGCGCTCAGTCTGGTGCGGCCCCTGGGGCTTGCCGGCGCGCTCTTTTCCCTGCTCATCCTGGCCGGTTACGCGCTTGGCCTCGAAGTGTTTTTCCGTCCCATGCTCGGTGGCCCGGCGACGCATCCGCTGAGCGCCGTGGCCTTGCTCGTGCTCGGTCTCGGCGCTTTCTGCTGGCATCCGCGGCAAAGCAACCGGGTCGTGGTGCTTGCCGGGGTGTTCGTCGTGACCCTGGTCTCGCTACGCCTGCTCGAACTGGCGAAAGGCGTGACGCTGCTCGACTGGCTGACGCCGTTCAGTCGCCAACTGGCTGAACAGGCGGCTGCAGGCCATCCGATATCGACCGGCATCAATACGGCGCTGATGTGCCTGTGTTTCGCTCTGGCCTTGATCGCCATCGGCTGCAAGCGCTATGCCCTGGCCCAGCAATTGGCCTTTGTCGGCCTCGGTTTTCCGATGATCTCCTTAACCGGTTACGCCTACGGGATCGACAAGTTTTACGGGCAGATGGCGATGACGACGGCGCTCGGCGGCAGCATGGTTGGCGCCGGCATCCTGTTGAGCGGCGCCCACCGCAGTTTCCTGCGCTCGATCCTGAGCCCGTGGATCGGTGGCAAGGTGGCGCGCGTGCAGATCCTGCTCGGCTATTTTGTCCCCTTCCTGATCGGTTACTGTCTGGCGCTGACCATCGCCAACAATCCGCTGCAGCAGTTCGGTCTGTTCTGTGTCCTGATCAGCGCCTTCATTTCCATGCTGGTCGCCTTCACCGCGGTCATCCAGGAATCGATCGACCGCTCGCGGCGCAGCGCCGAACGTCGGCTGGTTCTCGTCGCCACGCTGGATTCGCTGACCAATCTGCCCAACCGGCGGCGTTTCCACGACCATGGCCAATGGCTGCTGGAACGCGTGCGGCGTACCGGCGAGAGCCTGTCGGCCCTGATCTTCGATATCGATTATTTCAAGCGGATCAACGACACCCAAGGTCATCCGGTCGGCGATGCCGTGCTCGAGCGATTGGCCGCGGAAGCGCGCAGCATCCTCCGGCGACAGGATTTCCTGGCGCGTTACGGCGGCGAGGAGTTCGTCATCCTGTTGCCGGGAACCCAGCTTGCCGGTGCGGTGCAGTTGGGCGAGAAACTGCGCGCCCACATTGCGGCGACCGATTTTCCTGGCGCCGGCCAGGTTACCATTTCGCTCGGCTGTGCCGAATATCTCGCCGACGAGTCGCTGCAGCAACTGGTGGCGCGCGTTGACGTGGCGCTTTACCAGGCCAAGCGCAGCGGACGCAACCGGGTGGTGGCGGTCAGCGAAGCACCGCCGGCGATGAACTCCGTCGAAAGCTGCCAGGCCGCCTGAGCGCGGCGTCAGTTGACCGGCTGGCCGCGCCCGAGCTGGTCGGCGATGTGCAACAGGAAATCGACCACCACCCGCACCCGCGGCGCCCGGTAGCGGTCGGCGGTATACACCAGCCAACTGCTGCCCTGGTAGCGGCCGAGCAACTGCCACTCCGGCAGCACGCGCAGCAGCGTGCCGTCGGCGACCTGGCGGCGGACGCTGAAATCGGGCAGGCAGGCGATGCCCAGCCCGGCCTCGGCGGCTTCGCGGCGCATCTCGCTGTGGTTGCTGGCGTAACGCCCGCGCACGTTGACCACCTGGCGCCAGTCGCCGCTGACCAGGCACCATTCGTCGTCGCCCGGCAGTTCGGCCAGGTGCAGGCAACTGTGCCGGGCCAGGTCGGCCGGCTGCTGCGGCGTGCCGGCGGCGGCCAGGTAGGCCGGCGTCGCGTAGAGCAGGGTGCGTACCTCCATGAACGGCCGCGCGACGTAACCCGGTGGCGGATCGCCCAGGCGCAGCGCGATGTCCACGCCTTCGGCGATCAGGTCGACGACCTGGTCGGTGACCTGCAGTTCGAGCGCCAGTTGCGGGTGCGCCGCCAGCAGTTCCGGCAGGCGCGGGTGGATCAACTGGCGCAGCGCTGCCTTTGGCGCCGCCAGGCGGACCCGCCCCTCGACCCGGCTGGCGTGGCCGGCCGCCCCGTCGCAGGCGGCGCGGGCGGCGTCGAGCATGACCCGGGCGTGGCGCACGACTTCCTGGCCGCCGGCGCTCAGGCGCAGCCGGCGCGTGCTGCGCTCGAGCAATGTCAGGCCGAGCGCCGCCTCGAGCCGGGCGATCTGCCGGCTGACCGCCGACGGCGTCGCGCCCTGCAGGCGGGCGGCGGCGCTGAAGGAACCGGTTTCGACGACATTGACCAGCACGGCCAGGTCGGGCAACAGCGGCAGGAGTTCATTTGTTCTCATAGGGCACAGATCATTTGCTTTGGCGATGGATTATCGCCGAAATCACCCCCTTTCATACTGGCGGCCTGACCTGATGAGGACCGCCCCATGTTTTTCCGCCGCCTGCCCCCCGAACCGCTCCTGCTGCTCATTGCCGCCATCTGGGGCAGCAGCTACAGCGTCGTCAAGACGGCGCTGCTGCACTACCCGGTGGCCGGCGTGATCGCCATCCGCTTCCTGCTCACCGCGCTGCTGCTCGCCCGCTACTGGCTGGCGCTGCCGGCTGCGCAACGGCGCGACACCTTCCTCGTCGCGCTGCCGACCAGCCTCGGCCTGCTCGCCATCTTCCTGGCCGAAACCGCCGGCGTGGCGCAGACCAGCGCCGGCAACGCGGCTTTCCTGGTCAGCCTCTGCCTGCTGCTGACGCCGCCGGTCGAGTGGGCGTGGTTCGGCAAGCGCCCCGGCGCCCGCCTCTGGCTGGCCGGCGCGCTGTCGCTGCTGGGCACCGCGCTGCTCACCGGCATCGGCCGCGGCAGCCTCAACCCGGGCGACCTGCTGATGCTGCTGGCGGCGCTGATCCGCGCCTTCCAGACCTGCCTGACGACGCGCCTGACCGCCGGCCGCGCCATCGACAGCATGGGCCTGACTGCGGCCCAGGGCCTGCTTGTCGGCGCTGGCGCGCTGGCCGTCGCCCCGTGCTTCGCCGGCGGCCTGCCGACGCTGCCGACGAACCTGGAATTCTGGGGCGCCATCGCCTGGCTGACGCTGGCCTGCACGCTGTTCGCCTTCTGGGCGATGAACCGCGCGCTCGCCGCCGGCAGCCCGAGCAAGGTCGCCTTGTTGCTCGGCAGCGAACCGCTGTGGGGCGCGCTCTTCGCCGTCCTCTGGCTGGGCGAATCGCTGGCCGGCGAAGCCTGGCTCGGCGGCCTGATGATCGCCGGCGCGGCGCTGTGGCTGGTGTGGCCGGCGCCGCAGCGGACGGCAGCGGCGGCGGCGGCGGGGTGAGCGGGACGGCTGCCTAGATCCGCAGTCGCGAATAGCCGACCCCGCCGCCCTTTTCCACCCGGATCTGCGCCGGAATCCGCTCCTTCATGCCGTCGACGTGACTGATCACGCCGATCATCTTGCCGCTGGCGTTGAGCGTGTCGAGGGCGTTGAGGGCGATTTCCAGGGTGTCGGCGTCGAGCGTGCCGAAGCCTTCGTCGAGGAAGAGCGAGTCGATGCTGGTCTTGTGGCTGACCAGGTCGGAGAGGGCGAGGGCCAGCGCCAGGCTGACCAGGAAGCTTTCGCCGCCGGAGAGGGTGCGGGTGTCGCGGGCGACTTCGCCCTGCCAGCTATCGACGATGTCGAGTTCGAGTTCGCCGCTGCTCTTGCGGCGCAGCAGGTAGCGGCCGTGCAGGCGGGCCAGGTGGCCGTTGGCGAGGTGCAGCAGGTGGTCGAGGGTGAGTCCCTGGGCGAACTTGCGGAACTTGTCGCCCCTGGCCGAGCCGATCAGGCCGTCGAGGCGCTGCCAGAGATCGGCGTCGGCGGTTTGCGCAGCGATTTCCTTGAATAGCGCCTGCTGGCTCTGCCGTGCCTCCTGGTCGCGGGTGAGCAGGGCGCGCCGGGCGCCGAGCTGTTCGCTGAGTTCGCGGCGTTGCTGGTCGAGTCGGGCGAGGGCGGCGTCGAGGTCGGCGAGCTGCGGTACTTCGGTTTCGCCGCCGGCGTTAGGCGTGTCGTCGCTTGCCGTCGCGACGACGGGCGTGGCGTGCAGGCGGGCGAGCTTTTCGCGGGCCGCCTGGAGTAGCGCGTCGGCCTGCTGCTTGGCGGCTTGCCGGGTTTCCCGGGCTTGCTGCAGACGCTGGCGTTCTTCTGGCGGCAACAGCGCGGCGGCGTAGGCGTCGAGGTCTTTGAACGGGCTGGCGGCGAGCGCCGTTTGCCAGGCGCGGGCGGCGTCGGTGAGGGTTTGCTGCTGCCGGGCGAGGTTGGCGTCGAGTTGCGCCTGCCGGCCCTGCAGCGCGGCGAGTTGCTGGCCGAGTTCGGCGAGGTGCTCGGTGCAGCGGGCGAGGGCGGCGGCGGGGTCGGCTTCGGCGCTGGCCGGTGCCGGCGGGTGGGCGTCGGCGGCGGCCCGTCGTTGCGCGGCCTGTTCGGCCCAGTGGGTGGCCTGGGTCTGCGCGGCGTCGGCGCGCTCCTGTTGCTGGACCAACTGGGTGGCGAGTTCCTGGCGGCGGCGTTGGGTCTGCTGCCAGTGCTGCCATTCGGCGTCGCGCTCGGCGAGCCAGGCGGCGGGATCGGCGGGAATGTCGGCCTGGGTTACCTTGAGCCGGGCGTCGAGTTCGGCCTGTTCGGCGGCGATGCCCTGGCCGGCTTTGATGATTTCCGCCTGGCGCAGCTCGGTGGCTTGTCCGGCCTGGATCAGCAGTTGCAGTTGGTTGCCGGCGGCGAGCAGGGCCTGGGCGGCGTCGGCGGCGGTTTTGGCGGCGGCGTTGACCGCCTGTTCGCCGCGTTCGGCGGCTTGCAGGCGGGCGGCGAGGGCGTTGAGCGACTGCTCGGCCTGGCTGCGGGCGGCGGCGAGAGTTGGTTCGTCCTGCCAGGCGTCGACCGGCAGCGTGCCGGCCGGTAGCGCGGCGAGCTGGTTCTGCCAGTCGTCGGCGAGGCGGGCGAGGTCGCGGGCGGTTTTCGTCTGCTGTTCCTGCAGCGCGGCATGCGCGGTCTTGGCCTTGGTCTGCTCGTCGCGCAGTTGCTGGCCTTTTTCGACCAGCTCGGCGAGCGACTTCTGCGTCGCCTGCAGCGCGGCTTCGGTGGCCGAGACGTCGAGCGCGGCGTAGTCGGCGATCGCCGGGTGCTCGTGCGCGCCGCACAGCGGACAGGGCTGGCCCGGTTGGAGCTGGCGGCGGTGGTCGGCGAGGCTGCGGATCAGGCGTTCCTGTTCGAGCAGCTTCTGCTTGTCGGCGACCTGGGCGTTTAGCACCTTGTGCTGCTCGCGTAGCGCCACCAGCCTGCTTTCCCGGGCGGCGATCTGCGGTTCGCCCTGCTGCAGTTGCTGCGCCTGCGCGCCCTGCTGGGCGGCGAGTTCGCGGCGCTGGCGGGCGAGGGCGTCGAGCTGCTGCCAGCGGTTGCCGGCGGCCTGCTCGCGCTGCCAGTGGGCGCGCAGCTCGGCCAGTGTCTGCCCAGCGAGGCGCTGGTTCTGTTCGGCGCGGCTGGCGTCGAGCGCGGCGTCGGCGGCGGTTTTTGCCTTCTGCGCGGTGTCGACCGTCAACTGCTGGGCGGCGCGTTGCCGTTCGTTGGCGGCTTGCTCGGCGGCGAGTTTCTGTTGCGCTTGCTGCTGGGCAGTGAGTTCGCGGGCCAGTCGGGCGCGCTGTTCGAACTGCTGGCGCCAGGCGCCGAGGCGTTCGCCGAGCTGGGCGCGCTGTGGGTGGGCGGCGCAGAAGTCGTCGATCTCCTTCGCTTCGCGCCGGCTTTGTTGCAGGGCCTGTTGCACCTGGGCGGCGACGGTGGCGGCATGGCTGGCGGCGGCGAGATGGTCGGCCAGTTGTTCGGCCAGCAGGCGGGCGCGTTCGCCGTGCAGCGCCTGCCGTTCGGCGGTGATCTGGCGGACGGCGGCGTCGGCTTGTTGCCATTGCTGGTGCAGCGGCTGCAGCGCTGCGGCCGGTTCGCTGTCGGCCAGGCGTTTGAGTTCGGGCGCGGCGGCGGTCAGCGCGGCGTCGGCGGTTTGCTGGCGGGTGAGCGCGGCGGTGACTTCCTGTTCGGCCTGGGCGAGATCAAGGCGCCATTGGCGCTGCGCTTGCGTCTGCGCGTGCTGGCGCTGGATGTCGGCGAGCTGTGTTTCCAGCACGGTGCTTTCCTGCAGCATCGCGGCGCGCTGCTCGTCGCTCATCAGTTCCATGCCGTCGGCGCGGGCCTTGAGTTGGGCGAGTTTGTCCCTGGCCTCGCGCGCCTGCTCGAAGACCTTGCGCGAGATTTCGCCGTAGATTTCGCTGCCAGTTAGTTCTTCGAGCAGTTCGGCGCGTTCGTTGGCGCTGGCGTTCAAAAAGGCCGCGAAGCCGCCCTGGGCGAGCAGCATCGATTTGGTGAAGCGCGGGAAATCGAGGCCGGTGATTTCGGCGACGCGTTTCAGCTTGTCGTTGGTCTGGCTGCTGAGGATGGTGCCGTCGCCGGCCGCTAGCTCGACTTTCGGCGCCTGCAGCGCGCCGTCGGCTTTGTCGCGGGCGCGGCGCTGGCTCCAGAAGGCGCGGTACACGGCACCCTTGACCTCGAATTCGACCTCGGCCAGGCAGTCGGCGGTGTGCCGCGTCATGATGTCGTTGTCGGCGGCCGAGATCGTCTTCAGGCGCGGCGTCTGGTGGTAGAGGGCGAGGCAGATGGCGTCGAGCAGCGTCGACTTGCCGGCGCCGGTCGGCCCGGTGATCGCGAACAGCGCGTTGTCGGCGAACGGCGGCCGGGTGAAGTCGATGGTCCATTCGCCTTTCAGCGAATTGAGGTTCTTCAGGCGCAGGGAGAGGATCTTCATGGGGATTGGGGCGTGGTGCGGCTGAAAATGGCGGATTGCCAGTGATGACGCGCTGCCTTGTCCGGGCTGTGCCAGCCGGCCCGACGCAGCGCCCGGGCGATGAACCAGTTGAGCGTGCCGTGACCGATGAACAGTACCTTGCCGTGTGCTACCGCCAACCGGGCCAGGACATCGGCGCAGTCGTCAGCCCGGGCCTTGGCGGCGGTAAAGGATTCCGTATCGCGGTGGTAGCCGAACGTCCAGGCGAGACGGAACAACACGGCCCAGGCGGTAACTGGCAGCATGGGGTAGCGCCAATCGGCGCTGGGCATTTCCATTTCCCGGAAGGCAGCATCATGGCCATCGGGGGTTTCCATCCCCAGTGCGTTTGCCGAACTCAGCGAGCGGGGGAGTGTGCTGCACAGGAGATAAGCGGCTTGCCGGGCTTGTTCGATCGCTGTCGCCGGGGGCGGGTAGGCGGGATCGATGGCGGCGGCTTCGTAGCGCTCGACCCAGGCGCCGAAGTCCCTGGCGTTGAGCCACTGGGTGGTATCGATGGCCGGTCGGCCATGACGCATAAGGACGATCTGCATGAGCGTTCAGGCCTTCCCGGCGTCAGCGTCGTATTCGAGGGGAGCGGTGATTTCCGCCAGAACGCGCCGATAGCGCTCGCTCAGCGCCTGCTGCAATTCGGCGTCGAGTTCCTCCTGCTGCAGGCGGCGGGCGAAGACTTCGTGCGGGTCGAGTTCGTCCAGCGTCTCGCTGGCGGCGGCTGCCAGGCGGGCGGTGGCGTTGCCGCGCTGGCGGCGGATGCGCAGGACTTCGACCGGCCAGCCGTCGGTCATCTGCTCGATGCGCGCCGGCAGGTCGGCGAGGTAGTCGTCCTCGGCGACGGTGACTTCAAGCCAGGTCGGGCGTTCCGGCGTGCCCTGGGCGGCGGCGGCGCCGATCTGCGCCGGCAGGTCGACGAGCTTGCCGGCGATCGCCACCAGCCCCTGGAAGCGCGGCACCGGCAGCGGCGTCACCGCCTGCAGGCCGTTGGCGTTGAGGTCGACGAGCAGCATTTCCTTCTGCTGCTTCGCCTCGTCGAAGCCGAGCGCCAGCGGCGAGCCGCAGTAGCGGATGTGTTCCAGCCCGCCGACTTTCTGCGGCCGGTGGATGTGGCCGAGCGCGATGTAGTCGGCCGGCGGGAAGGCGGCGGTGGGGAAGGCTTCGAGCGCGCCGACGTAGATTTCGCGCACCGATTCGCTGGCACTGGCGCCGACCGTGGTCAGGTGGCCGGTGGCGACGACGGGCAGGGTGACGCCGAGCTCGGCCATTTTTGCCCGGGCGGCGGCGTCGACCGCGTCGTAGTGCTGCTGGATCGCCTGCTGCAGCGACAACTGCTTGTCTTCGGCGCTCTGCCCGGCCTGGCTCTGCAGCACATCGCGCGGGCGGACGAAGGGCACGGCGGCGACGATGCAGCCGGGCGCACCGTCGCGCTGCGCCAGGACGACCACCTGCGTCGCCGGATCGGTGTGCGTCGCGGCGATCACCGTTGTTCCCAGGCGGGCCAGCAGCTCGCGGCTTTCGCCCAGTGTCGCCGGCGAATCGTGGTTGCCGCCGAGCAGCAGCAGCGCGACGCCCGCCTCGTGCAGGCGCACGACCAGCTGGCTGTACAGCTCGCGGGCGTAACTCGGCGGCGTGCCAGTGTCGAAGATGTCGCCGACGATCAGCACCGCGTCGACACTGTGTTCCGCTACCTGTTCGAGTAGCCAGACGATCAGCGCCTGATGCTCGGCCTGCCGGCTCTTGCCCATGAAATGCTGGCCGAGGTGCCAGTCGGAGGTGTGGAGGAGGCGCATGCGGGGGAAGGGGAAAAAGATGGCATTCTAAGCGTTGCCGTCGTCAACACGGACGCGGCGCGGGCCCATGGGGCAGTCGGCAAGGCCTTGGCGACTAGCCGCGGTTGGCGGTGCGCGCTAGCCAGATCAGCAGCTTGTCATAGAGATCGTCGGGATCGACTGGCTTGGCAAGGAAGTCGTTCATGCCGGCAGCGAGGCAGTTCCGTTTGTCTTCGGCAAAAACATTGGCGGTCATGGCGATGATCGGCACTTCCTTCATCCGCTGCGCCTGCCTGAGGATGCGCGTTGCCGTGACGCCGTCCATGTTGGGCATCTGCATGTCCATCAGGATCAGCGCGTAGTCGTTCTTTTCGGCCAGCCGCACGGCTTCGGTGCCGTCCTCGGCCTGGTCGATGCGCAGGCCGACGTCGCCCAGCATGATCTGGGCGACTTCGCGGTTGATCGGATCATCTTCGACGAGAAGGATGCGGGCGCCGGCGTAAGTCGATTTCAGGATCGCTTCGCTGTCGATGCCCGCATGCCGGTCGCTGGCCGGCGGTTTGCGGCTGTCCTTGAGCAGGCGGGCGGTGAACCAGAAAGTGCTGCCCTGTTCCGGTTCGCTGCTGACGCCGACCTCGCCGCCCATCAGTTTGGCGATGCTTTTGGTGATGGAAAGTCCGAGGCCGGTGCCGCCATATTTGCGGGTGATGCTGTTGTCCGCCTGTTCGAAGCTGGAAAACAGGCGGGGCAGGGCGGACGGCGGGATGCCGTGGCCGGTGTCGCTGACTTCGAAGCGCACCAGGACGTGGTCGTCGGTATTTTCCAGCAGGCTGGCGCGCAGGGTGACGCTGCCGTGGTCGGTGAATTTGACCGCGTTGTTGGCGTAGTTGAGCAGCGCCTGGCGCAAACGGGTCGGATCGCCGAGCAGGTTGTCGGGCAGCGGATGGATTTCGGTGAGCAGGCTCAGCCCCTTGAGATGGGCGCGCTCGGCGATCATCGTGGCGACGCTGCTGAAGATTTCGTTGAGCTTGACCGGTACCGTTTCCAGCGTGAACTTGCCGGCTTCGATCTTCGACAGATCAAGGATCGCGTTGATGATTTCCAGCAGGTGTTTGCTGGCGGCATCGATTTTTTCCAGGCGATCCTTCTGCTCCGGCGTCACGCCCGAACGCATCACCAGATGCACCATGCCGGTGATGGCGTTGAGCGGGGTGCGGATTTCGTGGCTCATGCTGGCCAGGAAAGCGCTTTTCGCCTGGTTAGCGGCTTCGGCGGCTTCCTTGGCAACGCTCAGTTCGTGCGCCCGCTTCTTCTCGGTGATGTCGTTGACGATCCAGATGCTGCTTTCTTGCGGCGCCGCCGGATTCAGCGAATGGCCGGTGATCTCGGCCCAGAAACTGCTACCGTCGGCCTTGATCAGGGGCAGCGTGTGGCTGAAGTTCTCACCGTGCGCCAGTTGCCGGTAGGCTTCGTCGCCCAGCATCTGGAAGCTGGCTTCCGAGGGATAGAGCTGACGGGTGCACAGGTCGAGCATACCCCCCGGGGGATAGCCGAAGATTTCCTCGAAACGACGGTTGCAACTGGCGATCCGCCGATTGTGCAGGAGCCCGATGCCGACCATCGCGTTGTCGAGCAGCGCCGCCTTTTCCGCCAGCGCTTCGGCCAGCATCTGCTCGTTGCGGCGGCGATCGGTGACGTCGCGGCCGACCAGGACACCGTAATTGCGTTCGCCGAGCAAGGCCAGCCGATAAGAAATTTCCAGCCAGACCGCGCCCTGGGTCGAACTGAAGGCGACGACCTGGGAATAGGCCGGCGATTCGCCGTCGCCACCGGTGCCTTCCATCTCGCGGTGCAGTACGGCAAGGACGTTTTCGGCATCGGTCAGGCCCAGCGACAGGAAAGGCTGGCCGACCAGGGTGTCGACCGGCCGACCGAGCAACTGGCCGAGCGCGGCATTGGCATCGGCGACGCTGTCCTCGGGCAGGGCGATCAGGATGACGAAATCCGAAGTGTGGTCGAGCAGCGTCCGGAAGCGTTCCAGGTGCTCGAGATTCTGCCTGAGTTGCGGGTAGTAGCTCTTGCGGAAAGAACGCCCGCTCAAGCCGACGATCATGTCCTGGAGCGTTGCCTCGTCATCGTTCACGTCAGAGGGCTTCACCATAGATCACCTTGATGTCGTTGATCGTCGCCCGCCGCGGGTTGGTCACCAGGCAGGCATCCTTGACGGCGTGGCTGGCCAGTTCGGGGATGTCGGCAGCGCGCACGCCGCGCGTTTCGAGGCTGCCGAGGACGCCCAGCCGGGTACGCCTGGCGAGGATGGCATCGGTGATGCGGCCGACCATTTCGCGCGGGCTCAGGCCCCGCGGGTCGATGCCCATGGCTTCGGCAATCTGCTGGTAGCGCTCCGGCGCTGTTGCCGCATTGAAACGGATCACGTGTTCGAGCAGCAGCGCGTTGCATTCGCCGTGCGGCAGATCGAGATAACCGCCCAGCGGATGGGCGAGGGCGTGTACCGCGCCGAGGCTGGCGTTGGAAAAGGCAATGCCGGCCTGCAGGCTGCCCAGCACCATGTTTTCGCGGGCCGGCATCAGCGTTGGCTGGCTGACGGCGGTCTCGATGTTGTGCCAGAGCAGTTTGATGGCGGCCAGCGCATGCAGATCGACAATCGGCGAACTGGCGGTTGATACGTAGGCCTCGATGGCATGGGTCAGGGCATCCAGACCGGTGCAGGCGGTCAGGTAGGGATTCATGGTCAGCGTGGTTTCGGGATCGACCAGCGAAACGTCGGGCACCATGCTCTTGCTGATGATGGCCATCTTGTAGCGGCCCGGCGTGTTGCAGATGATGCAGAACTGCGAGACGTCGGCGGCGGCACCGGCCGTGGTCGGGATGCAGATCAGCGGCGGGCCGGGAATGTTGACCCGGTCGACGCCCTCGAAGGCGGTGATGTCGCACCGATTCGAATGGACGATGCCGATTCCCTTGGCGCAGTCGACGACGCTGCCGCCGCCGACGGCGACGATGACGTCGCAGTGTTCGCGGGCATAGAGCAGGGCGCCGGCCATCACTTCGTGATCCTTGGGGTTGGGCGTCAGGGCCTGGAAGACCACCCACGGAATGCCGACTTTTTCCAGGTCGTCCTGTACCTCCTTCAGCCAGCCAGCGGCGATCACGCCGGGGTCGGAGACGATCAATACCCGGCGGGCGCTGAAGTGCCGGGCGTAATCGCCGACCCGGTGCCGGGCGCCGGCGCCGAAGATGAATTCGGGGACGACGAACTTGCGCATTTCATAATTTGCCATGGCTTCTGCATCTCCTCTTTGCTGGATTGCCCGGCCTGAATCGCTGCGCTTGGGCGCGAATTGTTTGTTTCATTATGGCGCAGCTACGCGGTATCGGTGTTGCTTCTTTCCCTGATTGCCCCACTTGCGCGCAAGGCGTTGCTTTCCTGAATCCGGGCCTGGCAAGTGCGATGGGTCAAACGCATGTCGCGAGTTGTATTGTCTGCGGCCGCTGATCCGATCCGCGCCTGTCGCTGGGCCCTTCGCCTCCTGCCCATGAAAAAGGCCGGCGCAGGGCCGGCCCGGTCTGGCGTGGGAGAGTCGTTCAGACCTTGTACTGGGCGACGATCTGGCGCATCTGGTCGGCCAGTTGCAGCATCTCGTCGGAAGTGCTGGCGGTCGAGTGCGCGGCGGCGCTGTTTTCCTCGGTCATCTGGGCGATCTTCTCGACCTGCTGGGCGATGTCGGTGCTGGCCTGGCCCTGTTCTCGGATCGCGCTGGTGATGTCGCTGATCATGCCGATCGTTTCCTGCGAACCGTCGCCGATTTTCTGCATGGCGCCGTTCGCCTGCTGGGCGTAGCTGACGCCGGTCGCCACGGCGCCCTCTACGCTGTGGATGCTGGCGACCGCGGCCTGGGCGCCGGAAACCATCTGTTCGATCGTCGCCGCGATTTCCTGGGTCGATTGACCGGTCCGTTCGGCCAGCTTGCGCACTTCGTCGGCAACCACGGCAAAGCCGCGGCCTTGTTCGCCGGCGCGCGCCGCTTCGATCGCCGCGTTGAGCGCGAGCAGGTTGGTCTGGTCGGCGATTTCCTTGATCACCGAGACGATGCTGCTGATCTTGCTGCTTTGCCGTTCCAGGTCGGAGAGTTGAACAGAGGCGCCTTGCACCGTGCTGGCGATGCCGTTGATCGAGTCCACCGTCTGGTTGATGATGCCTTCGCCTTCATGGGCGAATTTACCGGCGTTGCTGGCGAGCTGGCGGGTGTCTTCGGCGCGGTCGGCAACGTGGTTGACGCTGACCGTCATTTCCTCGACCGCGGCGGCCATGCCGGAGGCTGCCTCGCTCTGGTACTGGGACGCCGAGGACATCTGGCGAGCCGCCGCCGATACCCGCTGGGCGGCGCTGTTGACGCTGTCGGCCTGGCTCGAGATCTGGCGGAAGCTGTCGCGCAGCTTGCCGAGCAAGGCGTTGAAGGCATGGCCGACCCGCGCCAGTTCGTCCTTGCCATTGACGTCGAGCTGGCGGGTGAAATCGCGTTCCTTCTCGATCTGGTCGAAGACCTCGACCAGACGGCCGAGGCCGCCGGCAACGTGGCGATAGATCAGGAAGCCGACGCCGGCAACCAGCAGGCTGATGCCGACGATGGCGACGATCAGGTTGCGCAGCGCCGCGGCGTGGATGTCGTAGGCCTCCTTGGCGTTGGCGCTGGCCAGTTCCTGGCTGTACCTGGCGTGCTCGGTGAGTGCGTTGGACAGGCCGTTGACGGTGTCCGCCGCGTTGCGGGAAATTTCCGCCGCTTCCTCGCGTTTGCCCTGCATGGCGGCATTCATGTAATTGCGGGCGAAGATCGCATACGCCTCGGCGGTTTTCACGTCACGCGCCAGCAGTTCGCGGTCGCGCTCGGTCGAGGCCAGTTTTTCGTAGTCGGCGAAGGCGGTATTCATCTCGCCGATCAGCGCGTTGAATTTTTCCACCGAGCTTTCCCGGCGGCTTGGGTCGACTTCAAGCAACACATTGAGCAGATAGGGGCGCGCACGCAGGAAGGCCACCTGGGTTTCTTCGAGTTTGAGGATGCTGGGCAGCAGAACCTCGTTGGTATGCCGGATGCCGCTGTTGATGCTTGACATCTGGTACAGGCTGAATCCGCCGAGGCCGATCAGGCCGGCAATGGACAGGGCGATCAGCAATACGACGCGAATGGCGATGCTCATGTGTTCTCCGTTGTTGAGTCGAGTGGTTTGTTGTTGTCTATTGGGGATTTTACTTATTTTTTACTTTATTGATCGATTTTTTCAAAATTACGATATGTGATATTTGTTTATTGAAATTTCAGTTTTGCTTCTCTATGGTCTATTGGTGTCGAGCGCGGATTTCCCGACATCGGCAAGCTGGTCTATGCTCTGCCTGGTGACTATCCCGATCCTGGAGAATGTGATGGGTAACAAGCTCGCGGTGGGGCTGCTGCTCGCCGCCATGGGGGCAGTGCCAGCGGTGGCGGCCGATTTGAAAATTCTCGCCTTCGACGACAATTCCTGCGCTGCCTGGAAGCTGGCGGCCGACGATCCCGACCGGCGTGCCGCGCAGGTCGCCTGGGCGCGCGGTTTCCTCAGCGGTCACAACTACGCCAACCAGAAGCAGCAGGTCACCGACGTTTCGGCCGGTACCGTCGAGCGCAACATCGAGCAGTACTGCCGCAAGAATCCGCAAGGACTGTTCATCGACGCCGCCTACCGGATGAGCGACAGCATGTCCGGGCGCAACGCGCCGATCCGCAAGTAGTCAGCAATTCCCGGTCTGCGGTTAGAATATGCCAATTGACATAACCGGGGATTGCAATGGAATATCAGGTGCAGGACGAGTCCGAACATTACGCGATGGTGACCCTGCGGGCGAAGGCGATGAGCCTGTTCTTCGCCGAGAAGCTGGAAGCGGTCGGTCTTGAATACCGGGACAGCCAGCGCAACAACGACGGCACGGTTTCCGTACTGTGCCGCAAGACCGAAAAATACAAGGACTGAACGGTGGTCGGTGGCGCCCGCCGGCCAGTTTTCTGACCCGCTCGGCGCCGATTGCGCCTTGCCGCTGTCCTTGCCCTGCCGTCCCTTGCGCGCGGGTGGTTTCCGGCAACCCGGGCGGGGGGGCGCAACGGTTTTTCCGGTGTCTCGCAATGCGCCTCCTGCTCCTCCTGTTCTGCCTGATTGCGCTGCCCGGCTGGGCCGCGTCCTACACGCCGCAGACCGTGCCCAATCCAAGGCTGGTCAACGGCAGCCATGTTGCCGATCCCGACCAGATCATCGGCGCCGAAAACCTGGCGCGCATCGATGCCCTGTTGCGCCAGCTGGAGCAGCGCAACGGCGTGCAGGTGGCGGTGGTGGCGCTCGATTCGATCGGTAGCGCCGAAGTTTTCGATTTCGCCCAGCAATTGTTCGAGACCTGGGGCATCGGCCACGCCGGGCGTGACGATGGGCTGCTCGTGCTGCTGGTGCGCGACCAGCGGGCGATCCGCCTCCATACCGGTTACGGACTCGAAGGCGCGTTGCCGGACGTGGTCTGCAAGCGCATCCAGCGCGAATTCATGGTGCCCGCCTTCCAGCGTGGCGATTTCGGCGGCGGTCTGCTCGCTGGTATCGTCGAGGTCGAACGCATCCTGGCCGATCCGGCGCAGGTCCAGGCCCTGGCGGAACTTCCGCAACCGGCCGAGGCGACGCCCTGGGAGGTGTTTCGTATCGCTGCCTCGGCATTGGGCGGTGTGGCGCTGGTGCTGGCCTTCGGCTTCAAGTCGGCCAACGGCTACTTTTCCGGCGATATTGCCGAGGAAAGCCCCCACGCTGTCCTGCGCTGGTCGCGGCAAGCCTGGCTGGCTGGCTTCGCGCTCGGCCCGGCAGCGATCATCGTCGTCTGCAACCTGTTGCCGCTGGCCTCGCCGCTGCTCGTCTGCGGCGCCGCGCTGTACGGGTATTTCGCGCTGCTGGCGGCGTTCCAGGCGTGGCGGCAGCAGGTGGTGCTGCGCCAGCTGGCGGCCCGGGGCGAGTATTTCGCCGCCGGCAGCCTGGTTTCCCGCGAGCAAGCCTTCTGGGGCTGGATGGCCGTCCTCTTTCCGTTGCCTTTCCTGTTCCACTATTTCTTCCAGCGGCAGCGCCGGACGCATTACCGCAATCATCCACGCGCCTGTCCGAAGTGCCGGGCGGCGATGCGCAAGCTCGACGAGGCGGCGGAGGACGAATTTCTCTCGCGCGCCCAGCAGATGGAGGAGACGCTGCGCTCGGCCGACCACGACGTCTGGCTGTGCTCGGCCTGCGGGGCGACGGCGACCTCGGCCTATCCGGGGAGCGAGTCGAAGTACGAGAAATGTCCGTCGTGCAAATGTCTGGCCTACACGCTCGAATCCGACACCGTGCTGGAGAAGGCGAGCTACGAAAGCCAGGGGCGGGGCGAGATGGTCCATGTCTGCAAGTTCTGCGGCAAGCGCAAGACGAGTTCCTACCGCATCCCCAGGCTTGTGCGGGAGAGTGTGGCGGCGGCGGGCAGCGTTGCGTCGTCGTCTTCGTCGTCCGGCGGCAGCAGTTGGGGCGGTGGCAATTCAGGGGGCGGCGGCGCCAGCAGCAACTGGTGAGCTCGCGACGCGGCTGGCGGCAAGGGGCGGCGCGGGGCCGTGACGGCGTCGGGTATAATGCCCGCCTTTCCGCCACCGCCGAATTCACCTCATGGCCGACATTCTTTGCCTCAAGGGCGACGCCGCCTTTTCCGCCTTCCGCCTGCAACGCCTGCTCGCCCGCCTGAATGCGGCGGTGAGTGACATCGAGGCGGTTTCTGCCGACTACTGGCACGTGATTGCACAAAAGCGCGCGCTGTCCGCCGACGAGCGCGCCAAGCTGGCCAAGCTATTGGAAGAAGTGCCGGCCGGTGAAGATAAAGGCGAACTGTTCCTGGTGGCGCCGCGCATCGGCACCATTTCGCCGTGGTCATCCAAGGCCACCGACATCGCCTTCAACTGTGACCTGGAACCGGCGATCGAGCGCATCGAGCGCGTCGTCGCCTTCCACGTGGTTTTGCGGCAAAACCGGGCGTTGACCGCTGGCGAGAAGAAGATCGTCGCCGGCCTGCTGCACGACCGCATGACGGAATCGGTGCTCGCCGGTTTTGCCGAAGCCGGCGAACTGTTCCGCCATTTCGAGCCGAAGCCGCTCAACACTGTCGACGTGCTGGCTGGCGGCAAGGCCGCGCTGGTCGAAGCCAACGGCACGCTGGGCCTGGCGCTCTCCGACGACGAAGTCGACTATCTGCTCGATATCTTCAGCAAGGCCGGCCGCAACCCGACCGACGTCGAGCTGATGATGTTCGCTCAGGCCAATTCCGAACACTGCCGCCACAAGATCTTCAACGCCTCCTGGGTGATCGACGGGCAGAAGAAGGACAAGACGCTGTTCGGCATGATCCGCGAGACGCATGCCGCCGCGCCGCAAGGCACGATCATGGCCTACGCCGACAACGCGTCGATCATTGAGGGCGCGACCATCCCGCGTTTCTACCCGGATGCCGACCGCGGCTATTCCTACAAGGAAGAGCTGACCCACATCCTGACCAAGGTCGAGACGCACAACCACCCGACCGCCATTTCGCCCTTCCCCGGTGCATCCACCGGCTCCGGCGGTGAAATCCGCGACGAAGGCGCCACCGGCAAGGGTTCCAAGCCGAAGGCCGGCCTCTGTGGTTTCTCGGTCTCCAACCTGAACCTGCCGGATGCGCCGCAGCCCTGGGAAAAGGCCTACGGCCGCCCGTCGCGCATCGCCTCAGCGCTGGACATCATGCTCGAAGGCCCGATTGGCGCGGCCGCCTTCAACAACGAATTCGGCCGTCCAAACCTGACCGGCTATTTCCGCACCTATGAGCAGGACGTGGCCGGTACCGTGCGCGGCTATCACAAGCCGATCATGATCGCCGGCGGCCTTGGTTCGATCCAGGCCGAGCAATCGTTCAAGGAAGAAACCTTCCCGGTCGGTACGCTGTTCGTGCAACTGGGCGGCCCCGGCATGCTGATCGGCCTGGGCGGCGGTGCCGCCTCGTCGATGACCGCCGGTGTCAATGCCGAAGACCTCGACTTTGCCTCGGTGCAGCGCGGCAACCCGGAAATCCAGCGGCGTGCCCAGGAAGTCATCGACCGTTGCTGGCAACTGGGAAGCCCGAAAGGCGACGGGCAAACCCCGGGCGACGGCAACCCGATTCTTTCCGTGCATGACGTCGGTGCCGGCGGCGTATCCAACGCCCTGCCGGAACTCGCTCACTCGGGCGGCGTCGGCGCCAAGTTCGACCTGCGCAAGGTGCCGACCCTGGAACCGGGCATGTCGCCGGCTGAAATCTGGTCCAACGAATCGCAGGAACGCTACGTGCTGGCCATTCCGCCGAACCGTATCGGCGAATTCCAGGCCATGTGCGAGCGCGAGCGCTGCCCGTTCGCCGTGGTCGGCGAAGCGACCGGCGACGGCCACCTGACCGTGACCGACGCCCATTTCGGTGTCAATCCGGTCGATATGGAAATGGAAGCGCTGCTCGGCAAGCCGCCGCGGATGACGCGCGATGTCACGTCGCAGCCGTCGACCTTCGTGCCGTTCGACGCGGTTTCCATCGAACTCAAGGACGCCGCCTACCGCCTGATGCGTCTGCCGACCATCGCCGACAAGACCTTCCTGATCTCGATCGGCGACCGCTCGGTCGGCGGCATGACCGCGCGCGACCAGATGGTCGGCCCCTGGCAGGTGCCGGTGGCCGACGTCGCCGTGACGACGATGGGCTACCAGGGCTACCTCGGCGAAGCCTTCGCCATGGGCGAGCGCACGCCGATTGCCGTGCTCGATGCGCCGGCCTCCGGCCGCATGGCCATCGGCGAGGCGCTAACCAATCTGGCCGCCGCCGACGTCGGCAGCCTGGACAAGGTCAAGCTGTCGGCCAACTGGATGGCGCCGTGCGGCGTGCCGGGTGAGGACGCCCGCCTGTACGCGACGGTCGAAGGCATTGCCGAGCTGTGCAAGCAGATCGGCGTGTCGATCCCGGTCGGCAAGGATTCGCTGTCGATGCGCACCGCCTGGGACGAGGGCGGCGTCAAGAAGCAGGTGGTGTCGCCGCTGTCGCTGATCGTCACCTCGTTTGCTGCGGTCGACGACGTGCGCAAGACGAAAACCCCGCTGCTCGCCACCGAGCAAGGTGAAACCGAACTGCTGCTGCTCGACCTCGGCAAGAACCGCCTCGGCGGCTCCTGTCTGGCGCAGGTCTATGACGCCACCGGCGACGATGCGCCGGACGTCGATGAACCGGCCAAGCTCAAGGGCCTGTTCGACGCCGTGCAGAAACTCAATCGCGACGGCCTGCTGCTCGCCTACCACGACCGTTCCGACGGCGGCCTGTTCGTCGCCGCTTGCGAAATGGCCTTCGCCAGCCGCCGCGGCGTCTCGCTCGACCTCGACGGCGTCTGCTTCGACGCTGCCGCACTCGATGTCGATGGCGCCGAGAAGCGTCCGGACCTGATGGCCGGCCGCGATTTCGAGAACATCGTCCGCGCCCTGTTCAACGAGGAACTCGGCGCGCTGATCCAGATCCGCCGGGCCGACCGCGAGAAGGTCACGCCGATCCTGCGCGCCTGTGGCGTGCCTTACCACTTCGTCGGTCACCTCAACGAGTGGGACGAAATCCGCGTCACCCGCAACGCCAAGCGCGTGCTGCGCGAGAAGCGCGTGGACCTGCAACGCGCCTGGTCGGAAACCAGCTTCCGCATGCAGGCGATGCGCGACAACCCGGACTGCGCGCAGCAGGAATTCGACCGCATCCTCGACGTTGCCGATCCCGGTCTGACGCCGAAGGTGACTTTCGATGCGCAGGAAGATTTCACCAAGGTCTATCTGGACATCAGCGGCCGCCCGCGCGTCGCCATCCTGCGCGAGCAGGGCGTCAACAGCCATTACGAGATGGCCGCCGCCTTCGACCGCGCCGGCTTCCAGTCGGTCGACGTGCATATGAGCGACATCCTCGCCGGCCGCGTCACGCTGAAGGACTTCAAGGGCCTCGTCGCCTGCGGTGGCTTCTCCTACGGCGATGTGCTCGGCGCCGGTCAGGGCTGGGCCAAGACCATCCTGATGCACGACGGCTGCCGCGACGAATTCGCCGCCTTCTTCAAGCGCAAGGACACCTTCGCTTTGGGCGTCTGCAACGGCTGCCAGATGATGAGCGCGCTCAAGTCCATCATCCCGGGTGCCGAACACTGGCCTGCCTTCCGCCGCAACCAGGTCGAGCAGTTCGAAGCGCGCTTCGTGATGACCGAGGTGCTGGATTCGCCGTCGATCTTCTTCGCCGGCATGGAAGGTTCGCAGATCCCCATCGTCGTCTCGCACGGCGAAGGCCGCGCCGTCTTCGACAACGCCGACGATCAGGGCAAGTGCCTGTCCGCCGTGCGCTATGTCGACAACAAGGGCGAGCCGACCGAAGTCTATCCGTACAACCCGAACGGTTCGCCGAACGGTCTGACCGCGGTGACCACCGCCGACGGCCGGTTCACGATCATGATGCCGCACCCGGAGCGCGTTTTCCGCAGCGTGCAGATGTCCTGGCACCCGGAAAACTGGGGAGAGGACAGCCCGTGGATGCGGATGTTCCGCAACGCCCGCCGCTGGGTGGGTTGATCCCGGAAATTTCGGCAAATCGGTTTGACCGGCGCCGCGCTTCTGCTACAATGCGCGGCTTCCGGAGAGGTGGATGAGCGGTTTAAGTCGCACGCCTGGAAAGCGTGTGTGGGTTAATAGCCCACCGCGGGTTCGAATCCCGCCCTCTCCGCCAATAATTCTGCAGCAAGCAATTCAAGCCCTTGGACACCAAGGGCTTTTTGTTTTGCGGTTGAGCAAGGCAAGCTGTTGGTCAGAGGCTGCGCGCCGCGCTACTGTAGCAAGCTTGTTTCCCCATGAAAACGCCATCCCCGCTGATCCAGGCCCATGACTGCTGACATCGATTACAAGAACAACCCCTTGCATGGCGTCAGCCTGAAGCAACTGCTGACGGAAATCGTCGATCACTACGGCTTCGAGATCCTGTACGCCTACTTGAACATCAACTGCTTCAATACCAAGCCGAGCATCGATTCCAGCGTCAAGTTCCTCAAGAAGACGGACTGGGCCCGGGAAAAGGTCGAGGCCTTCTACCTGTATCAATTCAAGGGCCTGCCGCGCGCCTCTGCCGAGCAGTTTGAACTGCCGCCGCGGGATCGCATCGTGCCGCCGGATCAGCTGCCCGGTCTGCCTGCCGAATTGAGCCTGGAGGATGCCGAGCGCTTGCGGGAAAAGCGCGCCCGGAAGGCCGCGGCGCACGACCGGGATGCCGGCCAGCGCAACGGCCCGAGACAGCGGCCGGCGAATCGCTCGGACGCGTCCGGGAAGGACGCTTCGGACCCCTGGGCGAAGTGGAGAAAATAGGCCGGGTTGGCTGGTTTTTCCTGCAAGATTTTTAGCGAGATGGCGGCAAGGTGATGACTTCCGATCTGGAACGGCAGCTGGATTTCCTCAGGGAAATCGATCGGCTCAAGAGCATCGTGCGACTGTCGCCGTTGATCGACCGCTCGCGCCGCGAAAACAGCGCCGAGCATTCGTGGCATCTCGCCCTGTACGCGCTGGTGCTCGCCGAACACGCCGCCGGCAACGTCGATGTGCTGCGCGTCGTCAAGATGCTGCTGATCCACGACATCGTCGAGATCGATGCCGGTGACGTGCCTTTCCACCTGCCGGCGACGCATGTCGGTCAGGCCGAGCGCGAACGTCTGGCCGCCGAGCGTATCTTCGGTCTGCTGCCGGAACCCCAGGCAAGCGAGTTTCACGACTTGTGGCGGGAGTTCGAGGTGGCGGAGAGCGACGACGCCAGATTCGCCAAGGCCCTGGATCGTTTCCAGCCGATGCTGCACAACGCGGCGACCGATGGCGGCACCTGGGTGGAATGCGGGGTGACGCTAGAACAGATCACGACGCGCTGTCGTCCGCCGATCGAGGGTGGGGCGCCTGCGCTGTGGGAGGCCGCCGCCCGGATGGCCGGGGAACACTATCGCAATCGTCCGGACGAGGCTTGAGTTGGCTGCCGGGGCGAGTGGAGATCGTTTCGCCGACGAGGCCGCCTGCGTTCAGGCGCCGCTGCAGGTAATCCGGATGCGTCGCCAGGCCGCCTGATTGCCCGGAAAATGAGCGGCGCCGTGTTTTTCTTTCAAGTCAGTGGCTTGGCTCATTTCTCCCGATCTTATCCACAGACTTGCCAAGGCTTTCTGGGGATTGTGCAACAGTCCGGAAGTCGGCCTTCATGAAGCTCATGTCCATTCGATCAAGCAACTGTCCGGTGTTCCGGCGGCTTGCCGGTCGGGGCTTTCCTGCAGCGACCTTGCGCCGGGCCTGTTAGAGTTATGGCGCATCAGGGCAAATCGGGCGCTTATCCAGCATGGCTTTTTCGCAGCTTTATCTCTACGACCACTATGGCTATGCCTTTCTCGCGGTGGTCGGCACCTTCGCAATGGTGTGGGGCATTTACTGGCTGATGGCGTCTTCGCGATGTGCCACCCGGATTCGTGGCCTGCACGGCGTCGCACCACCGTTCATCAACATCATTGGGGTTTTGTTTGGCCTGACCCTGGCCTTTCTGGCCAACGACACCTGGAATGCGCATGATCGGGCAACGACTGCCGTGTACCGTGAAGCGGACAGCTTGCGCAGTATTTTGACGATGGCGAGAAATATCGATTTGCCGATCATGCAGCAGTTGAACCGGCAACTGATCGATTACGGCGAGGCTATCGTCGCCGAGTGGCCACAACTGGCGCAGCGCGGTGTCAGCAGTGATGCTGCGGCGCAAGCTGATGCACTGCTCGTCCTGTTGATCAGGCCCGAAATTGCCCAGGCGGCAGGCGGCAATGGGCAAATGCTGATGCTGCAAAAGGCTGCCGATTTGCGTAACGACCGCGACTTGCGGATCAGCCTCAGCCAGACCCATATCAATCCGCTCAAATGGCTGGGCATGGCTTTCCTCGGTTTGCTGACGCTGCTCTCCGTGGCTGTCGTGCATGCCGAAAATGCCAAGGCAGCGCTCGTGGCAACCCTGCTTTTTGCCCTGGCAGCAGCGCCCACGGCAGCGATCGTTCTGGTACAGGGCAACCCCTTTCAGGAACCCTCGATCGTTTCGCCGGCACCCATACGCCACGCCATCGGCGAGGGGCGTTAGTCGTTCATCACCAACGCCTCGGTGTCGATTGAACAGGGCGCTTTTGGCGATCCGTTCCTTGCCGAAAATGTCAGTTCAGCTCGCTTGATCCGGCGGGTAGCGGGAGGCGTATTGCCTGGGCGAGGAGGGGGAGTGTTGGACCGGGATTTGTACCCGGCAATTGCTTCGTTGCGGGATCGCTCTTAGGAGATATGGCTGCGAACGGTGCTGTTGATCAGCAGGCTGAGTCGCTGCAGCTTTGCATCGACCGCGTCACAGAGGATTTCCAGGTCGCTCCCGGCGGTCCTTTCGCCATCGTGCAGGCAGTTTTCAAGATCCCCGGCTGCATCTGCAAGTCCGCTGGCGCCGAGTTGGGCTGCCACGCCCTTGAGCGTGTGGGCGACGCGCAACGCCGTTGTGCGATCTCCGGCGAGCAGCGCCGTCTGCACGCGTTCCGGGTCGCTGCCATGACTGTCGACCATTTCCCGCAGCAGGCTCAGGTAACGGTCGCGCTTGCCGAGCAGCATCCGGATGCCTTCGGTGACATCCATGCCCGGTTCCGTGCTGAGCCGCGCGTACAGTGCTTCGTCATCCATGCCGGCCGCCAGGGCGTCGCCAGCGCCGCCATTTTTGCCCGGCACGGCCTGTGGCGTAACGGCCGGCAACCATTTCAGCAGGGTTGCGTAGAGTGCATCCGGATCGACTGGCTTGGCCACGAAATCGTTCATGCCCGCTTCGTTGCAAGCCTGGCGGTCCTCGGTGAAGGCATTCGCTGTCATGGCTAGAATCGGCAGCTCATCGCGTCCGCGTCCCGGTAGGGCGCGGATGGCTCGCGTCGCTTCCAGCCCGTCCATTTCCGGCATCTGCATGTCCATGAGGATCAAGGCGTAATCACTGATGCGCGCCATGTCGAGTGCGTGAAGACCGTCGGGGGCGGTATCCACGACAAGTCCCACACTGCGCAGCAGTTCCAGCGCTACCTCGCGGTTGATCGGATTGTCTTCCGCAAGCAGGAGTCGGGTTCCCTCATGGCGGCGGCGCAATTCTTCCTCACAACTCGTGCCGAAGGCCGACTGGGGTGTCTGCGTCACCGGTTGGCCGGCATCGAGCCAGGCGGTGAACCAGAAAGTGCTGCCCCGTTCCGGCGCGCTTTCGACACCGGCGTCACCGCCCATCAGACGGGCAAAGCGCCGGGTGATGGCGAGGCCGAGACCGGTTCCGCCGAATTTGCGCGTGGTCGAGGCGTCGGCTTGTTCGAAAGCCTGGAACAAGCGTGGCAGGGCCTCCGGGGCGATGCCGATCCCCGTATCCTGTACCTCGAAACGTACGAGGTAGCGGCCATCGCGTTGATCCAGCAGGCTGGCACGCAAGGCGATGCTGCCTGCGGTGGTGAATTTCAGCGCATTGCCGGCATAGTTGAGCATGCCCTGGCGCAGGCGGGTGGAATCACCGCGCAGCCAGGCGGGCACGCCGTCGAGATGCATCGTCACGGCCAGCGCCTTGGCCCGGGCTTGCTCACCGATCAGCGAGCTGACCTCGTCGAGCAGGCCGGCGACCGAAAAATCCCGCATTTCAAGAACAATTTTGCCCGCTTCGATCTTCGACAGGTCGAGTATGTCGTTGATGATCGCCAGCAAGTGCTTTGCCGCACCGTCAATCTTGCCCAGCCAGTCGATATGGTGAGTCGTCGTGGCCTCCTGTCGCAACAGATGGGTCAGCCCGATGATCGCATTCATCGGCGTCCGTATCTCATGGCTCATGTTGGCGAGAAACTCCGATTTCGACTGGTTGGCTGCCACGGCCTGCGCACGTGCCTCTTCCAGCTCCTTGGTGCGCTCTGCCACCAGTTGTTCGAGGTGATGGCGGTGGGCGTCGAGTTCCTGGCCGAGGCGTTTCCTCTCGGTGATGTCATCCTTGATCGCCACATAGTGGCTGATCTGGCCATCGGGCTGCCGAATCGGGGTCATGATGGCGAATTCCGTGTATTCGCTGCCGTCCTTGCGCCGGTTCAAAAACTCGCCCTTCCAGGTCTGCCCGGTTTGCAAGGTCGCCCACAAGGACTGGAAAGTCTCCACCGGCGTCTTGCCCGACTGCAGGATGCGCGGATTCTTGCCGATGACTTCCTCGCGGGTGTAGCCGGTCTGCCGCAGGAATGCTTCGTTGACATACTCGATACGCGTTCGCACATCGGTAATGACAATGCTCTCCGGACTCTGCTCGACGGCCATCGACAGTTTGCGTACTGCGTCGGCCGCTTCTTCGGCCCGGTGCTGCGCCGCCTGCGCATCGTTCATCAGGTTGAGCGCCGCCAGGCGCGCCGCTTTCTGCTCTTCCAATGCCGAGCCCAATGCCTCCTGCGCATGGCGTCGGGCGGTGATGTCCTCGGCAAAGATCACGATGCCTCCGATGCCCCCGTCGGCAGCACGCCAGGGGCGAACTTCCCAGCGGGTCCAGATTGCAATGCCGTCGCTGCGCATGAAGGGATCGCCGTCCGACCCAAGCACCTCGCCGGCCAGCCCGCGCCGATGAGCCTCCTTCCATTCTTCCTTCAGGTTCGGGAAGATCTCGTAATGCGACTGGCCGATCACGTCCTGGCCGGCCTTGTCGAAAAATGTCAGCCAGGACTGGCTGACGGCCAGATAGTGCATTCCACGGTCGAACAACGCCATCGCAAGAGGCGCATGGTCGACGAGCAGGCGTAGCCGAGCCTCGCTCTCACGCAAGGCGTCGACAGCCTTCTTTTGTTCGGTGATGTCGAAGAAGGTGGTGAGGAATCCGTCGGACAATGCAATGCCCGAAACCAGCATGTTGCGTGTGCTGCCGTCCTTGCAGTTGATGCGATAGGCTTGTGGTTCGATATCCGCACCGGTTTTGCTGGCGTGGTCGACGGCAGCACACCAGTGGGAGCGGGCGCTGGCGCGATAGTCCGGGTCGGGATAGGCGAGCTGCCACCAGGCCTCGATGTTCGGAACTTCGTCCCGGGTGTACCCGAAGACCTGCCCGAAGCGCTTGTTCTGGGCGAGAATCCGCCCGTCGTGGGCAACGTAGCCCAGCGGTAGTGGTGCAAGATCGAACAGCAGACGAAAGCGCGCTTCGCTTTCGCGCCGTTCATGATCGGCCTGATTCAGCTGGGTACGCGCGCTGGCAATTTCGGCGATCTGCAGTGCAGGTAGCGGACTCCCGGGCGGTGCGTTCAGCGCCGCAATTTGCTGCCCGATACGGCGGCCGGCCCAGGCGCCACCCAGGACGCCAAGCAGGGTGGCGATGAGAATGGCGATTGCGATCTCGAGGGCCGTTCTGGTGTAAGCAGCCCAATGGATGCTGCGCGGGATTTCCAGTACCACGGTCCACGGGGGGATTCCGACCGGACGACGAAACGATGGTCCTCCGCCACATCGCGCGCACTGTCGAACCCGGCTGGGGAGCGTCGCGCGATATCGGCGCCTGTACTGTCCTGCAAGGTGACCGACCAACCGGTCGGCAAGGCCAGTTGGTCGATGCGTTTTTGAAACTGCGTGGTATCGAGGGTGCTGAGCACGAGCTGCGTCGGCTTGCCACCGCGCAAGACAGGAACGGCGATCGCCACCAGCGGTAGATTGGCGACTGGCCCAAGCACGATGTCGCCGACCTGGGGGCGGCCCGTGTCGAGTGCGAGTTGTGCTGCGCTACGTCCCTTGGCAAGGGGCAATTTGGGCAATTTCGAGCCGAAGGCAACGCGTGTATTGAACAACATTTGCCGTTCGTGATCGGCGAAAATCACGTGGGTGCCGAAAGTTTCGTTGAAACTTCTCGCCTCGGCGTAGAGCTCAGGCCAACGTGCCGGATCGTCAATCAGCGGAGAAATGGCCAGCATGTTGAGCGCCTTGATCTGTGCGTCAAGGAAGCGCTGGTTGGACCAGGCAATATTGTGCGCGAGGTTGGCGCCTTCGCGCAGGTGCTTTGCTTCGAGATCCTTCAGATGGTGCCAGGCCAGCACGATGGACAGCAGCAACAGTGGTGCCAGGCAGAGCCAGATCAACCTGGTCAGGAAGGTGGAGAACGGCTTCGTCTTCATGGCTCGGCCTTCCGTTCGAACGCTTCAGTAAAGGACAGGTCGTAGGGGGGCGCGCGCCCCAGTTCCTTGTTCAGTGCGTTGATCGTTTCCTTCATGCGGATCATGTCGAGTTCGCGGCCAATGGTGGCGCGGTTGAACTGCTCCAGTTCGGCAAGGCGAAGATTCAGCTCCTGTTCGACCCGCTTGCGCTCGGTGATGTCGAGCGAGATGCGGCAGACGTACTCGGCCCGGCCACGGTCATCCAGAACAGGAAAGATGTGTGACATGTAGATGCGCGGAACGCCATCTACCGGTACGACTTCCTCAATGGATTGCCGGCTCATGGTCGCCAAGACCTGCCGGTCGTTGGCCTGGAATACGCGTGCGAATTCTTCGGGATAGAGATCGAAGTCGGTCTTGCCGACGATCTCGGCTTCGCTCATGTGGTGGATACGCTGCAGATTGGGGTTGGCCAAGGCGTAGCGGCCGTCGAGGTGCTTGAGCGACAGCGCCGAGGGCGAATGGCCGATGATGGCTTCCAGTCGATGATCGCGCTCGTGCAGCGCAATCTCTGCCATTTTGCGCGCGGTGATGTCACGCGAGATGCCGAATATGCCGAAGACCTTTCCGTTGGTGTCGCGGATCGGCCCTTTGGTGGCGAGGAAGACTTTCGTTCCGTCGGCGGTGTGCAGTGTTTCCTCGTTGGTTTCGGTCTTGCCGGTGGCGATTACCCGGCGGCCGATCGCCATCAGCATCTGCGCCTGATCTGGCGGGAAGAGAGCACGGTCGTCGTGGCCTAGGATGTCGTTGGCGGATTTGCCGACGAAGCGGGCAGCTGCCTGGTTGAATAGCAGGTAGTGTCCTTCGATATCCTTGATGAAAATCGCGTCATCGGTGTTGTCGGCGAGTGCGGAAAGCATTGCTGGAACGCGCTGCAACTCGTGCGCCATGGCAAGTTCGCGCCTGTGGGCTGCGGCGATCTGGTCAATGAGTCGCCGCACCAGTACATAGAGCAGCAGGGAAGTGACCGCAACGAAGAACCAGCCCTTGGCCATGCTGGCTTGCACCAGGGTTTCGGGATTGTCGAGCAATAGGCCCATCGCCCGGTCGGAAAGCAGGATCCACAGGCCGGCGAAAATGGCATAGGCCAGCACAATGCGCAAGGTGCCACGCTGGGTAATGTTGCCAGCTTCGATTTCGGCCATGGTCGTGGTTCGCGGTTGGTGATCCGATCTTGGAAGCGGATGGAAAATCGAGCCGTGCCTCTTGCATCAGGGAACGGGGTTGCGCTACTCAGGCTGATTGGAATAGTGCCATGTAGAACAGTTTTGTAGTGCTTTGTTGCATGGTAGCGAGGCTTGGCCTTTTTGCCGAGTTGAAGCGTAAGCCCTGGCAGCCCCCGCCATCGATCGTCGTGTTCCCTTCAAGGCGGTGGAGGGTGAAGCCTGTGGCGGTCCCGGCGTCCCGGTTGTTGATCCGCTGCCATCTATCGGCAACGACGGCAATGGCCGCCTGGGGGCGAGTTGCGCTGCGCGAGCTGGCGGCCGATTTCACCGGGAGAACGCGCAGACATCCAGCATCACCCCGCGCAGCCAGCGATGTGCCGGATCGCCGTGCAGTCTCGGGTGCCAGAACAGTGATACGGTGATCTCGGGCGCAGGAAATGGCAGGTCAAACGAGTACATGCCGTCGCGCAGGTTTCCCGTGTGACGTTCCGGCACGCTGGCGATCAGGTCCGAGGCCCGTGCCAGCGCCACGGCCGTCGAGAAGCCGCCGACGGTGGTGACGACATTGCGGCGCAGACCCAGCGCCGCCAGTGCCTCGTCGACCGGGCCGTGGGGCACGCCGTGCCGCGAGAGGCCGACATGCCGGCCGGCGGCGAATGAGGACGGGGTGATCGGCGTGGCGCAGAGCGCGTGTCCGGCGCGCACCACGCCAATGAAACGGTCGCGGAACAGTGCCTGCATGCGAAGCTCGGGGCCCATGCCGCTGCCGAGGACACCGGTTTCCAGGTCGACCGTGCCGTCGCGCAATGCGCTGCTGTCGCGGTCGATCTTTGGCACGAAGCCCAGGCGGATGCCTGGCGCCGCCGCGGCAACGTGGTTCAGGAGCGTTGGGCCGAAATTTTCGACGAAGCCTTCGCCGGCGCGCAGGGTGAAGCTGCGTTCCAGTGTCGCCAGATCGGGCTTTTCCGCCGGGCGCAGTGCGGCTTCCACGTCCTGCACGAGTTCGCTCACCTTTTCGCGCAACTCCAGCGCGCGTGGCGTGGGCACGAGTCCGCGTCCGGCGCGGACCAGCAGTTGATCGCCGGTCGTCTTGCGCAGGCGCGCCAAGGCACGGCTCATGGCCGAGGGGCTGAGCCGCAGGCGCTTGGCCGCGCGCGCCACGTTGCCTTCGGCCAGCAGCACGTCCAGCGTGAGAAGCAGGTTGAAATCGGGTCGTGACATGCGCGCACCATAGCACGACATCCTCACGCATGGCGTTTCATGCACTTATTCACTGCAACCGATGCGCCTTCGGCCTTATTCGACGCCACACTAGCATTCAGACATCGTGTTCGAGGAGTCGGAAAATGGAAGTGAAGGTCGCGCCCGGTTGGGCAAATCAAGAGGCAGTCGGCGCAGGCTCTGCGTTCGCCGAAATTGCGCTCTCGATGGGGCGAGAGGCATGGATCCAGCGCTACGCTGCAAGCGAGTTCCTGTGGCCTGTTAACGCCAACAGCTTCCTGTTCGCGGACGCCGCAAGCCTGCCGCTCGGGCGGGCGCTGGATCTGGCCTCCAGCGAAGGGGCCAATGCCGTCTGGTTCGCTGAGCGGGTCGTGGCTGCCGTTGGGCGCGAGCTGCTTATCGAGGAAGCGCACCCCGTGGAACGCATTGTCGGCACCGGCGACGGCCCCCGGTTCGCTATCGATTGTCTCGTTGGCGGGCGGGGCCTGTCATGAGCAAGCCTGATCTTACGAATTGCCCAAAGGTTTTGCAGAATGGTGACGTACGCTGGGTGATGGCCAGCCTGTCGTTGCCCATGTTGCTCTCCTCGCTGGGGACTAGCATCGCCAACGTGGCGTTACCGGCGCTGGTGCACTCCTTCGCGGCGTCTTTCCAGGCAGTCCAGTGGGTCGTTCTGGCCTACCTTCTTGCCATCACTAGTACGATCGTCGGCGTCGGGCGCTTGGGTGATGTCATCGGCCGGCGCCGACTGCTGCTTGTCGGGATCGTCGTCTTCTCCGTGGCCTCCGTGCTGTGCGGCGCGGCATCTGGACTGGGGTGGCTGATCGCGGCGCGTGCGCTCCAGGGCATAGGGGCGGCCATCATGATGGCGCTCACAATGGCGTTGGTCGGCGAGGCCGTACCCAAGGAGCGTACCGGCAGCGCCATGGGCCTGCTCGGTACTATGTCCGCGGTGGGCACGGCAGTGGGGCCGACGTTCGGCGGGGTGCTCATCGCTGTTGGCGGCTGGCAGGCGATCTTCCTGATCATGTTCCCGCTCGGCGTTGCGGCGCTGCTCCTGGCGCTGCGCCTCCTGCCCACCGATACCCCCTCGACCGGGGCGCCACGTCCGCCGTTTGACAAGGCTGGCTTAGTCGTCCTGGCCATGGCGCTCGCCGCCTATGCGCTGGCGATGACGCTAGGCAAGGGTCATTTCGGGGTCATCAATGGCGCGCTGCTCCTTGCCTCGATCGGTGGCGGTGCGCTGTTCCTGTGGGTCGAAGCGCGGGCGCCGGCGCCACTTGTACGGCCAGGTTTGTTCCGCCAGGGCACACTTGGCGCCGGGTTCGCGATGAGCGCCCTAGTCACCGCCGTAGTCATGGCAACGCTGGTCGTCGGGCCGTTCTACCTCGCCAGCGTCTTCGCTCTGGAAGCGACTCCGGTCGGCCTGGTGATGTCGACCGGCCCGCTGGTGGCTGCGCTCTCGGGTATGCCCGCCGGCCGTCTGGTGGATCGCTTGGGTGCACAGCGGATGACCATCGCCGGCCTGGCAACGATGGCGCTGGGTGCCGTTACGCTGCCGGCGCTGTCCGCCAGCGTCGGCCTGGCGGGGTATGTCGGCGCGCTGGCCGTGACCACCGCCGGCTATGCGCTGTTCCAGGCGGCGAACAACACTGCGGTGATGACCGGCAGCGGGTCCGAGCAGCGCGGTCTCGTTTCCGGCCTGCTCAATCTCTCGCGCAACCTCGGTCTGATCACTGGCGCGTCCTTGATGGGCGCGGCTTTTGCCTTGGGGGCGGGTACCTCCGATTTCACAGCGCTCGCCCCGCAGATTGCCGCCTCAGGCCTCGCAGCTACCTTTTCCATTGCCGCTGGGTTCATTCTTGCCGCGTTATTGATCGCCGTGCGTTCCAGCGTCGTATTTCGGCATAAAGAGAGCCTGAACACCGACTGACATCCCCAACGAATTGTCAAGGTTCCGCCGGCCGATCAGAAATCGGATCAGATTGGGTTTCGAGTTCTGGCGTGACTTCCGTCAGGGGAACCAGCCGGGTACGGCGAATACCCTCGGAGAAGAAGGGATCGACAGGGAGGTTGTCGAATTGGGCGCGAGCATCACAGACTGCCTTGTCAGCCTCGACGGCAAGCTTCTTGCCAAGGCTGACGGCTGCCGGGTAATTGCGACCCAAAGACTTCTTGATTTCCCGCTTGCCGATGAGCGAACGCAACTCTGGTGGAACGCTTTGGCGGAAATGGTAGGTATGGTTCCTGAGGGGCAGGCAGGTGGCATGTCCAGTCCATTTTGACTGAACTTTGTACCCTGTCTTTGTACCCTTGATTACCGAAGTGACTGATTGCTTAATACAATCAGTCACTTGGGAATAAATTGGCGGAGTGGACGGGGCTCGAACCCGCGACCCCCGGCGTGACAGGCCGGTATTCTAACCAACTGAACTACCACTCCGCACTTGAACCTGTGCTACTGCAAATTCTTGGCGTCCCCACGGGGATTCGAACCCCGGTTACCGCCGTGAAAGGGCGGTGTCCTAGGCCTCTAGACGATGGGGACCCGGACTTTTTTTACTACATTCTTTCGAGCTCTTTGGTGGAGGTAAGCGGGATCGAACCGCTGACCTCTTGCATGCCATGCAAGCGCTCTCCCAGCTGAGCTATACCCCCCTGCTCGAAAGAAGGCCGCATTATAGGGATCGACTTTCCCCTTGTAAAGGGCCTTCGCGAGATTTTAGAGATATTTTTTCAGGGCGGCGGCAACGCGTTCGCGACCGGACAGTTCGATCACCGCGTCGACCGACGGGGTTTGCGTCTGACCGACCAGCAGGGCGCGCAGCGGCATCGCCAGTTTCGGCATCTTGAGCCCGTGCTTGGCGATGGTTTCCTTGATCAGCGCGGCGATGGCCGGGATTTCCCAGGCGACGCCGGCGATGCCGGCGGCGAAGTCGGCCAGCGCCGGGCGCGTTTCGTCGGTGAGATGCTGGGCCAGCAGTTCCGCCGACGGGGTGACCGGGGTGTAGAAGACTTCGACAGCATCGGCCAGGACGTTCAGCGTGTTGCAGCGATCGACGTAGAGCGCCACCGCCTTTTCCAGGCTGGGGCCGTTGTCGGTATCGACGCCGCGTGCCGCCAACCGCGGCTTGACGCGGGCTGCCAGTTCGGTCGCCGGCAGCTGCTTCATGTAGTGCTGGTTCAGCCAGAGCAGCTTTTCGGTGTTGAACTGGGCCGCCGAGGCGGTGATATGGTCGAGGTCGAACCATTCGACGAATTGCTGGCGCGAGAAGACTTCGTCGTCACCGTGCGACCAGCCGAGGCGGGCGAGGTAGTTGATGACCGCTTCCGGCAGGTAGCCATCGTCGTCGTACTGCATCACCGATACCGCGCCGTGGCGCTTCGAGAGCTTGGCGCCGTCGTCGCCGAGGATCATCGACAGGTGGGCGTAGGTCGGCACCTCGCCACCCAGCGCCTTGAGGATGTTGATCTGGCGCGGCGTGTTGTTGACGTGGTCGTCGCCGCGGATGACGTGGGTGATGCCCATGTCCCAGTCGTCTACCACGACGCAGAAGTTGTAGGTCGGCGTACCATCGGCGCGGGCGATGATCAGGTCGTCAAGCTCGCTGTTGGCGAACTCGACCCGGCCCTTGACCGCATCGTCCCAGGCGACGACGCCGTCCTTCGGATTGCGGAAGCGGATCGCCGGCGACACGCCGGCCGGCGGTTGCGGCAGCGTCTTGCCTTCTTCCGGACGCCAGCGCCCATCGTAACGCGGCTTTTCCTTACGGGCTTCCTGTTCGGCGCGCAGCGCATCGAGTTCTTCGCGCGTCGTGTAGCAGTAATAGGCGGTACCGGCCGCCAGCATCTGCTGGATCACTTCCTTGTAACGGTCCATGCGCTGCATCTGGTAGAACGGGCCTTCGTCGTGCCCCAGGTCGAGCCAGGCCATGCCGTCGAGGATGGCCTGAACGGCTTCCGGTGTCGAGCGGGCGACATCGGTATCCTCGATGCGCAAGACGAAAGTGCCGCCGTGGCGGCGGGCATAGGCCCACGAGAAGAGGGCGGTACGGGCGCCGCCGATATGCAGGTAACCGGTGGGGCTGGGGGCGAAACGGGTGCGGACAGGCTTCATGGGAATCGGTTCGATCTGTGTGAAACAAAGTTCGCTATTTTAGCTGAGCGAGGTTTGACCCGCTTCGCGACTTATGGTTAAATTCGCGCCTTCCTCGATGGGCGGTTAGCTCAGCGGTAGAGCACTGCCTTCACACGGCAGGGGTCACTGGTTCGAACCCAGTACCGCCCACCATCGGAGAAACACTTGAAACCCGCTGGTGTGTGGTCTTCAGGAAGGAATCCTCACTTCGACCCGCAGTCCCCCACCGGGGCGATTGCAGAGCACGACCCTACCCCCATGGCCACGCACTACCTGGCGGACGATGGCCAAACCAAGACCGGTCCCGCCGGTTTCGCGGGAGCGGGAGCTCTCGACGCGGTGGAAAGGTTCGAACACCGATTCAAGCTCGGACTCGGGGATGCCGGGGCCATCGTCTTCCACGCCAAGGACGATCTCCGCGCCATTCGTTCCGAGGGCGACGCGGGCATTTCCGCCGTACTTCAAAGCATTGTCGACCAGGTTACGCAATGCCCTTTGCAGTGCTCTGGGGCGCCCATTGAAACGCAGTTGCTCGGGGGCTTCCAGGGAAACCAGGCCGTCATTCGAAAAGTCGTCGGCCACACTTTCCACCAGCGCCACCAGGTCGATGGGCTGAATGGCTTCGTCGACTGCCTTGCCGCGCAGGAAATCCAGGGCGTCATCGATCAACTGCTGCATGTCGTCGACGTCGTGCCGGATGTCCTCGCGCAGGTTCTTGTCGGCCATCATTTCGGCCCGCAGACGTAGTCGCGTGATCGGGGTCTTGAGATCATGGGATACCGCAGCAAGGAAGCGCTCGCGTTCCTCGATGCCCGAGCGGATGCGGGTTTGCATCAGGTTGAAAGCCCGCGCCGACTCCTGCACTTCGCTCGGTCCCTCTTCCGGCAGTGGCGGATGTTTCAGATCCTCAGCCAGGTCGTTGGCGGCGGTAGCCAATCGCGTCAGTGGGCGAACCGTGCTGCGCGCGACAAAGGCAACCAGAACGACGATCGCCAGCAACATCACCCCCAGGTTGATCAGAACATGCCAGGGCTGGGCAAGAATGTCATCGGGTGCGCTGCCGTTGATGCGCAGCCAGCTGCCATCCGAAAGTTGCAGATACATGTCGAAGGCAAAGGCGCCAAAACGCGGCAGGGCCACGGTTCGGACCTCGATGCCGGGGCCCAGTTGCTCGCGCATCCGCTGGGCAAAATCGGTCAGCATCGTCCGGGCCTGACCCGCCTGCGGCGCCGATGCTTCGATACTCAGGGCCAGCCGCGGGGTCGACAAGCGATCGGCCAGCCGCTGACGTACCGCTTCGGGCTCGCCATCGATCGCCCGATGAATGGCGGCAAAGCGCTGGACCATTTCCTGACTGACGATATCGCCCAGCGAACGTTGCCGTTCCCGTAAATGGATGGCGGTTCCGGCCAATTGGGCGAGAACCAGTCCCGCTGTCATCAGCAGGAGCAGACGTCCGAACAGGGAGCGCGGCAAGCAGCACATCAGACGACCTCCACCTGAGCCGCCAGCACATAGCCTTCACCGCGTACCGTCTTGATCAGGGCGGGTTCCTTGCCATCATCCTGCAGGCGCTTGCGCAAGCGTCCGATCAGCACATCGATGCTGCGCTCGAAGGGGAGCGATTCCCGCCCGGCGATCAGTTCAAGAATCTGGTCCCGCGACAGAACACGTTGCGGGTGTTCGAGGAAGACACTCAGCAGCCGGAACTCCGCCCCTGACAACGGGACGACAAGACCGTCCGGGGCAATGGCGTTGCGTGCCGAAACATCCAGAGTCCAGTCGGCAAAACGGTAAGCTGCCGCTTCGCTGGTTTGCAGATTTGGCGGCAGCGAATGCGCGCGCCGCAGGATGCTCTTGACCCGCGCCAGCAGTTCCCGGGGATTGAATGGCTTGCTCAGATAATCATCGGCCCCCATTTCCAGGCCGATGATGCGATCGATTTCCGAACCACGGGCGGTCAGCATCAGGACGGGCAGGTTCGAATGGGTCCGCAGTTCGCGACACAGGCTCAAACCATCTTCGCCGGGCAGCATCAGGTCGAGAATCACCAGATCGATCCGGTGATTCTCCAGAGCCTTGCGCATCGCCTTGCCATCGGCAACGCTGCTTATCCGGTAGCCGGATTGTTCAAGATATTCTTCCAGCAAACGGCGGATTTCGCGGTCGTCATCGACGACCAGCAGGTGCTCGCTACGTACTGTCATCATCGTTTCAGGAGGGTGTTGATCGCCGCCAGGTCTTCCTCAGCGAGAATCCCTGCCGCCTGTTTCAGACGCAGCAACGATAGCATGGTATCCAGACGTGCCTTGACCAGTTTGACCCGAGTATCGAATAGCTGACTCTGGGCGTTCAGGATATCCATGTTGATGCGAATGCCGACCTCGTAGCCAAGCTTGTTCGCATCCAGGGCCAACTGCGAGGAAGTGACCCCGGCCTCGAATGCCTTGATCTGAGCCTGGCCATTGCTGAAGGCAAGATAGGCCTGGCGTGCCGCCAACACCGCCTGGCGACGCGCGTTCTCCAGTTCGGCCCGTGATTTCTCGTGCAGGGCGACCGCCTCCCGGCTTTTTGAAGATACAAACCCGCCGGCAAAAATAGGCAAATTCAACTGCAGCCCGATGGTCGTGGTACGACTATCCAGGCCGCCCGGTGCTGTCGAGCTGAAGCCCGTGGCACTCCGGCCATGACTGGCGACCAGATCGACAGTCGGATAGTGCCCGGCACTCTGCTTTTCCACCTCGCGACGGGCAACCTCCCTTGAGGTTTCGGCAACTTGTACGCCGATGTTTCCGTGCTCGGCCAGACTGGCCCATTGCGCCATGTCATCGGGCACCGGTCGGCCGATGTTGACGTCCTGCTTCAATCCATCGAGTTGTGAGTACGCTTCGCCCGTCAGGGTAAGGAGAAACTGCTGCCTGACCGCCAGGTCGTTGGCGGCGGCGATTTCCTGGGCCACGATCAGGTCGTGACGCGCCTGTGCCTCGTGCGTATCGGTGATGGTGGCAGTGCCGACCTCGAAATTGCGCCTGGCCGATGCCAGTTGTTCGACCGTGGCCAGCTTCAGCGCCTGAACGCTGGCCACGGTTTCCTGCGCCAACAGCACATCGAAATAGGCCTGGGTGACACGCAGCAGCAGTTCCTGCCCGGCTTGCGCAAACCTGGCCTCGGCGTTCGCCACCAGCAGTTCGCCCTGCTGGTAGCCCTGCCAGTTTTGCCAGCGGAACAGCGGTTGGCTCAGGGAAATCGTCCAGCCATTGCTGTTGTATTCGGCATGACTGGCGAGCCCGCCGGCGCGCGGTGTGGATTCCACCCGGTTGCGGGTGGTGCTGGCTGCCAGGCCAATGCTGGGCAGCAGGCCGGCCCGTGCCTGCGGGGCTTTCTCGCGCTCGGCATCGCGCGCGGCGCTGGCCGCCGCATAGCCTGCATCGTAGTTGCGCGCCGCACGGTAAACCTCAAGCAGGTCAGCGGCCTGGGTCAGCGAAACACTGCCCAGCAGGGTAAGTGACAAAACAAGCTTGCGTAGGGTCATGATGTGATTTCCCGGCCTTCACCGGCTTCCTCTTCGGTGCGGCCATCGCGGATGTGATAAATGCGTTTGAAAGTCGGAATGATCTTTTCGTCGTGGGTGACAACGATGATGGCAGCCCCGTAGCGTTGCGCCATGTCGTTGAGTATCCGCATCACTGCCAGCGCCCGAGTCGAATCCAGTGGCGCAGTCGGTTCGTCGGCGAGGATCACTGGCGGGTGATTGACCAGGGAGCGGGCGATTGCCACCCGCTGCTGCTCGCCGCCTGAGAGCATGGAAACGCGGACCCCGACGCGATGGCCGACATCGAGCGCTTCGATCAGCTCACGGGCTCGCTGCCGGGCCTTTTCGTTTGGCTTGCCGGCGAGCATGGGAAGCAGGGCAACGTTGTCGGTCACATCGAGGAAAGGAATCAGGTACGGAGCCTGGAAGATGAAACCGATGCGGTCACGGCGCAGGGCACGCAAGTCATCGATCTGCCAGCCGCCGGCCGGCTCGTCGAAAATGCGCTCGCCACCGAGTTCGATGTGACCGCCGCTCGGTTCTATCACCGCCCCCAGGCATTTGAGCAGGGTGCTCTTGCCCGAGCCACTGGGGCCAACCAGACCGACGACTTCGCCGCGATGGATGGTCATGTCGACACCGCGCAATGCATGCACCGCATTTGCGCCCTGACCGTAGGTCTTGGTCAGGCCACTCAGGCGGATGGCAACTTCCTTGTTTGCTGTCGGATTCAGCATGATCAACCTCCTATGGCATCGGCCGGGTCGATGCGCAGGGCGGCCCGAATCGCCAGGACGCTGGCCAGGGCACAAACCACCAGGGTGACGACCAGGCCGCGCAGGGCATCACCCGATTCAAGCAGGACATGGCGGGGAAAAAAGGGCGCCCACAAGCCCGCCGAAACCTGACCGACGACGTAGCCGATGAGGCCCAGGGCCAGCGCCTGCTGCAGGATCATCGTGGCAATGCTCCGGTCACGCACGCCGATCAGCTTGAGCACGGCGATTTCCCGCTGCTTGTTGATGGTCATGGTGTAAATGATGAAAGCGACAATGGCCGCACTGACGATTGCCAGGATCACCAGGAACATGCCGATCTGCTTGGCGGAGGTGGCAATCAGCTTGGCCACCAGGATCTCTTCCATGTCGGCGCGGGTCCAGGCGGTCAGATGTTTCCAGCGGCCGATCTCGGCTTTGACTTCTTCTGCGGGATAGCCCGGAGCCAGACGCAGCAGCACGGCATTGACGTTGCGGCTGCTGGTTTGCGTAGCCACTACGGCATCGAGCAGGCCCGGCACCCCCGGGCGATTGATGGCCGGATTCGCCGTCGTGCGCGCCCGCTCCGCGATCAGGCTGTCGTTGTCCTTGAGGAACTGGACTTCCTGGGCATCCTTGAGCGGAATGTAGATCATCGGATCGCCAGAAGACGAGGTCGCTCTCCGTGCCAGCCCGACCACCGTGTACTCGTGACGGCGGATGCGCACGACATCGCCAACCAGCAGACCGGCCTTCTCGTCGGCGACGGCTTCGTAATGGCTGCGCAATAGCGGGCGCCCGGCGATCACCTGCGCCGGTTCGCCGAGCGCACCAGGCTCGATGCCGGCCAGCATGACGCGCACATCCTTGCCATTGATCTGCACCTGCATGGTCAGGTAGGCGACGTTGGCCGCCTCGGCGACGCCAACCAGCCCGGCCAGACTGCGGTAAAGGTCGTCACGGATCGACGAAGGCTCGGCCCACGGACCCACCGTATCCTTCTGCACAACCCAGATGTCGGCGCCAGAGGCGGCAATCACGGCGCGGCCGTCGGCAACCATGCCGCGATAGACACCGGCCATGGTCAGGGTGACGCCGATCAACAGCCCGAGGCCGATGCCGGTGAAGATGAAGCGGCCGAGGTGATGGCCGATATCCCGGGCAGCGAGATTGATCACGACTGCGCTCCCCCTGCATCCGTCACGCGTACCCGGTCGCCATCGGCAAGCGGGCGGGCACGGGTGACGATGACGGCCTCACCGCCACGCAAACCTTCGAGCACTTCGATGCCGCTTGCCGCACGCAAACCGGCCCTGATCGGCACAAACTGTGCCTTGCCGTCGATGGCCAGGAAAACACCGCTGCGGCCGTCCTGACGCACCAGCGCAGCCGGCGGCACGGCCAGTGCAGGCGGCCGTGCCGGCATGTTCACCGTGACTTCGGCCATCTCGTTCAAAGTCAATCCCGCCGGCAGGCTGTCGAATGCCACCATGGCAATCCGCTCCTCGGTCACCGCATCCGACAACTGTTCGATGCGCGCGACCTTGCCGGTGAATGTCTCTCCCGGTCGACTACGCAGCACGATGCTGGCCGTCTGGCCGGTTGCCAGCCCGGCGGAACGCCCCTGGTCGATACGTACCCGCAACCAGAAAGAATCCGTTTCGACCATGCGTACTACGGCCTGCCCGGCGACAGCCGTACTGCCCGGCTCGATATCTCGGGCGACGATCAGGCCGGCCACCGGCGCCAGCAGACGCATGTTGCCCAGTTGGCGCACCAATGCCTCAGCCTCTGACCTGGAGCGCTCGCTCTCGGCGCGAGCCGCCGCAACGTTGGCCAGACTGGCCGCCTGGGCAGCGCCAGCGGCACGGAACTCATGGCCTTTGGCGCGTTCCGCCTCGGTACTGACAAAGCCCTGCTCACGCAATGCGGCATAGCGCCGGGCGCTGGCCTCGGCGGTTGCCAGCCGGCTTTCCGCCTCGCGGCCCAGGGCCTCGGCTGCGGCCAGCGCCGAGTCGGCCCTGGCCTGCCCATGACGAGCCGCAGCCAAGCGCGCCTGCAGATCGACAGGGTCGATTTCGGCGAGCACCTGGCCGGCTGCCACCATTTCGCCCTGGTCAACAAGCACGCGGGCGACACGTCCGGCGGTCGTCGGGCCAATCAGGACATTGCGGCGCGCTTCGACGATACCGATGCCAAACAGCGAAGCCTGCAAGCTGACGCGTTCCACAGGCGCCGTCGTCACTTTCGTCATCGGCGCCAGCGGGCTGTTGCGCAGAATCAGAAGGCCCATCCCGGCCAGCACCAGGATGCCGATGGCGATCTTCCATCGCTTGTCGAGATGCAGTTTCATCACTGCCGCCCGATCTTGTTCGAACCGATCCCCATGCGGGCGAGCAGCCCGTCCCTGACGATGAACTGATGGTAAAGGGCGGCCAGAACATGCAGGGCGATCAGGGCCATGGCGGCCCGTGAGGCCAGGCCATGAATCCGGCGCGGTGTGAATTCCTTGAAGTCAGCCGGCAAGGCCGCGCTACCAAACAAGGCGTCCAGCGCGCCACTCTGCAGCATCAGCATGGCGCCGCTGAATACCAGTAGCAGGATGATCAGGTTGAGCGCCATGTGCCCGAGCCGGGCGAACATCTCCCCGTGCACCGCCGGAAGCGCCGGCAGGCGTTTGCGCAGGATGACCCGGGCGATGACCAGAACCCCGGCGAGGACGCCGAGGATCATGTGGAAGCGCAGGTTGCCGATTTTTTCGGCGGTATTGGGTAGGTCGGCCAGCACCAGAGTGCCCGTGACCAAGAGGAAGATGATCAATGCCGCCGCCAGCCAGTGAATGGCAATCTGGGATTTGGCGTAACGAATGGATGACATCGCGAGACTCCCGAAAAGTGAATGTGTGTGCATTCTGGGAGTGCTGCGACTGCCTGTCCCGGCGACTTGGTAACACAGTATGTCAAGCCGCCGGCCTGTCATCCTGGCTTACCAAAAGCGCGGTTCCGGGACACATCTGGCTTACCAACCCACGAAAACGAAAGTTACCAAGTAATGGCATAGCGCGAAATGTGCTGCAGTGATACAGCAATTTCTCGGCTACTCCGCGTAGCTGTAACCCGAGGTCCAAGCCTGGTTCATCTGCACCCACAACTCCCTCGGAACACGCGAATCTTCTTTCGCCCCTGCCATCGTCTGGTGCATAGCATGCGCTATGCGCTGAACCACATGCGCGGGCTGGGCAACACCACATACCCGCCGGCCAAAATCCAGTAACTCTTCAGTTGTTGGATACGCCTTTGTCTGGTGCTTGCCAGAGAAAAGCTTGAGGGCCAGCGTTCGGTCTTCAAGCAGTGGCCCACCCGGTGATTGAGCGTATTTGTAAATGCTCGTTGTCACTACATCGAACATGGGAGCCAGCCACATATCTTCAGGCGAGCGGTAGAGTAAACCGAAATTTTTCAGGTGTGCGTCACCATTTCGCACCATGATGGAAAATGCCACCTGCTCAAAGAATCGATGCAAGTTGTCGCTGTGCAACTGGAATTGGCGCAGCAGTTCTGCGATGCGCTGATAGCTGCCGTGGTACTTGCGGTCTGACAAGATGTCGCGCACCCGCAAGCCGGCTAGGGCCGCAATATCTTCAAAACCCAACCGCTCTACCCGTCCGTTATCATGAACGACCAAGTCAAAGCGGTCCAGTACCAGCATCTGCCCATCCTCGGACAGCGCGAACGACGGCACCTCTATACCCGCCTTATGAGCGGCAGTCAGGCAAAGAAATTCGTTCGCAGCCAGTCCAGGGTAGGCTGCACTCGCAGCCTTCACGATGAGCGAGGGAATTGGCACTGTCGGCCGGTCAGGTACCATGATTTTCGGTTGCATCCCTGCGATGCCTGCCCCTGTACTCAGGTAGGCGGCCACCAGCTCATTGAACACTTCCGGCGTGTAAGCCGTTTCCAGCAATTCGCTTTTGCTCAGGGGGCGCGGCAAAGGTCTTGCAGCTTGGTCGGGCAAGCTGTAACCCAAACGACCAATACCATTACGCCCGACCAGCGCCAACATGTGCATTGGCGTCATGGGTTGCTTTGGAAAGAGTTCCCGAATCCTCATGAACAAGTCACCTTCGGGGAGGTTCTGGTCCATAGGGGGAAACAGGTCTCCATCCTGCCACGTGAGTTGTTCTCGGGGGGGCATGAGCAATGCTACAGTGGCTTGCTCTGGGTCGGGCTGAAGGTAGCGGAACTCGTATGTGGATGTTCGAAGCAGTTGGCCCGCGTCAGCATCGCCAATGGAGACATTTAGCAGTCGAATTTTTTCAGGGAGCATCGTCCTCATCCAAGAATCTGGCGGCAACTTCACTGGCGGATGGCAGGCCCGCACGTTCGATACGAAGCACCAGCCCCAACGCCCCCATGACAGCCAACAACGACGATACTGTGACGTCCTCCCCTGCCTCGAGTCTGTATACGACCTCACGAACTTTGCCCGCTTTATCAGCGAGCGCAGACTTACTCAAGCCCAGCGCCTCGCGCCTTGCTCGCAGTTGGCGTCCCAATTCGTCAGGCAATCGTATACTGTCAGTCATGGCTTGCATTTTAAGAAAAAATCGTACAAATGCAAGCCATAGCTTGCAATGCATTGCTGTTGTAGAGTCAATCCCGCATCGCAGGAAGCCAGGATCCGCCACCTGAGTCAGAAATTAACCTGGGTTCGCCGGGCGCTTATTGCATGTTTGCGGCCTATCCCCAAGTCAATCTTCTGCTGCTTATTTTGTTGACCGGCGAACGGGTTGCAGATGTAACCGAAAGCGTTGTGCCGATCACGGGTACTCCAAGCACGGCGGTTTCTGTCGACAAACGCTACGTCGATCCGCACTGTGAATCCGCTGGGCGTCGTTCAGCATCCTTTGGCGTCAGCGCTTGGCAAACAGGAGGGCATGTACGCCCCCTTGGGCGATTCGATTGTTCGAAAACGTCGAGTTCGATTTGTGTCGTTCCTGGTTTTTCGGATGCCGACTGGTCGCGGCCATCATTTTGTGCTTGAGGCTCGCAAACTCATTGAATTCTTTGGGTGTTTTTTGGCCAGGAATTGCTTTTTTCGGGACAAGAATTGCTAAAAGGCACATCGGCGCAAGGCTCAGCGGGTTTTTTGTTGGTGTTTTTCCGGGGCGCATCCGGAAAAACCGCTGGCTATTCATTGCATGTACTCTATAAAATCTCGATATTAATTATTTTGTCGAGATTGTTATGGGCGACGCAGCGGTGTTTCGTGTTGTACGGCGGCGGGCCAAGGAGGGATGCGCCGAGGCTTACGAGGCGCTGGTCGGCGCGATGTTTGCCGATGCGCGGCATTTCCCGGGTTACGTGTCGGCCGAATTGATTCCGCCGGCTGCCGCGGGGGGCGATTACCAGATCATCCAACGCTTTGCGCAGCAGGCCGATCTGGAGCGCTGGCAGGCGTCGCCGGTACGCGCGCAATGGATGGAACGGCTGGCGGCGGTGGCCGAGGGCGAGCCGGAGTACCGGATGCTGCACGGCCTCGATGCCTGGTTCGGACCGACGCTGGTGCCGGCGCAGCGGATGCCGCGGCGCTGGAAGATGACCTTGCTCAGCTGGTGCGGCATTTTCCCGACGGTGGCGTTCTTGCTCGCCTTTGTCGCGCCATTGCTCGCCGGCCTGCCTTTCCTGTTGCGCACGGCGGTGGTGACGGCGCTGGTCGCCGTCATCATGTCCTACCTCGTCATGCCGCGTCTGACCCGTCTGGCGGCCGACTGGCTGCGTCGCTGAGGCGACGGGTTCAGCCGGTGGCCGGCTGACGGGCGGCAAGTTCGGCAGCCCGGCGGATGCTGGCCGGGACGCCGCCGATGCCCCAGCGGTCGGGATGGGCTTGGGCGATGTAGACGCGGATGCGCTGCGCATCGACGTCGAGCAGGCGGGCGGTGATGGCGGTCAGTTCGGCGATCACCCGGTGCAGTTGCTCGGTCGTCCGGCCTTCCATCAGGACCATGCGGATGAAGGGCATCTCGGCGTCGTGGCGCGGCGTTTGCGCCAGCACTTCGTCTGCCGGCAGGCCGTTGATGCCCCAGAGTTCGGGATCGATTTCGGTGACCCAGACTTCCAGTCGATCTTTCGGGGCGGCGAGGATTTCCGACAGTGCGTTCGAGGTTTCGCGGATCCACTGCTTGAGGTTTTCGCGCGGATGGCCGGCGAGGGCGTGCAGGTTGGCGACGGGCATGTTTTTCTCCGTTGATCAAGGTAGACCGCGGCGGCGGCCGGCGTCGAGCATCAGGCTGGAACCGGTCATCGCATCGGCTTCCGGGGCGAGCAGCAGGGTCACCGCCCAGGCGATCTGTTCCGGTGTGCTGAGGATGCCGAGCGAAGATTCGGCGCGCATTTCGTCGAGCACGTCGTCGGTGCTGCAGCCGCGCTGTTCGGCGCGGCTGGCGGCGACCCGGCGCAGGCGCTCGGTGTCGGCCGGGCCGGGGACGATGGTGTGGGCGGTGATGCCGCGCTGTCCGTAGGCCATGCTCAACTGGCGCACGACGTTGAGCAGAGCGGCGTTGGCGACGCCGGCGGCGGCCGCGTAGGCAGTCGGTTCCAGCCCGTAGTGGCCGCCGATGGCGACGATGCGCGAGCCAGCCGTCAGTTGGGCCTCGGCCGCCCGCACCAGGCGCAGCAGCCCGCCGACCTTGATGTTGACCGCATCGACCATCGATTCGGTCGGCGCCGTCAGGATGCCGCCCGCTACCGCGACCCCCGGACCATGCACGACCATGCGCAGCGGCTTGTCGATGGCGGTGGCGATGGCGGCGATCGCCGAGTCGTTGCCGATGTCGGCGGCACAGGCACGCACGCCGGGGTATTGCGCCGTCAGCGCCTGCAGGCTGGCGGCCGAGCGGGCGACAGCGATGACGCCGAGGCCGGCGTCGAGCAGGCGTTGGGTGATCGCCGTGCCAAAGGCGCCGGTGGCGCCGACCAGGATGGCGCAGGCTTCGCGTTCGGCGTAGGGCTTCATGGCGCGACTCCCGCTGCGGCGTCCTGGAGCAGGCCGCGTTCCTTGGCCATCGTCATCGCGGTGTCGGTGATCATGTCTTCCTGGCCGCCGATCATCTTCTTGCGGCCGAGTTCGACCAGGATGTCGCGCGCCGGGATGCCGAAGCGCTCGGCCGCCCGGTTGGCGTGCAGCAGAAAGGTCGAATAGACGCCGGCAAAACCGAGCGTCAGCGACGAGCGGTCGACGCGGACGATGTGGTCCATCAGCGGGAAGATGATGTCTTCGGCCATGTCCATCAGCTTGAACAGGTCGCAGCCGGTCTCGATGCCCATCCGTTCGCAGACGGCGACGAAGGCTTCGAGCGGTGTGTTGCCGGCGCCGGCGCCCAGGCCGCCGACCGAGGCGTCGATGCGGCTGGCGCCGGCCTCGATGGCGGCGATCGAGTTGGCGATGCCCATGCCCATGTTGTGGTGGCCGTGGAAGCCGATCTCGGTTTCCGGTCTGAGCACATCGCGCAGCGCGGAGACGCGCGCCTTGACGTCGGCCGGCAGCATGTAGCCGGCGGAGTCGGTGATGTAAACCGTCTGCGCGCCGTAGGATTCCATCAGCTTGCCTTGCTGGGCGAGCCCCTCCGGCGTGTTCAGGTGGGCCATCATCAGGAAGCCGGTGCTGTCCATGCCCAGCTTGCGGGCGTAGGCGATGTGCTGCGGCGAGGTGTCGGCTTCGGTGCAGTGGGTGGCGACATGCACGCTGCGCGCGCCGCAGTCGTAGGCCGACTGCAATTCGCGCATGGTGCCCAGCCCGGGCAGCAGCAGGACCGAGACCTTGCTGCGCTTGACCGCGCTGCACACGGCGCTCAGGTATTCCTCGTTGCTGTGCGGCGCAAAACCGTGTTGCAGCGAATTGCCACCGAGCCCGGCGCCATGCGTGACCTGGATGTACGGCACGCCGGCGTCGTCGAGCGCGCTGGCGATCTGGACCATCTGCGCGACCGACATCTGCTCGCGCTTGGCGTGCATGCCGTCGCGCAGGCACATGTCGTGGACGATGACCTGGCGGCCCTTGAGATCAATTTCGCTCATGCTGCAACCTCCACGGGTTTGAGCTGGATGCTGCCGGCGAGGATTTCCTCGGCGAACATTTCGGCGGTGCGCGTCGCCGCCGCCGTCATGATGTCCAGGTTGCCGGCGTACTTGGGCAGGTAGTCGCCGAGACCGGCCACTTCCATGAAGACGGTGACGCGCTTGCCGTCGAACAGCGGGCCGTTGACCAGGCGGTAGCCGGGCACGTACTTCTGCACTTCCTTGATCATCGCCAGCACCGATTCGGTGATGCGCGCTTCGTCCGGCGTCTCGTCGGTCAGGCAGGAAATGGTGTTGCGCATCAGCATCGGCGGTTCGGCCGGGTTGATGATGGCCAGCGCCTTGCCCTTGCGGGCGCCGCCGACGACTTCGATGGCGTTCGACGTGGTGTAGGTGAATTCGTCGAGGTTGGCGCGGGTGCCTGGGCCGATCGACTTCGACGCCAGGCTGGCGACGATCTCGCCGTAGGCCACCGCCTGGATGCGCGACACGGCATGGACGATGGGGATCGTCGCCTGGCCGGCGCAGGAGATCATGTTGACGTTCATCTCGACCTTTTCCGCGTGTTCGCGCAGGTTGACCGGCGGCACGCAGAGCGGGCCGATGGCGGCCGGCGTCAGGTCGATCATCATGACGCCCAGCTCGTTCAGCTTGCGCGAGTTCTCGGCGTGGACGTAGGCCGAAGTGGCGTCGAAGGCGATCTGGATGTTGTCTTCCCGCACGTAGGGCAGCAGGCCGTCGACACCGGCGGCGGTGGTTTTCAGGCCCATCGCGCGGGCGCGGGCGAGACCTTCCGATTCGGGGTCGATGCCGACCATCCACACCGGTTCGAGGACCGGGCTGCGCTGGATCTTGTAGATCAGGTCGGTGCCGATGTTGCCGGAGCCGATCAGCGCACAGCGTATTTTTTTCATGTGAGCCTCTTTGGGGTTGGGGGCTGAGGGAATCAGAGCTTGATGCAGACGTTGCGGGTTTCGGTGTAGAACTCGAGCGAATGGACGCCGCCCTCGCGGCCGATGCCGGATTGTTTGGAACCGCCGAAGGGCGTGCGCAAGTCGCGCAGGAACCAGCTATTCACCCAGGTGACGCCGACCTCGACGCGCTCGGCGACGCGATGGGCGCGTGACAGATTCTCGGTCCAGATTGTTGTCGCCAGGCCGTAGTCGTTGGCGTTGGCGAGGTTGATCACTTCGTCCTCGCTGTCGAACGGGCAGACATGGCAGCACGGCCCGAAGATTTCCTCGCGGACGACCGCCGCAGTTTCCGGCAGGCCGGTCCAGATGGTCGGCTGCACCCAGCTGCCGCCGGCCAGTTCGGCCGGCATCTCGGGCACGCCGCCGCCGGTGACCAGCGTGGCGCCTTCGTCGATCGCCTTCTTGTAGTAGGAGAGCACCTTGTCGCGGTGCTCCTGGCTGATCAGCGGGCCGTAGGTGCTGGCGTGGTCTTCCGGCCGGCCGTAGCGGACGCTCTCGACCTTGGCTTTCAGCGCGGCGACGAAGCGTTCAAAAATCGGCCGCTCGACATAGACGCGCTCGGTGCCCAGGCAGACCTGCCCGGTATTGAGGAAGGCGGAGCGGAAGATGCCGTCGACCGCCGCGTCGAAATTGCAGTCGGCGAAGACGATGCCGGCATTCTTGCCGCCCAGCTCGAAGGAGACGTCGCGCATGCCTTCGGCGGCGGCCTTCATGATCGCCGTGCCGGTGCGCGTTTCGCCGGTGAAGGTGATGGCATCGACGCCCGGGTGCTGGGTCAGGTAGGCGCCGGCCGAATCCGGGCCGAAGCCGTTGATCACGTTATAGACGCCCTTGGGAATGCCGACCGCGTTCATTACCTCGCCGAGCAGCGTCGCGGTCAGCGGCGTTTCCTCGGATGGCTTGACCACCACGGTGTTGCCGCAGGCCAGCGCCGGCCCGACCTTCCACGTCATCAAGAGGAAGGGCGCGTTCCACGGCGAGATGACGCCGATCACGCCCTTCGGGTTGCGGATCGCGTAGTTCAGCGCGCCCTTGCCGTCCGGCGTCGCCATGCGGAAGGATTCGGCGGCGACGTTCTTGATCACGTCAGCGAAGACCTTGAAGTTGGCGGCGCCGCGCGGAATGAAAACCTGCGTCATGACGTGCGCCGGCTGGCCGGTGTCGGCCATTTCGGCGGCAACGAAATCGTCGAAGCGGCGGGTGATCTCGTTGGCGACGCCATAGAGCAGGTCCACACGCTGGTCGGTGGTCAGCTTGCCCCATTCGCCTTTCAATGCGCTGCGGGCGGCGGTCACGGCGGCATCGACCTCGGCCTGGCCGGCTTCGGCAATGTGGGCGATGACGCGGCCGTCGACCGGCGAACGCTTGTCGAAATAGCGGGCGGCGGGTGGCGCGGTGAATTCGCCGTTGATGAAATGGTGGATGCGTTGGACTTGGCTCATGGCAAGACTCGTGGTTTTGGCGTGCAAGAGGCCGGCGCAGTCCTCGACTGCGCGCTGGCGGCTGGCGGGGCAGGCCGGGCGGCGGGTGCCGCCCGGCCGCGACGATCAGGTCACGACGGTGAGGAAGGTCTCGTGCAGCTTGCGCTGCGGGTAATCGAGGCCGCCGCCAGCGCCCAGACCGTCGAAGGTCCAGGTGGTCGGCTCGTAGTCGGGGTAGGGCTGGTAGCCGCCCATGAAGGTCTCGAAGCGGTTGCCCGACGGGTCCCAGGCGTAGATCGTGCAGCCGCGCGTGATGCCGTGGCGGGTCGGGCCGATGTCGATGGGCACGTTGTTCATCGACAGGATGTCGCTGGCGCGCAGGACTTCCTCCCAGGAATCGAGCAGGAAGGAAAGGTGGTGCAGCTTGCCCGGCTCCGGGTGCTCGACGAAGGCGATGTCGTGCACCTTGTGCGAGCAGGACAGCCAGATCGCGGCGCTGTTCTCGTTGTCCGGCGCCAGCACGTGCTCGACCAGATAGAAGCCGAGCACTTCGGTAAACAGTTTCTTGACGGCAGCCACGTTGGGACCGTAGAGCAGGCAGTGGTCGAGGCGCACCGGCGCGATGCCGTTTTCCGAGGCCTTGGTCCACGGCGCCGGGTTCTGTACCTGCAGACCGTTGCCGACCGCCTGCTTTTCGGCGTAAAGCTCGATCAGGTGGCCGGAGGGAATCTCGAAACGGACGCGCTCGCCGGTGGCCAGCATTTCGCCGGCCGGGATGCGCTCGGTGTTCACCCCGTAGGCGCGCAGGTCGGACTCCAATTTGTCCAGCGTCGCCTTGTCGAGCACCTTGAAACCGAAGAAATCGATGCCGGCGCGGTCGGCCTGGCGCAGCACGACGCTGTGGTGGTCGCGCTCGTCCCAGCATTTCAGATAGACGCGACCCTGGGCGTCGCGGCCGGTTTCGACCAGTCCCATGATGTCGCGGTAGTGATGCACGGCCTCGTCGAGGTCGAGCACCCGGATCGCCCCGTGTCCGGGGCGTAGAACGCCTGTCATTGCCATTGTCTTCCTCCTTTGTCTGTGAAATGGGGCCATTCATCGATGGCTTGTTCCCTGGTCCTTCGTGGTTCAGTACGCCCCGGGCGGGCCGGCGGCGGCCGCCCCGGGTTTGTAGCTCTTGCACAAGGCCGAGGTCGCCGCGCTGAGCAGCAGGGCATCGACGCCGACGGCGACGAAACTGGCGCCGGCCGCCATGTAGCGTTCGTTCAACGCGCGGTCGCTGCACAGCACGCCGCCCGCCTTGCCGGCGGCGCGCGTGCGCAGCAGGCCGTCCTCGATGGCGGCGACGATTTCCGGATGGGTGGATTGGCCGAGATAGCCGTAGGAGGCGGCGAGGTCGGCGGCGCCGAAGAAGACGCCATCGACGCCGTCCACTTCCAGGATGGCGTCGAGGTTGCGGTAGCCGGTCTGCGTCTCGACCTGCACCAGCAGGCACATCTGGGCGTCGGCCAATTGCGCGTAGTTGTCGATCCGGCCCCAGCGCGAGGCACGGGCCAGGGCGCTGCCGACACCGCGGATGCCGGCCGGCGGATAACGCATCGCATCGACCAGGCCACGCGCTTGTTCGGCCGTATCGACCATCGGAATGAGCAGCGTCTGGACGCCGGTTTCCAGCAACTGCTTGATCAGCACGTGATCGCCCTGCGGCGGGCGCACCACCGCCTGCGTCGGGTAGGGCGCCAGCGCCTGCAGTTGCGCCAGGATGCTGCGCAGGTCGTTGGGACCGTGTTCGGCGTCGATCAGCAACCAGTCGAAGCCGGCGCCGGCGCTGATTTCGGCGCTGAAGGTCTCGCCCAGGCCAAGCCACAGGCCGATCTGTCGGCGACCGGCGCGCAGTGCCTGCTTGAACTGGTTGAGGGGAATGTCCATTGCGATTTGCCTTGAATTGATTGCCCCGGCGCCCTTGAGGGCGGGCGCGGGTCCGTGCAATCAATTAAACGCGAGGCGCGACATACCGTCCAATACCGTTGCTGTCTTGGTTTGATACGGATGTGGTATGGCCGCGCAGTCTCGCGCGCGGCCTGGAACATTTCACCGCCGGCGGCGCGACTATAATCCATGTATCCGTGGGCCCCAACGCCGCCTTGCCGGAGCGGGTTGCCCCATACGACCGATACGGAGCGACCGATGCTGCGCGAACCTCGCCTCTGCCTGCTGCTTTCCCTCCTGCTCGTCAGTCCGCTGGCTGTCGCCCAGGCCTACAAATGCCGCACGCCCGACGGCCGCACGGTGTTCTACGAGCGCCCCTGCGAAGGCGCCGAGCGCACATTGAAGGCGGTGCCCGGCGAAGCGATCAGCGAGGAGCGCCAGGCCGAGGCGCGCGCGGCGCACCAGCGGCGTCAGCTCGAGTTGCAGCGCCTCGAGGAAGAAGCCGCTGCCACCAAGCCGCCAGCGGCGGCGAACGCCTTGCCGTCGGCAACGGCGGACGGGGCGAGTCCGGAACAGCGCAAGGAATGCGGCGATCTTGCCCGCAACGCCCGCCTGACGGCGGCGCAACAGGCCGCGCTGGGGGAAATCTGCGCCCGGCCGCCGCGCGATGCTGGTGGTTTCGCGTCCTGTCGCAAGCAGATTCTCGACACCATCGACGCCGACCGCAACGCGTTGATTGCCTCGACCTGCACCGGCGATCCCGAAGCCGGGCAACGCGTGCTGGCGGCGGCTCGACCGGCGGTGCGGCACAGCCCGCGTCCGTTGATCGTTTCGCCGCCGCCGCATCGGCCGTCGCCCAACCCCCAGAATCCGCGCGACTGCAGCAAGGGCGGTTGCGCCGAGGCACCGGTCAAGCCGGCCGCGGCGCCGGCAATCAATCTCGGCGCGGGTGGGGGCAAGAACTGCCGCATGCAGGGCAACCAGATTCTCTGCAACTGAACCAAAGCTTTGTTTTTGCCCGGGGCTGGCCTATCATGAAAACAGCCAGTTGTATTCCATCGTATTGATTTCATGATGATTTCCGGGGTCTCTTCCGCGGTTTCGAGTTATCCGACCTACGGCGAACGCCCAGGCCGGGAAGAGGCGCGGGCGATCGGCAAGGCACAGGCCGACGAAGCGGTCGGCCAGTTAAACGCCGAAGAACTGGCCTTGGTCGATGAACTGAAGCAGACCGACCGCAAGGTCCGCCAGCACGAAATGGCGCACATGGCGGCCGGCGGCGGGATGATTACCTCAGGCGCCAGCTACACCTACGAACGCGGGCCCGACGGCCAGAGCTACGCGGTCGCCGGCGAAGTCGGCATCGACACTTCGCCGGGCAAGACGCCGCAGGAAACCATCGAGCGGGCGCGGCGCATCCGCGCCGCGGCGATGGCGCCGGCCGATCCCTCCGGGCAGGACCGGGCAGTGGCGGCGCAGGCCGCGCAGATGGAGCAGCAGGCGCGGGCAGAGCTGGCGCAGCAGCAGTTTTCCGGCAACGAGAATGGCGAGCCGGACAGCCAGCGGCAGCGCCTGCAGGCGGCTTACGGCGATCCGTCATCGACAGACCGCGGGCCGCGGCTGGATACTTACGCCTGAATCGCTTTCAGGGAGTTGTCATGATCGAAGCAATCGCCGACCAGCTGGCGCGGGCGCGGCGCGTCCTGTTCATCACCGGCGCCGGCATTTCCGCCGATTCCGGCCTGCCCACCTATCGCGGCACCGGCGGCCTCTACGACGGTCGCCACACCGAGGAAGGGATATCGATCGAGCGCGCGCTGTCCGGGCCGATGTTCCGCAGCCGCCCGGAAATCACCTGGAAATACCTGGCGCAGATCGAGGAAACCTGTCGCGGCGCGCAGCCGAACGCGGCGCACGCCGCCATCGTCTACCTCGAACGCCGTCTGCCCTACGTGCTGACCTTGACCCAGAACGTCGACGGGCTGCACCGGGCGGCGGGCAGCCGGGAGGTGATCGAGATTCACGGTGGTCTGCACGAACTGTATTGCCCGCGCTGCGGCTACGCCGAGGCGGTCGAGACGCTGGCCGGTCGCCAGTTGCCGCCGCCCTGTCCGGATTGCGGGGCGATCCTGCGCCCGGCCGTGGTGCTGTTCGACGAGGCCCTGCCGGTGGCCGCGCTGGAACGGCTCGATACGGCGCTCGACGAGGGCTTCGACATGGTATTCACGATCGGCACCTCGGCGACCTTCCCCTACATCGTGCAGCCGGTGGTGATGGCGCTGCAGGACGGTGTGCCGACCGTCGAGATCAACCCGACGCGCACGCCGCTGAGCGAGCACGTCGATTTCTACCTGCCGCTGGGCGCCGCGGCGGCGATGTCGGCGATCGTCGACGCCTACGAGCGGACATGAAAAAAGCGCCCGGCGGGCTAATGCCGTTCAGTTAGCGCTGAACGGCATTTTCTTTTTTGCGCAAGCGCTTGTAAACATTAGAGAAGGCTGTTAACTTCCGGCTCGATGCTTTCGAGCCAACTTCACGCGACGACAGAGGTTCTGC
>NZ_JBKJAD010000011.1:0-119675 GCF_048146105.1 Azonexus caeni
CGAACCCAGCTTCAATACGCCATCGTGGAAAAACGACGGGGGCGTCAATGCCCCCGTATCGTCAAAGCCCTGCCAAAACGCTACACCGTTCGTTACCTGAAGAAAGACATTAACTGAACGGCATTACGCCCGGCGGGCGCTTTTTCGGGGATGTCGGCGGGGACTCAGCCGCGCACCGATTCCGGCAGCTTTTCCTCGATCAGCTTGAGCAGCGGCAGGAAGACCTTGGGCGTGCCGGCGACGATATTGCCAGTTTCCAGGTAGTTGGCTTCGCCGCGCAGGTCGCTGACCAGGCCGCCGGCTTCGGCAATCAGCAGGGCGCCGGCCGCCATGTCCCACGGCGCCAGGCCGAATTCCCAGAAGCCGTCGTAACGGCCGCAGGCGACGTAGGCGAGGTCGAGCGAAGCGGCGCCGGGGCGGCGCTGGCCGGCGGTCTTCTGCGCCAGCTCCTTGAAGATGGACAGGTAGAGGTCGATCTTGTCGAATTCGCGGTAGGGGAAGCCGGTGCCGATCAGCGCTTCGCCGAGGCGGATGCGCTTGGAGACGCGGATGCGGCGGTCGTTGAGGAAGGCGCCGCCGCCCTTGGAGGCGGTGAACAGTTCGTTGCGGTTGGGGTCGAAGACGACCGCGTGTTCCAGCACATTGCCGCGCGCCAGCGCGATCGAGATCGCGTATTGCGGCAGGCCGTGGATGAAGTTGGTGGTGCCGTCGAGCGGATCGATGATCCACTGGTATTCGCTGTCGCCGCCTGCCTTGGCCGGGGAGACGCCGGACTCCTCTGCTAGAATCCCGTACGCCGGATAGGCATCCACCAGGGTTTCGATGATCGCGGCTTCGGCGGCCTTGTCGACTTCGGTGACGAAATCGTTCGGTTGCTTGCTGGCAACCTTGAGCGAATCAAGGTCGTTGGAAGCGCGGTTGATGATCTGGCCGGCGCGACGCGCGGCCTTGACGGCGATATTGATGGCTGGATGCATGGCTTTGAAAGAGCGATCGGGCGGTCCGCGTCTCGTCGGCCGTCCGATTCAGATTTTAGGAAAGCGCGAATTTTACACCATGAAACCGGAAGTCCTGCTCTCACGTATCCGCATCGTGCTCTGTCGTCCCAGCCACCCGGGCAACATCGGCGCCGCAGCGCGGGCGATGAAGACAATGGGCCTGTCCGACCTGCGCCTGGTGACGCCAAAACAGTTTCCCGACCCGGAAGCCGACACCCGGGCGACCGGCGCCGTCGACCTGCTCGAACGGGCAAAGGTCACCGAGACCCTTGCCGAAGCCCTGCAGGGGACGGTGCTGGCCGTAGCGCTGTCGGCGCGCCGGCGCGATCTCGGGCCGCCGGTCGGCACGCCGCGCGAGACCGTCGCCCGCCTGCTCGCCGCGGCGGCCGAAGGTGAGGTGGCGCTGGTCTTCGGCAACGAGACCTCCGGCCTGGCCAACGAAGAAGTCCTGCAATGCCAGGCGGCGGTGACCATCCCGACCAACCCGGAATTCAGTTCGCTCAACCTCGGCGCCGCTGTCCAGCTCCTTTGCTACGAATGCCGCATGGCCGCCTTTGCCGGCGCCGCGCCGCTGGCCGGCGACGGGGCGACGCCGTTCGCTTCACCGCCGGCAACGCACGACGAGGTCGAAGGCTTTTACGGCCACCTGGAAGCGGTGATGACCACCAGCGGTTTCTTCAACCCGCAGCAGCCCGGCCGCCTGCTGCCCAAGCTGCGCCGCCTGTTCGGCCGCGCCGGGCTGGAGAAGGACGAAGTCAACATCCTGCGCGGCATCCTGTCGGCGACGCAGAAGCCTACCGGGCACGGGCGCAAGGACTGAGCCGGCGTGGCGGACGGTCGAGGAAGCGTCCGCTGACATTTGACGCAACGGGCTGTGCCTGCCGTGAAACTGGCGCCAGTTTTCCGTCCGTCAACGCGGGCGGGCCGCGGCGCTCAACCCGGAATCTTCGCCAGAAAGCGGTCGAGCTGGTTGGCGAAGGCCTGCCGGTCGGCCTGGCTGAAGGCCGCCGGGCCGCCGGTTTCGATGCCGGCGGCGCGCAGGCCTTCCATGAAGTCGCGCATGTTCAGGCGTTCGCGGATGGTCGCCGTGGTGTACAACTCGCCACGCGGATTGAGTGCCTGCGCGCCGCGTTCGATGACCAATGCGGCGAGCGGGATGTCGGCAGTGATGACGAGATCGCCGGGCGCCACCTGGCTGACGATGTGCGCGTCCGCAACGTCGAAACCATGGGCGACCTGGATGGCGCGGATGAATTTCGACGGCGGCGTGCGCAGCATCTGGTTGGCGACCAGCGTGGTGCGGATCTGCCGGCGCTCGGCAGCGCGGAAAATGATTTCCTTGATCACGCCGGGGCAGGCGTCGGCATCGACCCAGATCTGGATGTCAGCCATGGAAGGCCCACCAGGCTGCGAGCGCGAAGCAGGCGATCATCAGGTAGCCGGCCAGTCCGCCGTAGAGCATCTGGCGGTCGCCCTGGCGGCCGAGCGGCAGCATCTCGGTGACCGGTACGCGGCGGCCGTAGCGCGCCTGCCCGGCTTCGCCGACGCGCAGCGAGAAGAGGGCGGCGCCGATGCCGAGCGCAATCAGTAGCGGTACCGGCGTCGTCGTCCAGGCAATCCAGCCGAGTACGGTGAACAGGATGGCGAGGCTGAGGCCGCGCATGGCGAGCTGAACGGGTTTCATGCCGTGGTGGTCTCCGGTTCGTGGGCAGCGAGGAGGCAGGCGGCGAGCTCGTCAATGCCGGCGGCGTCGAGGCTGGCGGCGGGCAGTGGCTGGTGCGTCGCGGCGCCGTAGTCGCGGGCACGGGCGCGCGCATAGAGCGGATCGTAATGGTGTTCGAGCAGCGAATCGGTGAGGCCGGCAAAATCGCCGTCATTGATCTGCCGGTGCCAGCCGGCGATGCGCGCTGCGCCGAGCAGCGGGTGGAGGGTGTCGAGGTTGGCCTTGAGCGCCGCGCCGTCGGCGGTGAAATAGTCGTAGTCGCGCAGCAGGTAGGCGACGCGCGTTTCCCGCTCGGCGACGATGTCGCAGCAGGGACCGGCCTGCATCGCCGCGAACAGCGCGGCGGGCAGGCGCAGGCTGCCGATCTTGCGCGATTCGGCTTCGATGAACAGCGGGCGGGCCGGATCGAAACGGCGCAGCGTGTCCCAGATTTGCGTCTCGAACCATTTCTGCGACGGTTGCGGCTGGCCGGGCAGGCGGCCGAGCACCGAGCCTTTGTGGCAGGCCAGTCCTTCGAGGTCGAGCGTCTGCGCGCCGCGCGCCGCCAGTGCCTGCAGCACGCGCGTCTTGGCCGAGCCGGTGGGGCCGTCGAGGACGACGTAGCGGAAGCGGCCGGGCAGGGTTTCCAGGTCGTCAAGCACTTGCTGGCGGAAACGCTTGTAGCCGCCTTCGAGCTGGCAGGCGTCCCAGCCGACCGAGCGGAAGACGGTGGCCATCGCCCCCGAGCGCATGCCGCCGCGCCAGCAGACGATCAGCGGTCGCCAGTTGCGGTCGCGATCGAGGAAGTGGTCGCGCAGGTGGCGGGCGATGTTGGCCGAAACATAGGCGGCGCCGAGCTTCTTGGCGGCAAATGGCGACACCTGCTTGTACAGGGTGCCGATCTCGGCGCGCTGTTCGTTATCGAGCACCGGACAGGAAATCGCGCCCGGCAGGTGGTCGTCGGCGAACTCGGCCGGCGAGCGGACGTCAATGATGGTATCGAAGCCGGCCGCTTCGTCGAGTGTGGCGATACCCTTGCGGGAGCGCTGAAATTCCTGGCCGGCGGTGGGCGCCTGCGACATCTTCCGTTATCCTTCGCGGCGTTCGAAAAAAAACGGCATTTTAACCAGCCTCGGTGCGGAATATGGAAAACCCAGACAATACCCCGGCCTTGCGCCTGACCAGCTTCGCCCACGGCGGCGGCTGCGGCTGCAAGATTTCGCCGGCCGTGCTCAACCAGATCCTGGCCCATGTCGGCCCCGGCGTGATTCCGCCGCAACTGCTGGTCGGCATCGAATCGTCCGACGATGCCGCCGTCTATCAGTTGAACGAGCGGCAGGCGATCGTCGCCACCACCGACTTCTTCACGCCCATCGTCGACGACCCCTACGACTTCGGCCGCATCGCCGCGACCAACGCGCTGTCCGACGTCTATGCCATGGGCGGCACGCCGATCCTGGCGCTGGCGCTGGTCGGCATGCCGCTCGACAAGCTGCCGCTGGAGGTCATCGGCCGCATCATCGAAGGTGGCGCCAGCGTCTGCCGGGAAGCCGGCATCCCGGTCGCCGGCGGTCATTCGATCGACGTCGTCGAACCGATCTACGGCCTGGTCGCGCTCGGCATCGTCGATCCGGCCAAGGTGCGCAAGAACGCCGCGGCGCAGGCCGGCGACGTGCTGGTGCTGGGCAAGCCGCTCGGCATCGGCGTCCTCTCGGCGGCGCTCAAGCAAGGCAAGCTTTCGGCCGACGGCTACGCCGAGATGCTGCGCTGGACGACGCTGCTCAACACGCCGGGACCGGCGTTGGCGGAAATCGACGGCGTGCATGCGCTGACCGACGTCACCGGTTTCGGGCTGGCCGGCCACTTGCTGGAAATCTGTCGCGGCTCCGGGCTCGGCGCCGCAGTGAACTTCGCCGATCTGCCGCTGCTCGCCAGCGCCGTCGCCTTCGCACGCGACGGCGTGGCCACCGGCGCGTCGACGCGCAACTGGCAGAGCTACGGCAGCGAAGTGACGCTGCCGGCCGATTTCCCGCTCTGGCAGCAGAAGCTGCTGACCGATCCGCAGACCTCGGGCGGCCTGCTGGTCAGTTGCGCGGCGGATGCGGTCGATGCCGTGCTCGCCTGTTTCCGGGAAAAGGGGTTTGCCGAAGCGATGGTGATCGGTCGCATGCTCGAGGGCAGCGGCCTGCGCGTCGGCTGAGCGCCGCCCGGGCGTCGCTTACGGCGTCAGCGCGCTGGCCATCGCTTCGCCCATGCGCACCGGGCGCGTCGGCGCCCAGTCCGGGTTGAAGGCGAGGCGGCCCTTGGGGAAGAGCAGGACGACCGTCGAGCCGAGCAGGAAACGGCCCATTTCCTGGCCCCGGTCGAGGCGGACCAGGGTCTCGCCGTCGTAGCGCCATTCGCGCACGACGCCGGGGCGCGGCGGATTGACCGTGCCGTGCCAGACCGTCGCCATGCTGCCGACGATGGTGGCGCCAACCAGCACCAGCGCGAACGGGCCGGCGGCGGTATCGAAGATGCAGACGACGCGCTCGTTGCGCGCGAACAGCCCGGGCACGCCGCGCGCCGTCGTCGGATTGACCGAGAACAGCGCGCCCGGCACGTGGATCATGCGGCTCAGGCGGCCGGCGCAGGGCATGTGGATGCGGTGGTAATCGCGCGGGCTGAGGTAGAGCGTCGCGAAACTGCCGTTCTCGAACTGTGCCGCCAGCTCGCGGTCGCCGCCGAGCAGCGCGGTGGTCGAATAATTGTGGCCCTTGGCCTGGAAAATCTGGTCGCGCTCGATGCCGCCGAACTGGCTGATCGCGCCGTCGACCGGGCACAGGAAATCGGCCTCGGCCAGCGGCCGGGCGCCGTCTTTCAGCGGCCGGGTGAAGAATTCGTTGAAGCTCTTGTAGGCGGCCGGATCGGGATTGGCCGCCTCGTCCATATTGACGCCGTAGCGCTGGATGAAGCGGCGGATCAGCGCGGTCGTCGCCTTGCCGGCTTCGGCACTGGCCAGGCGGCCGGCAAATCGGGTCAGCGCCAGCTTCGGCAGGAGGTACTGGGGCAGGACGGCGAGGCGATCGGACACATGACGAACCTGTGATGAAGAACCGCCGATTATACGGGCTCGCTGCGTGCTGCCCAAATATTGGGCTGAATCTGCGTTCAAGCGGGCAGATGCGGCCGCACCTGCTCGGCAAACAGCGTCAGCGCGCGGCGGTTGGCCTCCGGCTCGTAAGCGGCGGGTTTGAGGAGCAGCACGCAGGGGCCCAACTGCTCGCGCAGCGCCAGGCATTGATCGACGCAGGCGGCCGGGTCGCCGACGATGGCGTTGTCGAGCAGCGCCGCGTCGTCGTAGGCGGTGGCCGGCTGGTGGAAAGGTTGCACCGGCTGGGCGGCGGGGATGCGCTGGATCGCCCGGCGCATGTTGGCGCCGAAATCGCGGATGAAGGGCAGGGCGGTGGCGCGCGCCTTGCCGTGCTCGGGATCGCAGAGGAAATAGCGGGCCAGCACGTAGGGCGGGCTGCGTTCCGGGCGCAGGGCGCGGAAGGCATCGAGCAGCGCCTTGATCCGCGCCACCGGCGCCGCCGACGGCCCCATCAGCCCGTAACCGCGTTGCGCGGCGAGCGCCAGACTGTCGTCCGCCAGGCTGGCCAGCCAGATCGGCGGCCGGCGCGGCGGCCGGGGAAAGACCGACAGATCGTCGTAACGGTAATGCGTGCCGTGGTGGTCGACGTTGGTCTCGGCAAAAATCTTCTCCAGCAGGTCCAGCCCCTCGAACATGCGCGCCCGGCTCTCGTCGTGGCTGACGCCGAAATGGCGGAACTGGTCGGGAAACGGCCCGCCCTTACCGATCCCCAGCAACAGCCGGCCGCCCGACAAGGCATCGACGGTGGCGACGTCCTCGGCGACGCGCAACGGATCGTGAAACGGCAGCAGCACGGTGCCGGCGCCCAGCCGGATGCGCTCGGTACGTGCCGCCAGATGGGCGAGCAGCGCAAAGATCGAGGCGCTGACGCTGAACGCGTTGAAATGGTGTTCGGTCAGCCAGACCTCGTCGAAACCCAGACGCTCGGCATGCAGCACGGTTTCCACCGACTCGTGCAGCGCCCGCGTCGAATCGCCGAACGGATTCTCGAAGTTGGCGAACAGCGCATAGCCGCTCATGCCGCCACCGCCGGCTTGCGGAAGACGATCCAGGTTCCTTCGTCGTCGTGACGCACCTCACCGGCAATCTCCAGTTCGCCAAGCAGGCGGGCGAAATGCTCGGGCGGGTTGCGCTGGCCGCGCTCCTTGCGGGCGCGGTTCCAATCGCCATCCGCCGCCTTCGCGGCAAGGATTTCCTCGCGCAGCTCCCGGTTGCCGAAACCGCCACCGACCCAGGCCCAGCCGCCGGGGCGCAGGACGCGATGGATTTCGCGCAGGCCGGCGGCCTGGTCGGTCCAGAAATAGATCGCTCCCCGGCTGACCACCAGATCGACCGAATCGTCGGCGAAATCCAGTTGCTCGGCACAACCCGTGCGCGCCTCGACCCGTTCGCCCAGGCCATGCTCGGCGATGTTCTCGAACGCCAGCGCCACGCACTCGGCCTGCGGATCGACCACCGTCACGCGCAACTCGCTGGCCTGCGCAATGCGGATGCCAAGCATCCCCGGCCCGCCCCCAAGATCGATGCAATGCCCCTGCCGCACCCCCGTGCGGCTGACAATCTGCCCGGCAATCACCGGATAAATCTTGCGAAACAGCCCCTTCATCGTGTTCTCGTTATAACTGCGCGCGTCGAAAACCTGCATGCCGGACTCCTGAAAATGAGCGGGCGCCACTTGAGGAACCGGCGCCGGAGGGTTCGCTATCACCGGAAGCGAAGCCTGTGCCATGTGCGTGAAGTGCGTAAAGTCAATGACTTGGATTTGGTTTGTGCCTTCGCTATGTTGTGTTGTCTGCAACGCTTGTCAGATTTGTTCCGTGGTGTGGAAGCGGTAATGCAAGGAGGTGTATATGACCGCGCAGATTCCGCGCAACTCCAATCAGCATGACTCAGAAAGCCTCGCGCTCGCCTTGCACCTGTTCGCCCCGTTCGTTCATGAACTCCTCTTCGCGCGGCGGTATTCCGGTTAAAAAAACTGTCCCAGTTTCGAGCGCCAGTTGTAGAACGAGGCGTCACTGAAGCCATGCTGCCGGCACAGTTCCATGATCGGCACGCCCGCTTCTGCCTGCTGCAAGAGACCGACGATCTGCTCTTCTGAAAACCGCTTCTTCAAGTCCATTCTCCTTCTCGAAAAAGGACTTTACTAAATTACCAGTGGCAATGATTACGGGGGGCACCTCAATCCAATCCTAGAAATTAACCCGCAGTCATTCGGCCGCTCAAACCCCGAGGTCCCCTCAACGTAAGACTTCAAAATCCGACCGATGGAAGAGACCGCGTCCTTCTCTGCACTGATGAATCCGACGGGGAAGCTGACGGGGTATGAGTCGCGCAGCGAGACGTGATAAACGACCACAACGAATTCCCCTTCGAAATGCAGCACCTCAACACTTCCACCAAGGAAACCCTCAATGAGCCCGCGAACCTTGCTGGTGTTTGGCTCAAACTCCCTTTTCCATTGTTGTGCAGTCCTATGATCATCGGGACCGCCGACGGGCAAATAGATGGTCGGCGAATAGAGTTTCTTATCCTTCGTACTCGCCTGATCAAAAATCTGACTGATCCTGACTTGCAGACTGCTGCTCATTCCCCAATACGGGTCGCTGGGAGCGACCCAAAGAAATGGAGTCTGCCCCACATCAGACTTGCTTTCCTGCCTTGCCTTGATGAGCGGAGCCAAATGAGTCTGGAGCAGTTTCCAATTTTCTGACGAGTAGATTGGTCCGATAAATGTGGTTCTCTTCTTTTGGCTGTGGGATTCGAGCTTTGCCAAGTCTTCGAAGAATTGCAGGCTCACGGAACTGCCCTTCGAATCGAAGAGTTTCAGCGTGTCGCCATCCCCGATCTCGACCATGATTTTTGCAATCTCACCGAAATTGCTGGGGCGAGCACGGTTATCCAGTTCGAGAGAAATTTGCGCATGGACGTAATCTGAACTTTTCAGGTTCTCAAAATCCTCTCGCTCGACGTTTCGCCCATCCTCGTCCACTTTGAAATGAACCGGCAGTCTGACGGGCATCTGCTTGATCTTGTTCACCGAGTTCACGGTGTAGACGTTCGGCGAGTCCTTGTCGTCCTGGGTCAGTGCCTTGGAAAGGAACCCTTTCTGCAAGATTTCATGGAATTGACGCTGGAAATGCTTTCTTACGTGAGTCTGGCTGCAGGATGCATTCTCGTCGTCGACCTTGATTGGAATGCCTGCCTTCCACTTATCCGAAAATTTGTCTTTACCAAGGCAAGAGAAGGTTGCGAGGTCAAAAGACAAGCAAGCCGTACTGTCTCGAAGCAGCGACAAACGCGGAACCTCGCCGAGTTCAGTGAAGTAGCTGCTCGATTTCTCCGTAAGAGTCAGGCGACCGTTTTCAGACAGAGTCAATTCGCCACGCTCCACGAGGTCATCAATTGCCTCTTGAACTTCCTTGCGCGAGAAGCCAAAGAAGGTTGCTACCTGCGACATGGACATTGGCGCAAGGTGGATAAGCCGAAGAACGAATTCCCGAACGAACGGCAGCCCTTTTTCAGTGATGTACGAGAAATTGATGTTGAAGCGTTGCGCTGGCAACAGGAAGTCAATCTCGTGATAAATCGTCGTGTTTTCCAATGTCGTCACCTTAGCGTGTCTTCTTCGCGGACATGAACTTATAGCCGGCACCCTCGCCCATATCGTTCATGTAGGAAACAACCTGTCCGAGAGGCTTGTCCTTGTTGTGGGTCTTCCACATTTCCGCATTGCCAATGATCAACAGACGGTCCATGGCTCGGGACATCGCCACGTTGATTCGATTGGGAGTACGCAAGAAGCCGGGGCTCTTTTGTTTATCGGAACGCGTCAGGCTCAAGATGATGATTCGGTTCTCCTTGCCCTGGTAGCTATCGACAGTATCGATTTTCACCAATGCCTTGAACCCGTCGCTCCAGATTCCCTGGTTGAACTTCTGGCGAATCAGCCGCTTTTGTTCGGCATACATGCAGATGACACCGATCAGCGCATCATCCTTGTCTTTGAGGTCTGAAAGGTCGTTCAGGAATTGCCCGCTCTCAGAAATCTGCTTGAGCAGGTCGATGACCTGTTCAGCCTCGCAACGGTTGTAAATACTGACGCCACGGTCGCTCTGATGATTGGCATGTTCGCCAAGCGATGATGTGTCCAGCCATGTCACGGCAGAGCGAAGCAAACTCGGAGCAGTTGCATAGATGTCGGGAATTGCCCGATCCCCATTGTTAAGCTTGCCGTCGTAGAAGGTATGGGAGACGAGATTGCCGATGGGAGGAGCCATACGATACTGAGTCAGCAGCGTGGCGCTCGCCTGCTTTCCATATTCCGAATTGAAAGCACGCGCAAAGTCGCTTCGCAGGACTTCATCAAGCTCGGTATGCTTGTCGTTGATGCCGAGTCGGCGAGCCAGGGCAGACTTGTGAGCATCGGAGTACAAGGGAGGCAGTTGCAAATGGTCGCCGACCAGAAGAACCCGTTTTGCGGACTGCATTGCAATCGCCAGTTCACTCGCGATTGAACGAGCCGCCTCATCAATGATTACGAAATCATAGATGTTGTCGTGAATACCGATGTGTCCTTGCCCAATGCCGACACAGGTACCTGTTACCAGTTGTCTTGAGCGAGCATAAAACTCGTCGATATTGACCCTCTCAGCCGACAGAGCGTCCTGGATGTCACGGGATATGCGAGCCAACGCCCGAACCCTTTTGGCTTCATTTGGACGGACTCCATACTCGGAACAGATATTTGAGAGCAGGATGGATTTCGCTTCTGAAACAGAGCTTTCTTTTGAAAGCGTGATTCCGTAGTCCGAGTGAAGTTTGCTTCGAATGCCTTTGTCCAGTTCAACTGCGATCAGTTTCAAGGCTTTGATATCTCCCTCGTCATCAACGTTTTCGAAGCTCTTGAGGAGAAATTCGAGTTGGTCAATCTGCTTGAACAGCTTCAACTCAGCGTCGACGACCTTGGCGATGAATTCGGCATCGAGACCTAGAGCATCCGATAGTGCTTCAACACGGTAGCGGTATTCGGCATTGAACAACTCGCGTTTTTCTGCGGTGATGGCATGGGAATACACGTCTTTCAGGCCATGCGAAACTGCGCCTTCTCGGTTGCTGAATCTGACGACCTCCAGCGGAGTCCCCAACCTCCCGCAGTGCTTCCGTATCCGTTCGGCAGCCGTATTGACCGCTTCGTGAGACTGGCTGACCAGCAGGATTCTTCGCACGTTCAGTTTTTCAACGAGAAAGTGGACGAATGCGGCGATGAACTCTGTCTTTCCTGTTCCAGGCGGTCCCTGCAAAAGCGACAGAGGACCATAGTTCAGGAGTTTGGTGAAAGCCTCACGCTGCTGCTCGTTAAGGCTAATCTTGTTCCCGTGCTGGTCTTCGCGGTCGTATCTGGCGAAATCCTCGTCAGTAACGGCAATGTTGTAGGTGGTTGCCTCCTTATTGCAGGCTGGGTCGAACAAATCGAGGAGTTCAGGCAATACCCCTTCCCTGTCAAGCAGCCTTTCAAGTGCAGCTTTCCGCTTGCGGTATGAAGCCCTGTCCTGTTTGGTCCTGAAAAAAACAGAATCGCCATCGCTAAGTCCATAGGCTGAACTTTTAAACTTACTCAGGCGGACTTCGTTCAACGCTGATTTTTTTAGCAAGACCTCTCCGATGACTTTTTCTGCACCATCCTGGTCAATGAGGAGAGCCTCGACTTCATCCGTGCTTGCGAAAGTACCCAAGGGATCAATGTCCGCTTCATAAGGCAGTATCAGTTCGGATTCGGAATCCGATGGTTTGAACGTGGCACCATTCAATTCAATATTCGGGCTTGACTCAGTCTCCGTGGCGAGGATTGCTCGCCAAAGTGCCTGTGTCGAAATGTCGACTGTGATTTCCGAATGCTCTTCCCCAATGGAGGCTTCAGCCCGATCGAACACATCTTTGAGTTGCTGGCTTAGTCCCGATTCATCAATTTCGGGCGGAACCATCTGGAGCATCTCGATAGCGCGATGAAAGGCGTCATCATCGCGAAGATGCTCCGACAATCCCGAAAACTGAGCGGGTCGTCCTGGTTTGATGCGAATTGCCGTACTGATTTCAAATTGGCTCTCTTCCGCCACCCTGAAATGAACATCAGATCTGACCCGAGGGGTTAATGCTCCGACAAAGCAACGCTGCTCCTTGTCGTAGAACGCGACAAACGAACCTCCAATGCCAGAAAAAGTCACCGAGTAATCAGTCTTGCCAGGTTTCGGTGCCTCTACCTTGACGAAAAGATGCCCGTTGTCGGGCAAAATCGTAATCGGCTGACTAACATTGGTGTGTGTTATTTCGACGAATTGCTGTTCCTGCACTTCGTCTGCGGTCGTCAGCGCCTTTTTGAACCGCCCCAAATCCCTGAAACCAAACGCCAGATCGCTCAGTTCCGACTGAACCACTTCCGAAATTCTTGGATAGGCTTGGGATCCCTCACCCCACTCCAATCCGAGCAACTCGCAAGACATACGGAGCACAGCAAAGATGTCACGCTGTTCGGATGAACTTCCGTCGATATTCTCGGGGCTATACCGATGATTTTTGGACTCAGCGGTGTTGTGGGAAAAATCCGGAATATCTACCAGATACACATTCCCATTTTCCCTCCCCAGCATCACATTGCCAGGGTGCAGGTCGCCATGCGAAATGCCGAGACCATGAAGATGCTCGACGGCATCCGTCAACTTCTCGATCACCCCTAGTTTGTCCGCATCATCAAGAGTGGCGTCAGCCCACGTCGTTCCATCAACGACGTCGGTCACCAAATACATGCTGCTCGACCTCGACGCCAGGCCGTACTCATGAATGCGCGGAAGGTAAGTGGGATTCACTGCTGCCAGCTTGTCCAGCCGCTTCAAAAAGGCAAGGACGCGGAAATTGCTTACTGAATCATCCCCTTTGCCGCCCACGTTCAACCAAGCTTTAACCAGCCTGCCTTCCGAGAAATAGACCTCTTTATCATCGGTCGAGACCAGAAATTCGCCTTGATCGGGGAACTGCCGTGTGTGGTTAATCGGATGACGATAGGCTTCCAGTTCGGAATCATCGAATGTCGGTATCACCTCGCCTTGCGGTTCTGCTCTCTTCAGTGCATCGAAGAATGCCGAAGCATCCGTGTATTGCCCTGTCACTGCTTCAAGAAGAACCCCTGCGTACCATTCGCTGCTTGAAAGTATCTCGTTCTGAATGTTCTCCAAGCTCTTCGGAGACATTCTTTGAGCCGTCAGGAGATGCCAAGACACAAGCCCCAGGGCATGAACGTCCTTCTGGAACGGGGTTGTTGACGCATCGTCCAGCATCTCCTTGACCTCAACAGCCCCCACCGAAAGGCTGTTCCGATAATCGCCAACAGTCCCTATTGGTTGGTGGTAAGCGGAGATGAAGTTGGAGAGCGCAATTTCCTTAGACGGCGACAGCCACAGACTATGGTCAGCAATGTCTCGGTGGGCAATCTTGATCCCATGCAGGTCAGCAAACTTCGCAATCAATAGCTTCGTGAGGTTCAGTCGGTCGGTCTGATTGAACGACTGACCGAACTTACCCACGAACTCGTTGAACCGTACATGTCCAGGCGGCAGTTCATATACCTCGCTGTACTGGGATGTAACCTCATCCTTTTCAAAACTGGTCAATGAGCGAAGACAGTGGTTGTACAGGTCGCGATTCTGATGGTTTATGAACTGCAACACTTCCCGCTCGCGGGACACGATTTCAGCCCTACCCTGCGAAGTAACTGCCTTGTTGCCACCGAGGTTTTTGAAATTCCAAACCCGAAGCAATGCCTCGGTACCCTTCGATATCTCTGAACTAGCCAAATATTCTTTGTAAACGGCATTCGGATGCCTAAAAATCTCCTCAACTGCTGTGTATCCGCCAATTTTTAGTGCTTTCGGTGCTGTATTGCCACTCAGGAATAGTTCATCAAAGACCTGGAAATCCTGATTTAGAACCTTTGAAGCGGGGTGCGGACGAAATTGTTTTTCGAACACCCCTTTGTCCGCAAATTTGAGAAAGTCCTTCAGGGACATCGTGTGACGAAGTTCAACCTCGGGAAGCTGACTGAAATCGGCGTTCCCCGTCATCACCACAAAGTATTCAACAAACGGGGGGTATCCCTTGTTTGAGAATCTCTGATTAAGCCTTTTCAGCTTGCTAGTGAGCGTGTATTGCTTTGTTCTCGTGACGCTGACTGGCGACCGCCCCATGTTCTTGTCGCCTTTGAACCAAATGTCGCCATTTGCAGTGATGGGCGCATGATTCCAGTCCTTCAGCTCGACGATGATGACATTACAGTGAGTCACGATCACCAAATCAAACTCACCCTCCTTGCCCTTGGAATCGACGAACCTGAACCCCGCATATCCTTTCCAAGGGAACATGCCATTTCGCCCAAGCTTGTATTGAAGCTGATCTCGAAGTGAGCCGCCTCTTGCATGGGACTTGTCATCAGGCTGGCTATCGGAGAACGCCGCCCCAATTTTTTTGATTGCCTCAATCTCTTGTTCTTGAAGACCGCCGTCCCAAATTTCGATTTCCAAGTTGCTTCCTTTGTCTTTGTTTTCTGTGAATCTGCTTGATAGGCTGGCTGCTCATGCCGAACGACTAAGTCTATCTCACATCAGTCACGGCATCACACGGAGTCCGCCTACCAGAGCTGGTTTGCGTCAAATTTCCGTTTACCCGCTGACAGACCGGTAAGCGGTAAATTGCCGCCTGATTCTGGTCAGTAGCCCAAGGTTTGATCTGGCCGACTAGTACCCGTTCAACCATCATATTGAACGGCGCCTTTCAAAAAACCGCCGCAGGGCTATCGAGCCGACGAACTCCTCTTCTGGGGCTTACAACCGCATCCGCTCAGTCAACACCTTCATCCCCATCATCCCACCAACCCCGGCTTTGCCGCTCGAACAACCTGCGCCGCAATGAACCCGGCGAATGCCGTCAGGTCGTCGTTTGCGCTGGCTGATTCAAGGGCGCGCATGTATTCGTCGCGGTCGTCGACGCGGATGACCGTCCACGGGTAGCCGCCGCCGGCCAGCAGGACGTTCATGGTGAATCGTGCTGTGCGGCCGTTGCCGTCCATGTACGGATGGACGAAGCCGAAAAGCCAGTGGCCGAGTACGGCGCGCACGAAGGCATCGGTTTCGGCGGCCAGGCATTCGCACAGGGCCGTCATGCCGTCGAGGACGGCGTCGTGGTGTGGCGGCGAGTGCAGCGAGCCGCGCAGGAAGACGTGCTGGCGGCGATAGCCGACGAGGTCGGCGACGGTGAGGATGCCGGCATCGACCGATGGCCCGAAGAGTTTCTGGTACCAGGTCTGGTGCTGGCTGGCGAACAGCCGGGCCGAGAGGCCGGGGTCCGCGGTGCGCTGCGCGTAAGCCTGTGCTGCGGCATCGCGTACCAGTTCGAAGGCGTCCAGGTAGCCTTTGGCGGCCATCGCCGCTACCTGTTTTTGATCGGCCGCGTCGCTGACCGGGTCCCAGGCTTCGTCGGCGACCTTGCGGATCAGTTCGGGGGTGACCCGGTAACGCTCGATGGATAGCGAGTGGTAGGCGTCCTCGGTGCGGATGGCTTGCACTCGGGCGAGGTAATCGGCGGGGCTGAGATCGAGAACGGCATTGTCCGGCCGGCAGGCGATCACGCTTTCCCGGTGTTGTTCCCACAGTGCGCGGATGCGGGCGTAGAGCGGCGAGCGCCCCGCTTGCCCGAGGGTGTAGATCGGTGTGGCGGCAAACGGGGTTTCGTCGGTCTTGAGCTGGATGCCCAGACCGGCAAGCTGGCTTAGCACCGCATCGGCGAAATCGTCTCGCTTGACCTGCCGGTACGCGGAAAGAATGCGGGCCAGGCCGGCACGGTTGACGTCGACCAGCGCGGCCAGCGGGCCTGGATCCTGCAACTGCGTCATGACGATCTGGATTTCGCGGCCGTGCGTGGCGAAGTGGCGGGGCGGCAGGCTGACCAGGCAGAGCGGGATGCTCATGCAGCGCAGGCCGTCGATGGCCTGCGTCTGGCTTTCCGTCGGGAAGGTCGATTTGCCGGGGAACATGCCGATCGTGTGGCCGAAGGCCAGTTCCTGCACCTGGCTCTGGCTGGAGGCCAGCATGACGTTGACCGTGGCGGGGATCACGGTTTGCCGGGCGTGCCGCAGCAGCGAATGCTCGGCGGTCAGGCAATAGCCGGTGGCGAAGCGTTCGCCGAGATAGCGCGCCAGGTATTCCCAGAAGTTTGCGTAGAACGGGGTGGTGTCGCCGGCCTCGGCCGTCGGGTCGGAGACGAAATACCAGCCCTTGAGGATTTCTCGCAGATAGCCGGTTTCCAGCAGCAGCACGCGATTGGCGTTGGTCAGTTGCGGCCCCCGCACTACGCCGCGGTCGGCGCCGAGTACGCCGTGCAGTTCAGTCAGGGCGCGGGCGAGTTTTTGTCGGGGGGTAAGTCGGGGGCGCGCCATAGGTCACCTGCGGGGTTGTGATTGATCGCCATGTTTTGCCGAAAACAATCTACATGTTCAGTTGAAATTAATCAACATGTTTTGATTGATTTTATTCGCCAATCATCACGTCCGGCCGGTGTGGGGCGTCAGTTTTCTCCCGGCAGGCCTTCCCCGTTTTCAGCGGCGATTCCCTCAGTCTTTGCTCAGCGTTCCCGCCGTCGTTGCGCAAGAGTTCGGTGCCGCCGCCGAAGTCGAGGCGCGGCTGAGGAAAATTTGGGAAAATTTGAGTCAGGGCCTTTTTGCGCTATCGAGATTGAAATAAGGAGCATTGCCATGGCTTTTAAGAATGAATACGTCCCACCCACAGGGAGCTTCTATAGCGAGATGCTCAACCTTTTGCGATTTCGGGTAATGGGGCGGCTCAATTTCAACAAACGTTTGTGCATGCATTTCGCATTTTGTTATCGGCATAACCGCTTTGCCTGCCTGTAGTAAAGGTATTGACACTGCCGAATGGAAAGAGGAAGTCAAACTTAGCGACGGCAGCGTGATCGTGGTTTGGAGAAAGGCTCGCGCCAAAAGCGGCGGATTTCCAGATTCAAAGCGTGGTGCGTATATCGACGGCGAACTGCGCTATGACCCCGAAGGGGTCTATTGGAAGGGCGATTTCGGTGTCTATCGGTCACCGATGAGCTTCGACCGCGTGGACGGGGTGTTCTATCTCGTGCGATACGCGGAAAGCATTCAGGCATGCTCCACCAAGAAACCCGAAGACTACGCCATTCAGATACTGAAGTGGGCCAATGCTAAATGGGTTGAAATTCCTCAATCTGACGCGCCGCTAGGCCGTATTCGAAGGAATCTGGAAATCGATCCATGGGGGCACAATCCTGAAGACGACACCAAGGGGTTGCTGAGACTCAATGGGCAAGACGATCGCCCATATGACCGGTATGCCAGGAGCGCCCGGGACAATAGAACGAATCCGGAGAGCATTCAGGCTCACTATGAGCGCACAGCCATTGATCCGCGCACCAAGCAAAGAGCAAGGAATGAGGATTTGTTTCGCTGGGGTCTCGAGTTCTGCGGGTATTGGCAAAAGAAAATTCCGGTAAGCGTTAATCCTAGCCGAGAGGAAACGCTCAAACGACTCGAAGAAGCCAAGAAAAGACTCAACGCTGGCAAAGAAAACAACTCATCTCAGGATCACTGATTATGACGACCATCACCCGCCCCGAATACGCACTGCTTTCCGCCAACGTTTATGGCAACAAAAACGAAAAAACCGCACCCGACGATCCCGGATAAAGCGGATAAAGAGGCCAACCTCGATTTTCGGCAAGAATGGAAAATCAAGTCTGATCACCTTTGTCGAATGCGCGCTGCAGTGCCTTCGTGGCGATAAAAATCACCATGTTTTGATTGATTTTACTCGCTGATCATCACGTCCGGACGGCGCCGGTCGTCAGTTTTCGGCCGGCAGACCTTCCCCGTTTTCAGCGGTGATTCCCTCGCTCTTTGCCCACCGTTCCCGCCGCCATTTCTCCCGTTCGCCGTTGGCGCAGAAGGTCCAAGCGACGATGCGGCTTTGTTTCTGGCCCTGGGTCATCGGCAGGATGCGCGATTCGACGACCTTGGCCTTTTTCAGCGCGGCTTCGATGTGCACCAGGTTGTCGGCTTTCGAGAGCAGCGAGGTGAACCACAGCACGCGCTTCGGGATCTGCGTGCTTTGCTCGATCATCGATTTGACGAACGCGCGTTCGCCGCCGTTGCACCAGAGTTCGGTACCGCCGCCGCCGAAGTTGAGGCGCGGCTGGGTGCTGCCCTTCCTGGCGCCGGGTTTGCCCAGGTTGTTCCATTTGCGCTGGCTGACGGCGAGGACTTCGTCCGGCGAGTTGTGGAAGGGCGGGTTGCACAGCGAGACGTCGAAGCTTTCGCCGCTGCGCAGCAGGCCGGTGAAGATGTTGTCCCAGACCGGTTGGTGGCGCAGTTCGATGCTGCCGGCGAGTTCCGGGTTCTTGGCGAGGATTTTCTGGGCGTTGGCGAGCGCCGCTTCGTCGATGTCGACGCCGAGGAAGGACCAGCCGTATTCGGCGTGGCCGATCAGCGGATAGACCAGGTTGGCGCCGGTGCCGATGTCGAGCGCGCGCACGCCGGGGCCGGTCGGGACGGCTTTCTTGTTGCAGGTGGCGAGCAGGTCGGCCAGCGCGTGCAGGTAGTCGGCGCGGCCGGGGATCGGCGGGCACAGGTAGCCTTCCGGAATCTCCCAGCCCTTGACGCCGTAGTGGTGCATGAGCAGCGCGCGGTTGAGCGCCTTGACCGCCGCCGGGTTGGCGAAGTCGATGGTCGGCTCGCCGGCCGGCGTGGTCTTCAGGTATTTGGCGAGCGCGGCCGAGGTCGCGGTGAGGGCGGCGAGGTCGTAGCCGTCGGCATTCTTGTTGCGCGGGTGCATGGTGATTTTTCCGGGAACGGGGCGCGATTGTCCCACGTGTTGCAGGTGCGACAAAATCGTCGGCGCGCAAGCGCATGATTTTTCTGGTGTTTGGCGGGTGAGCGGCAAGGCATGAAACTGGCTTGACGAAGCAACAAGCCAATCTCGGGGGAATCCGCCGATGAAGTTGTCGATCGAACGCCGCCACATTGAACCGCTGCTCGCAGCCTTTCCGCGCCTGGCGCACTTGCGCGAGCAATTGCGTTTCGGCAACCGGGTCGAGGTTTCCTTCGCCCAACTGGAAGCCGCCGAACTGGACTTGCTGCAGGCGCAGTACGCGGCTGGCGACCGCGAGTTGCGCGCGCAGGCAGCGCAGATAGCGACGCTGCGCGCGGCGCTGGCCGAGACCGGGCATCGCTTTGAGGCCGAAGAGCTGGAAATGGCGGTGCCGGCCATTGCTCGCTACCTGGCCGACGGCAGCGAACGCGGCTGGCTGTTTTCGGCGGCGATCACCGGCAAGCCGCTGGCCTGGGTGGTGGCGCGGCTCGATTACACGCCGCCGTCGGAGGAGGAAACGGGCAAGATCTTCCTCGAACTGCGGGCCAATTCGCGGGCGAAGATGGCGACGGCGACCTTGCGCATTTCCGGCCCCGACATCGCTGGCCACACGGTCGCCGAAATCCTTGCCGGCAAGGGCTTTGTCAAGGAGACGCCGGCCTTGCTGGCGGCCTACGAGGAAGGCGCGGCGCGCTATTTCGAGTGGCGAGCGCAGTACGGCGCCCAGTTTTCCGGGAGCGGCACCGGCTGGTTCGCCGAGAACCCGACGGCGACGCACCGCGACACCGATTATTCGCGCAAGGACCAGATCGTCCTCTCGTCGACCGGTTCGCCGGCGCGCCTGGTCAACGACGAGGGCATCCTCGGCGAGCGCGTGCTGGCGATGGACGCCACCGGTGACATCCTGGCCAAGTTCGTGCGTCGCGTGCAGCGCAACTCGCGCCTTTCCGGCAAGGAGGAGGCGGAAGTCGAGGAAACCCGCGACGGCATCGCCAAGGGCTTGTTTACCGAACTGCCGGTGCATTTCTTCATCCTGATGTTCCACCTCGACCTGCACCATTACGTCTGGGTCCATGTGGACGACATCGCGCCCTACGCCTACCAGCCGGAACTGAAGGACAAGCTGGTACTGCCGCCGGAGCAGACCGACCTGATCGACATCCTGACCGCCGAGATGGACGTGCTGATGGACGACATCGTCGCCGGCAAGTCGGGCGGCACGACGGTGCTCTGCGCCGGGCCACCGGGGGTGGGCAAGACGCTGACCGCCGAGGTGTACTCGGAGATCATCCGCCGCCCGCTCTACCGCGTGCATTCCGGCCAGCTCGGGCTGAACGTGGCGGAGATGGAAAAGATGCTGAAGGAGGTGCTGACCCGCGCCCAGCGCTGGGGCGCCGTGATGCTGATCGACGAGGCCGATGTCTACATCAAGCGGCGCGACGACAACATCACGATGAACGCGGTGGTCGGCGTCTTTCTGCGCGTGCTGGAGTATTTCAACGGGCTGTTGTTCCTGACGACCAACCGGGTGGACGACATCGACGAGGCGATCGTCTCGCGCTGCATCGCGCTGATCCGCTTCCACGCGCCGAGCCGGGAAGACCGCCGGAAAATCTGGGGGGTGATGGCGGCGCAGTTCGGCCTTGTGGTTGCACCGGAATTGCTTGAGCGCCTGCCCGACATCTTCCCGCAGGCGTCGGGGCGCGACATCAAGGGGCTGGCCAAGCTGGTCGCCAAATACTGCAGCCAGAAACAGGTGGCGGCGGGCGAGGCGGTGTTCCGGCGCTGCTCGATGTTCCGGGCGCTGGAGCAGGCGGAGTAGCGTTGGCGGGCCGGGCTCAGGCCCCGGGTTTGCTCAACCAGCGCAGCAGGGTTTCGTACAGGTGGTCGGGGGCGACCGGTTTGCCGAGGTGGTCGTTCATCCCCGCGTCGAGGCAGGCCTGGCGATCTTCGGCAAAGGCATTGGCCGTCATCGCCAGGATCGGCGTATCGGCGTGGGCGGGCAGGGCGCGGATGGCGCGCGTCGCGTCGATGCCGTTCAGGCAGGGCATCTGCATGTCCATCAGGATCAGCGCGTATGAGTGTTGCCGGGCAAGATCGACGGCCTGACTGCCATCGACGGCAATATCCACGCACAGCCCGACGTCTTCCAGCAGGCCGCAAGAGACTTCGCGGTTGATCGGCTCGTCTTCCGCCAGCAGGATGCGCTGGCCAGCGAATTCCGTCTGCAGGCGGGTTTCGGCCTGCGTCAGCGGCGGGCTGGCGGGCTGGCTCGGGGGCGGCAGGTGGGTTTCCGTGTCGAGCTGGAGCTTGACGGTAAACCAGAAGCTGCTGCCGCTGCCCGGCTGGCTGGTCACGCCGATTTCTCCGCCCATCATCTCGACCAGGCGCTTGCTGATGGCCAGCCCGAGTCCGGTGCCGCCATATTTGCGCGTCATCGAGCCATCGGCCTGTTCGAACGCCGTGAACAGGCGTTGCTGGTCTTCAGCGGTGATGCCGATGCCGGTGTCGGCGACTTCGAAGCGCAGCCGGACGCTGTCGGGGAGATCGTCGATCCGCCGCAGGCGCAGGTCGATGCTGCCCCGCTCAGTGAATTTGACGGCGTTGCCGAGCAGGTTGAGAAGTACCTGACCGAGGCGCAAAGGATCGCCGATCAGCACCAGGCGGGCAATTTCCGGCGGCAGTTCGGTACGCAGCGCGATTCCCTTCTCCTTCGCCTTGTGATCAAGCAGGGAGATGACCTTTTCCAGGACTTCGCCGAGGCGGAAATGCGTCATTTCCAGCGTCAGGCGTTCGGCTTCGATCTTGGAGATGTCGAGAATGTCGTTGATGACGGCGAGCAGATGCTGCGATGCCTGCTCGATCTTGCCCAGATGCTCGCCGAGTTGCGGTTCGTTGCTGCGCCGTCTGGCCTGTGCCGCCATGCCCATGATGGCATTCATCGGCGTGCGCAGTTCGTGGCTCATGTTGGCGAGGAAGGTGCTCTTGGCACGACTTGCCGCTTCGGCCGCTTCCTTGGCCAGATTGAGGTCGCGGGTGCGCGATTCGACGATTTTTTCGAGCTGCTCCTGGTACTCGCGCAAGGTTTCCTCCGCCTTGCGCCGGCGCGTGATCATGCGGTTGGCGCCTTCCGCCAGTTCGCGGAATTCCGCGATGTCGAGCGAAGCGAGCGGCATCTCGGTCTGGTCGTCGGCGCTGCGACTGAAGAAGCCGGAAAATTCCGCGATCATCGCCCGCGTCCGTACGTTCAGCCGGCCGGCCAAGCCAAAGGCGGCCAACCAGAGCAGGAACAGGATGCCGCAGATCTTGGCGATGTTCCAGAGCAGCTCGTTGCGCGCCCGCTGGCGGGCTTCGGCAACCAGATTGTCGATATCGTCGATATAGATGCCGGTGCCGATGTACCACTTCCACATGGGCAGGCCGCGGGCATAGCTGATCTTCGGCGCCGGGCGTTGTCCGTCGATTTTCGGCATCAGGTAATTGACGAAACCGCTGCCTTGTTGCGCCAGGCGGATCAGTTCCTGGACGATCATGACGCCGTTCGGGTCGCTTACCGCCAGCATGTTCTTGCCGGTGCCGGGGCCGGACAAGGCCACGCCGCTCCAGTCTCCGGCGAAAAGATAGGCATCGCCGTCGTAACGGATGCGGCGGATCCAGTCGAGTGCCTCGCGCTGCAGATCGCCTTCGGTGTCCTCCAGGTATTCGCCGGTGCCGATCAACCAGTCGAAAGGGGCAAAGTGCTTCACATAAGCAAGCTTGGCGTGTTCCTTCCCCGGGGCGCCCGGTCTGCTCCAGGTGTAGCGGTAGAACCCTTCGCCATCCTTCCTGACCAGTTCCGCCATGTCGCGGATGACGTAGGCGCCGCTGGCGTCGCGCAGGTCGAGCAGGTTTTTCTGCTCGAGTTCCGGGCAGGCGGCGCACAGCATTTCCATGCCATCAAGCCGGGTGGCGAAATAGTAGCCGCGTCCGTCGAGGAAGCGGATCGGGCGCAAGGCTTCGCGCACCATGTCCTGCAGTTCGGCGGGCGCCAGTTTGTTCTTGTAGTGGTCGTACAGGTAGGTGGCCAGGCGATGCGCTTCCAGCGTCCGCTCGCGAATGATGCGCCGCGTCCGCTCCTCGGTCTGGCCGCGCATGAACTCGAGATAGGCCGCTGCCGCGTCGACTTCCTGTTGCATGCGCGCCTTGCGCTCGGCGAGCAGACGCTCGCTCATCGCCGCGACTTCGGCGTTGAAGGCGAGAATTTCCTGGGCGATCCACAGGCTGCCGATCAGTACGCAGGCCAGCGTCGATACCAGCAGCATGTTGGCGAGCAAAATCCGGCTCAGGGTCTTGCGGGGCTTCATTCGGGCGGGAAAACGGTCGGGGTCCTTGGCAAAGTGGCAGCAGTTTAAGCACTAAAGACCATGTTTGCCACGTTGTTTTACAGGCGTGCCAGGCCTGCCCGCCGAGCTTCCCGTGGCGGCCGCTGGCAGCGTCTCACGGGGCTCCGGCAATGCCTTGTAGAATTGCCGGAGCCGGCTTCGTCACTGGTGCGGACCTTTCGGGCCGAATCCGTTTGGCGCGAGGGTACGGTCGTTAATTCCATTTGAATCGGGAGCTTCCATCCATGTTTCTCGCCATGAACCGTTTCCGCATCGCCCTCGGCAAGGAGGACGATTTCGTCGCCCACTGGCGCAACCGCAACAGCTACCTGCACGAGGTGCCGGGCTTCGTTTCCTTCAACCTGCTGCGCGGCGACAGCAACGACGAGCGCACCCTGTTTGCCTCGCATACGGTCTGGGAATCGGAGCAGGCTTTCGCCGACTGGACGAAGTCGGATGCCTTCCGCAAGGCGCACATGCAGGCCGGCCAGTCGCCGCGCGATTTCTATCTCGGGCCGCCGCAACTAGAGTTGTTCGAAGCCGTGCTCTAATCAGCGATCAGTGCTCACGGCCGTCGATGCGCGGCGCCAGCAGGAGCGGCACGTAGCGCCAGGCGAGCAGGCCGAAGGCGAGCAGCCAGCAGAGGGCGGCGGCGTCTATCCACAGCAGGTAGTGCGTCGGCGCCAGTTGCGGCAGCAGGGTGCGGATCGCCAGCGCCGCCAGCATGAGATAGAGCACGCCGCGGTCGGCGGCGTCGAAACTCACCTTGCGCCCGGTATGTCCCTTGGCGATGCGGACGATCATCGCCGGGATGACGCAGCCCATCGCGCCGAAAGTGAACAGGTGGGTCGGCAGGGTGCCGACCCAGGCCGGGCCGAAGAAATATTCCCAGGCATGCAGCAGCAATTGCCCGGCTATCGCCAGGTAGCCGACGAACATGATGCCGATGTCGATCCGGCGCAGCGCGCGCAGCGGGTGCCAGAAGGGCAGGCGGATCAGGAGCAGGGCGGCGAGCGCCAGTGCCAGGCCGGCGGCCAGCGCGCCGGGCAGCCAGGGGGCGGCCACCAGCAGCAGGCCGAGCCCCTTGATCGCCAGGTCGAGCCGGGCGTCGCGGCGGATCTCGACCTGGAAGGCAGCGCGCATGAACTGGCTCAGCGTGCGTTCGAGCATGAGCAGGAAGGCGAGCCGGAACAGGGCCAGGGTCATCGTCGTGCCGGCGGTGAAATCGCCATGCAGCAGCAGCGTCTTGGCGACGATGAAGACCGGCAGCAGGACGATGAAGAAGAGGTTGTCGCGGTAGCTGTCCTGGTTGCGGTGGCGGATCAGCGTCCACAGCAGCAGGGCGACGATGCTGCCGAGGAAGAGCTGTTCGCCGAGCAGGCACAGCACCACCGGCCAGTCGGCGCCGAGCAGCAGGGTGGTGCGTTCGAGCAGCCAGGCAACGCTGAGGAAGATGAGCCGGCCGCCGTGGTGGCCGCGCACATTGACCCAGTTCTTGGTGGCGGTGAGCAGGAAGCCGCCGAGGATCGCCCAGCCGAAACCGTAGAACATCTCGTGTGCGTGCCAGCGCAAGGGCTCGACCGGACTCGCGGCAAGACCGGCGTGGCCGCCGAAGAGCAGTGCCCAGCCAACCGGCAGGATGGCACCGGCGAGCATGCCGAGGAGGAAAAAGGGGCGAAAGCCGACCCGCCAGAGTGGGTGCGTGAGAAGCGACATGGGAACTCCGGGAAACGGGAGGGATCAGCAAAATACGTCGCAACTTTACCAAGCGGGAGTGGTCGATTCTTTGATTTATCCGATGGCGGCAAGCAGGCGCCGGGACATTGGCGTAAAATCCCAAGCTTGCCCGTCAGCGAGGGGGAGATGAATCGCGACGGACGGTTTTTCCAAGGATGAAGATGAAGCGTGTGGATGACTTCCGCTTGCGATTTGGCAAGCACGAGCTGGTTCCCATCATGATCGGCGGCATGGGTGTCGACATTTCGACGGCCGATCTGGCACTGGAGGCCGCCCGGCTCGGCGGCGTCGGCCATATTTCGGATGCGATGATCAACACCGTTTCCGATCGCCGTTACGATACCAAGCACGTCAAGGAAAAGCTCGCGCTGTACAAGTACAACGTGAACAACGAGGACAAGTCGTCGGTCAAGTTCGACCTCGGTCGCCTCGAGGAAGCCACCCGTCTGCACGTCGAGGCGACGATGACGCGCAAGCAGGGCAGCGGCATGGTCTTCATCAACTGCATGGAAAAGCTGACCATGAACGCGCCGCGCGAGACCCTCAAGGTCCGCATGTCGGCCGCGCTCGATGCCGGCATTGACGGCATCACGCTGGCGGCCGGCCTGCACCTCGGTTCCTTCGCGCTGATCGAGGACCACCCGCGCTTCCGCGACGCCAAGCTGGGCATCATCGTCTCGTCCGTGCGCGCCCTGCAACTTTTCCTCAAGAAGAGCGCCCGCACCAACCGCCTGCCCGATTTCATCGTCGTCGAAGGCCCGCTCGCCGGCGGCCACCTCGGTTTCGGCATGGACTGGGCGCAGTACGACCTGGCGACCATCGTCGCCGAGGTGATGCTGTACCTGAAGAACGAACATCTGGACATTCCGGTGATTCCGGCCGGCGGCATCTTCACCGGTACCGACGCGGCGCAGTTCCTTGATGCCGGTGCGGCTGCCGTGCAGGTGGCGACGCGTTTCACGGTGGCCGAGGAATGCGGTCTGCCGACGGCGGCCAAGCAGGAATATTTCAAGGCGACCGAGGACGACATCGAGGTCAACCAGATTTCGCCGACCGGCTACCCGATGCGCATGATCAAGTCCAGTCCCGGCATCGGCGACGGTATCCGGCCGAACTGCGAAGCCTACGGTTACCTGCTCGACGCCGCCGGCAAGTGTTCCTACATCACCGCCTACAACCGCGAGGTGGCGCTGCATCCGGGAGCCCGCAAGGTCAAGGTGATGGACAAGACCTGTCTGTGTACGCACATGCGCAACTTTGAAATCTGGACCTGCGGTCAACTGACCTGGCGTCTGAAGGACACCACGCACAAGCTGGCCGACGGCAGCTACCAGATGCTGACTGCCGAGCACATCTTCAAGGATTATCAATTCAGTACCGATAACCAGATCGCCCTGCCGACGGTCGTCCAGGCTTGAGCCTGGTCAGTCCGGCGGCGTGCCACCGGGTTCTCGGATAACGAGCGGGCCGTCAGCCGGCCGGGAGATTTCGCCAGAAATGTTCATGCTGAAACGCAGTGATCGATCCGGTGCCGGCCGACGAGCCGTGATCCTGGCGGCCTGCCTGCAGGTGTTTGCTGCTGGCGGCGTTCAGGCGGAAGACGAAGGGAATTTCACGGTTCGCGGTTTCGGTACGCTGGGCGCCGTGCGCACGACGACCGACGATGTCGAGTTCGTTCGCGACTTGTCGCAGGCGCGCGGGGCAACCGACGAATGGACGGCGAAGACCGACAGCGTGCTCGGTCTGCAGGCCGACTGGCAGGCAACGCCGCAATGGCTGGTGGCGGTGCAGGCGATCAGTCGCTATGACCAGCACCGCAGTTTCAAGCCGCAACTGGCCTGGGCCTTCGTCAAGTACGATCCGACGCCGAACCTGAGCCTGCGCGCCGGGCGACTGGGTACCGAGTTTTTCATGATGGCCGATTCGCGCTGGGTCGGCTATTCCTTCCTGACCGTGCGGCCACCCGGCGATTATTTCTGGTACCTGCCTTTCTACAGCATCCATGGCGGCGATGTTGCGCTGACCCTGCCGCTCGGCGAAGGCATCATCCGCGGCAAGGCGTTTTACGGCCTGTCGCGCGGCAGCATTCCGCTGGGCGACGAACAGTGGAACATCCGCAATTCGCCGATGGCCGGCGGCTATCTGGAATATCAGTCGGGGCACTGGCAGGTGCGTGGCAGCTACGCCAACATCCGCTTCGAGCACGATCTGCCGGTGGCGACGGTGATGGCGAAAAAAGGGCTGACGCTGTCGGCCGCCGATGCCGATTACCTGCGGGCTCGCGGCACTCGTACCCACTATTACTCGTTCGGCGTGGTCTATGACCGGGGGCCGGTGCAGGCGCAGTTGATGCTCAACCATATCGAGCAGGGTTCGCACGCGCTTGAAAGTTCGGATGCCGCCTATTTCCTGTTCGGTTACCGGCTTGCCGACTGGACGCCCTATCTGGGCTATTCGACGGTGCGTTCGCATCGCCGGGGGCGTTCGGCAAGCGCAGTGGTGAATTACGTGATGGAGGATTCGCATTCCGATCAGGACACCGTCTTCGCCGGGGTGCGCTGGGATTTCGCCCGCAACGTGGCGCTCAAGGCACAGTGGGATGGCGTGCGCGGTTCGGCGTCGTCGCTCTTTCCCTACCGGCGCGACGATCGGGCGAACTGGGATGGGCGGATGAACGTTTTCTCGATGAGTCTGGACTTCGTTTTCTGAACGCATGATTGGACGCTGGCTGAGATTCCTGCTGCTGACTGCCTTTTGCCTGGGCAGCAGCGTGGCGACCGCCGAACTGGTCGTCGTCGTCAATGCGCGCAGTGGGGTGGCGGCGATGACGCGCAACGAAGTGATCAACATCTTTTTCGGGCGCAATCGCCAGTTCTTCAATGGCACTGAGGTGCAGCCGGTCGACCTGGTCGACGCCAACCCGCAGCGGGCGCAGTTCTACCGCTTGCTGGTCGGCAAGGATCTTTCCGAAATCAACGCCTACTGGTCGCGGCAGATTTTTACCGGGCGCATGCAGGCGCCGCCGCGCGTCGATAGCTCCGAAGATGTCCTCAAATGGGTGGCGGCGCGCCCGGGCGGCATTGGTTTCGTCGAGTTGAGCCGGGCCGACGCCCGCGTCCGCGTGGTCTACGAACTGAAGCCGTGAGCGGCTTGCGGTCGGCTTCATAAAATCTCAATATGGCAGCGGCAGACTGGCCTTGGCCAGGCGCCGGCCGGCGACACGACGTCCCGGACCCATAACGATGAGGAGACCCGAAATGACTGCACGCCCTTTGCTTGAAATCATTGCCGACCGTCCGCTGGTGACGGCAACGCCGCAAACTTCCGTACGCGCCGCCTGCCAGTTGATGGCGAGTAAACGGATCGGTGCCCTGCTGATCGTCGACGGTGGGCGGACCGTCGGCATCTTCACCGAGCGCGATGCGCTCAACAAGGTGCTGGCCGGCGCGCTCGATCCCGATACCACGCCGCTCTCGGCGGTGATGGTGCGCGACCCGCAATGTGTCCGGGCCGACCGGCCGCTGGCGCACGCCTTGTTGCTGATGGCCGAGGGTGGCTTCCGCCATGTGCCGGTGGTCGATGCCGACGGGCGGGCGATCGGCATGGTGTCGGCACGCGACGCGCTGGGCCGCGATCTGGTCCAGCTCGAACACGACATCGAGCGCCTGGAAGCGCTGGAAAACTCGATCGGTTACTGAACTGCGGGCCAGCCGAAGCGTTCGAGCAGGGCGGCGAATTCGCCGCCCGGTGGGGCGTCGATGGCGATCGCCAGTTGTGTGACCGGGTGTCGGAAGGCGAGGCGGGTGCACGCCAGCAGCAGCCGGTGGCAGTCGAACTCGTCGGCGAAGTAGCGGTTGTGGCGGCCCTTGCCGTAGGTCGCGTCGCCGATGATCGGGTGGGCGATGTGTTTGAGGTGGCGGCGCAACTGGTGCTTGCGGCCGGTGACCGGGTTGAGTTCGAGCAGGGCGTAGCGGCTGCTCGGGTAGCGGTCGACGGCGACCGGCAGTTCGATCGTCGCCAGCCGCCGGTAGTGGGTCAGCGCCGGCTGCGCTTCCTGGCTGCTGCGTTCGCCCTGGAATTCGTAATCGTCGCGCTGCCGGGTCAGCGCGTGATCGATGCTGCCACTTGCCGGCGGATGGCCGCGCACGACGGCGAGGTAACGCTTGGCGACCGTGCCTTCGGCAAATTGCCGGCCGAGCGCGCTGGCGATCTCTGCAGAAAGACCAAAGAGCAGGACGCCCGAAGTGCCGCGATCGAGTCTATGCGCCGGCCAGACCTTCTGACCGATCTGGTCGCGTAGTAGCTGGATCGCGAAGCGCGTCTCGTGGCGGTCGATTTCCGAGCGATGGACGAGCAGGTTGGGCGGCTTGTCGATGACGACGATGTGCTCGTCGCGGTAAAGGATGGGTAGCTGTTCAGGCAAAGAAGCGTTGCCGGGCGGTATCGGGCAGGTCCATGCCAGTGACGTGGGCGCGCTCGAGCAACTCCCAGTAATAGCGGTAGGAGGCGCGGTCGTGTAGCTTGCCGGCGTGCTGGATCGGGCCCCAGTCCTTGTCCTGGGCGGCGATCAGGATTTCCGTGGCGGCTTCGACCTCGGAGAAGTCGGGGCGCATCGCCTCGACGATCGGCTGGATCTGGTTCGGGTGGATGCTCCACATGCGCAGGAAGCCAAATTCGCGACGGGCGCGCAGCGCGTCGTTGCGGATGGTTTCGATGTCCTTCAGTTCGGTGGTGACGTTGTGTGCGGGGACAACGCCACAGGCCAGCGCGGCGGCACTGATCTCGCACTTGGCGCGGGCGACCAGCGGATGTTCGAACTGGCCGGGGCTCTTCATCGCGCTGCCGGGGATCGCGCCGTGGTGGCCGGAGACGAAGTCCATCAGGCCGAAGTCGAGCGATTCGACGCCGGGCAGGGCGGCGATTTCCCAGACTTCGCGCAGCGCGCCGTGGGTCTCGATCAGCACATGCACCGGAATCCGTCGCTCGACGCCGGCGGCGCGCTCGATCTCGCGCAGCGCCTCGAGTTGCGTCTGGACATCGCCGACGCCGCAGGGTTTGGGCAGGGTGATGAAGGGCAGCCGGTTGCCGGCACCGCCGACCAGGATTTCCAGGTCGCTCCGCCAGTGACCATGGGTGACGTCGTGGATGCGCGCGCCGACGCGGTTGAATCGGTTGTCCGCGCTGTTGATGACCTCCACCACCATCGCGGCGTGTTCGCGTTCGGCGCCGGCGTGCGCGCCGTCCTCGCAGTCGCAGGTGATGTCGAAGATCGGCCCGAGTTCCTGCTGCAGTTGCAGGGCCTTGCGCATCAGCTTTTCCGAACCCGCGTAATGATCGACGGCGGGCAGGATGGGGAAGGGCTTTTCGCCCGCGAACAGGACGTGCTTGGGATGGCGCATGGAATATCGTCGGATAAATGAAAAAGGCCGCGGTATTTTACCGCGGCCTTCTGTTGGTGCCGAAGAACGATTACAGCATGCCGGCAACGGCGGCGCGTTCGTCTTCCAGTTCCTTCAGGGTGATGGCGATCTTGCCCTTGGAGTATTCGTCGATTTCCAGGCCCTTGATCAGGGTGAAGGAACCGTTCTTGCACTCGCACGGCAGACCGAAGACCAGGCCTTCCGGGATGCCGTAGCCGTTGTCGGCCGGGGCCGGGATACCCATCGTGACCCATTCGTCGGAGCCGAGGACCCAGTCGCGGACGTGGTCGATGGCGGCGTTGGCGGCCGAAGCGGCGGACGACAGGCCACGGGCGTCGATGATCGCGGCGCCGCGCTTGCCGACGGTCGGCAGGAAGACGTCGTTGTTCCAGGCGGCGTCGTTGATGATGTCCTTGACGCTGTCGCCGTTCGAGGTGACGAAGCGGTAGTCGGCGTACATCGACGGCGAGTGGTTGCCCCAGACGACCAGTTGCTTGAGCGAGGAGACGGCGCGGCCGGACTTCTGGGCCAGTTGGGTCAGCGCGCGGTTATGGTCGAGACGCAGCATGCCGTGGTAGTTGTTCGGGTTGGTGCGGCCAACCTTGATCGCCGCGGCGCGGGCGATGTAGGCGTTGGTGTTGCAGGGGTTGCCGACGACCAGCACGCGGACGTCTTCCTTGGCGTTCTCGGCGATGGCCTTGCCCTGAACGGTGAAGATCGCGCCGTTGGCTTGCAGCAGGTCGGCACGTTCCATGCCGGGGCCACGCGGACGGGCACCGACCAGCAGGCAGACGTCGGCGTCCTTGAAGGCGACGTTCGGGTCGTCGGTGGCGACCATGCCGGCGAGCAGCGGGAAGGCGCAGTCGTCGAGTTCCATCATCACACCTTGCACGGCCTTCTGGGCTTGCGGCAGGTCGAGCAGTTGCAGGATGACCGGCTGGTCCTTGCCGAGCATTTCGCCCGAGGCAATGCGGAACAGCAGGCTATAACCGATCTGACCGGCGGCGCCGGTCACGGCGACGCGCATGGGGGCTTTGGACATGTATCGCTCCTGAATTTAAAGCAGCTTGGTTGAATTATTGGTCGATTCCGGGAGCCGACGAATTCTCCTTGCGTCGGATCGGCTAGCGGAATTCACGATGTTAGAAGCTCGGTCTATCCGTGTCAATTGATTCATGTGTCTTATATAAGACAACTTTTGGTGGACGCTGGCGCTGAATTATGCTGAAATCGAGGCCCATGACCCGAGAGACCCTGCGTTCCGCTGCCCGCGCATCCGCGCCGACCTTCAGCCCCTTGTACCGCCAGATCAAGGATTTCCTGATCGGCTGTCTCGAGCGCGGCGAGTGGCGCCCGGGTGATGTGATTCCCAGCGAAGGCGAGCTGGCGCAGCGCTTCAATGTCAGTCAGGGGACGGTGCGCAAGGCCATCGACGAGATGGCGGCGGAGAACCTGCTGGTGCGGCGGCAGGGCAAGGGAACCTTCGTTTCCACCCATAGCGACCCGCGTGCCTACTATCGTTTCCTGCGCCTGATGCCGAATGACGGCATCGCCGTGCCGTCGGTCAGCGAACCCTTCTATTGCCAGGTGGTCGATGCGCCGCCCGAGGTGGCGGCGGTGTTCGGTCTGGCGCCAGGGGGGGCGGTGGTGCATATCAAGCGTTTGCTGCGTTTTGGCGGCGAGAAGGTCGTCTTCGACCAGATTTTCCTGCAGGCGGAGTTTTTTCCGGGCTTGACGCTAGAACTGTTGCGTGCCGGCGAGCGTTCGCTGTACAGCCTGCTGGAGAGTGATTTCGGCGTACGCATGATCAGCGCCGAAGAACATTTGCGTGCCGTGGCCGCCGACGAGGAATGCGCGGCGCTGCTCGGCGTGCAGTGCGGCGAGCCGCTGTTGCTGGTCGAGCGCACCGCCTACACCTACGGCAATCGGCCGGTGGAGTGGCGCAAGGGCCTGTACTGCACGCGCAACCATTATTACCGAAACGAACTGGGGTGATCGCTGAAACTGCTGCAAGGGCCGCCAACTGGCGCATCGGGGCTCGTTTGACTGTATAATTACGGCTCTTTTCAAACCACATACAAGCGGAAATCCGCACTCTTCGCGAGGGAATATCTTCATGGCAGAGATGATGATAAAGAAGGAGCGTCCAAGAAATCTGGACCTGGCTTCGCTGCGTAGTTACAAATTGCCGCTTCCGGGCAAGGTTTCCATCTTCCACCGGGTGAGCGGGGCGGGGCTGTTCCTGATGTTGCCGGTCATTCTCTGGCTCTTTCAGGCCAGCGTGACCTCGCCGGAGACTTTTGCGGTCTTTCAGGGGTTGGTGGCTTCCTGGCCGGTCAAGCTGATTCTGGCGGGTCTGATCTGGGCCTATGCGCACCATTTCTGCGCCGGCATCCGTTTCCTGCTGATGGACGTCCATGTCGGCGTCGATAAGCCGCAGGCACGCAAGTCCGCCGCTGCCGTGTTCGCGGTCAGCATTCCGCTGAGCATCATTCTGTGGGGGGTTCTGCTGTGATCAACCGTATCGTTGTCGGCGCCCATTACGGCCTCAAGGACTGGGTCGCACAGCGCGCCACTGCCGTCATCATGGCTGTTTATTCAGTCATCCTGGCCGCCGTGCTGCTGGTGTTTCGTCCTTCCACCTTTGAAGCCTGGCAGGCGGTTTTCGCCAATGGCGTCATCAAGTTCTTTACCTTCCTGTTCTTCGTCAGCCTGTTCTACCACGCCTGGATCGGCGTGCGTGACATCTGGATGGACTACATCAAACCGGTCGGCCTGCGCCTGACCCTGCATGTCCTGACCATTGCCGCGCTGGTGGGTTACGCCGCGTGGGCTGCTGCGATTCTCTGGAGGCTGTAAGCGTGAGTATTCCTGTTCTGAAATTCGATGCGGTCATCGTCGGTGCCGGTGGTGCCGGTCTGCGTTCCGCGATCCAGTTGTCCGAAGCCGGCCTCAAGACGGCCGTCCTGTCCAAGGTCTTCCCGACCCGCTCGCATACCGTTGCCGCCCAGGGCGGCGTTGCCGCATCGCTCGGCAACTCCGAGGAAGATCACTGGCACTGGCACATGTACGATACCGTCAAGGGTTCCGACTGGCTCGGCGACCAGGACGCGATCGAGTTCATGGTGCGCAAGGCCAACGAGTGCGTCGTCGAGCTTGAACATTACGGCATGCCGTTCGACCGTACCGACGACGGCAAGATCTACCAGCGTCCGTTCGGCGGCCACATGTCGAACTTCGGCGAAAAGCCGGTGCGTCGCTCCTGTGCCGCCGCTGACCGCACCGGTCACGCCATGCTGCACGCGATGTACCAGCGCAACGTCAAGGCCAATACCCAGTTCTTCGTTGAATGGATGGCGCTCGACCTGATCCGCGATGCTGATGGTCATGTCGTCGGCGTCACGGCGATGGAAATGGAAACCGGTCAGGTCGTCATCTTCCACACCCGCGCCACCATCTTCGCGACCGGTGGTGCCGGCCGTATCTTCTACTCTTCGACCAACGCCTTCATCAACACCGGTGACGGCCTGGGTATGGCGGCGCGTGCCGGCATCCCGCTCGAAGACATGGAATTCTGGCAATTCCACCCGACCGGCGTCGCCGGTGCCGGCGTGCTGATCACCGAAGGCGTCCGTGGCGAAGGCGGCATCCTGCGTAACGCCAACAAGGAACGCTTCATGGAGCGCTACGCGCCGAACGCCAAGGATCTGGCGTCGCGTGACGTGGTTTCCCGCGCCATGACCACCGAAATCAACGAAGGCCGCGGCTGTGGCGTCAACAAGGACTACGTCCTGCTCGACATCACCCACCTCGACCCGAACACCATCATGAAGCGCCTGCCGGGTATCCGTGAAATCGGCCTGCAATTCGCCGGCGTCGATTGCATCAAGGAACCGCTGCCGGTCGTGCCGACCTGTCACTACCAGATGGGCGGCATCCCGACGCATTACTCGGGTCGTGTCGTGGTCAGCGAGAACGGCGATCACAACACCGTCGTCCCGGGCTTCTATGCCGCCGGTGAATGCGCCTGCGCCTCGGTGCACGGTGCCAACCGCCTCGGTACCAACTCGCTGCTCGACCTGCTGGTCTTCGGCAAGTCGGCCGGTGACTCCGCGGTCGAAGATCTCAAGACCGGCCAGGCTCACCGCGATCTGCCGAAGGACGCTGCCGAGAAGTCGCTGGCCCGGATTTCCGCCATCGACAACCGCAAGGGCGGTGCCAACGTGCACGAAACCCGTCTGGCCATGCAACGCACGATGCAGAACCACGCCGGTGTGTTCCGTTTCGGCGACCTGCTCAAGTCCGGCGTCGAGAAGATCCTGGAAGTCGAGAAGGCGGCCCGCGCGCTCGAGATCAAGGACAAGTCGATGGCCTGGAACACGGCCCGTACCGAAGCGCTCGAAATGGAAAACCTGATCGAAGTCGCCAAGGCAACGATGCTCTCCGCCGAGGCCCGCAAGGAATCGCGCGGCGCCCACGTCCGCGACGACGCCCCGGATACCCCGGAATTCCCGAACGGTCGCAACGATGCCGAGTGGCTGAAGCACACCCTGTTCAATCCGGTGGATAACTCGATCACCTACAAGCCGGTCACCATGCAGCCGCTGACCGTCGAACCCATCGCGCTGAAGACGCGTTCGTACTAACGGAGAAGAACATGAGCAAACGCATGGTTCAATTCAGCATCTACCGCTACGATCCGGACAAGGACGACGCACCCTACATGCAGGACATCTCGGTCGAACTCGAGCCGACCGATCGCAAGCTGCTCGACGCCCTGACCAAGCTGAAGGCGAAGGACGACACGCTGTCCTACCGTCGTTCCTGCCGCGAGGGTGTCTGCGGTTCCGACGCCATGAACATCAACGGCAAGAACGGTCTGGCCTGCCTGACCGACATCGACGAACTGAAGCAGCCGATCGTGCTGCGTCCGCTGCCCGGCCTGCCGGTTATCCGCGACCTGATCGTCGACATGACCCAGTTCTTCAAGCAGTACCACTCGATCAAGCCCTACCTGATCAACAACGATCCGCCGCCGGAACGCGAACGCCTGCAGTCGCCGGAAGACCGCGAAGAGCTGAACGGTCTCTACGAGTGCATCCTGTGCGCCTGCTGCTCGACGTCGTGCCCGTCGTTCTGGTGGAATCCGGACAAGTTCGTCGGCCCGGCCGGCCTGCTGGCTGCCTACCGCTTCATCGCCGATACGCGCGATCAGGCGACCAACGAGCGTCTCGACAACCTCGACGACCCGTACCGCCTGTTCCGTTGCCACACCATCATGAACTGTGTTGACGTGTGCCCGAAGGGTCTCAACCCGACCAAGGCCATCGGCAAGATCAAAGACCTGATGGTTCGCCGCGCCGTCTGATGGAAAGAGCCGACTACGAACGCCTGCGTTGGCGTTGCATCCGCCGCGCCCTGCTCGAACTCGATATCGCGCTGACGCGTTTCCTGGATAACGGGTTCGCCAAGCTGTCGGACGAGCAGCAGCAGGTGTTCGTGGAAATGGCCGACATGGAAGACCACGATCTCTGGTACCTGATCAGTGGCCAGACGGAGTGCGAGGATCCACGCTATCTGCCGATTCTGGTGGCGATACGCGAGAGTTAACAGAAACTTACGGCAGCTCTGAGTAAGTCTTAAGTAAGGTTGATGCACTAAGTTGTGACATTGACCAAATTTGGCAGTGCAGTGATAACCAACACCTGACAAGGGAAAAACCATGACGACCGAACGCAAGGCAACCCTGAGCATCGACGGACTAGCACCTGTCGATTTCCCGATCATGTCCCCGACGCATGGCAATGATTGCGTGGATATTCGTAGCCTGGGCGGCAAGACGGGGCTGTTTACCTATGACTCCGGTTTCCTGTCTACCGCGAGTTGCCGTTCCAAGATCACCTTCATCGATGGCGACAAGGGCGAACTGCTCTATCGCGGCTACCCGATCGAGCAACTGGCGGAAAGCTGCAACTTCCTCGAAGTCGCCTACCTGCTGAAGAATGGCGAATTGCCGGATGCCTCCCAGAAGGTCAAGTTCGAAAACACCATCAAGAAGCACACGATGGTGCACGATCAGCTGACCCGTTTCTACAACGGCTTCCGTCGCGATGCTCACCCGATGGCCGTCATGGTCGGTGTGGTCGGCGCCCTGTCTGCCTTCTATCACGAAGCGATGGACTACTCCGATGCCGAACACCGCAACATCAGCTTCAACCGCATCGTCGCCAAGCTGCCGACGATCGTCGCCATGGCTTACAAGTACAACCGCGGCATGCCCTTCATGTACCCGGACAACGAGCTCGACTACACCGCCAACTTCATGCGCATGATGTTCGGTTCGCCGTGCGAGAAGTATGTGCCGAACCCGGTGCTGGTCCGCGCCCTGGACGTCATTTTCACGCTGCACGCCGATCACGAGCAGAATGCCTCGACCTCGACCGTCCGCCTTGCCGGTTCGTCGGGCGCCAACCCGTTTGCCTGTATCTCGGCCGGTATCGCCTGTCTGTGGGGCCCGGCGCACGGCGGCGCGAACGAAGCCTGCCTGCAGATGCTGGAAGAAATCGGCGACGTCTCGCGCGTTGGTGAATACATCAAGCGCGCCAAGGACAAGAACGATTCCTTCAAGCTGATGGGCTTCGGCCACCGCGTCTACAAGAACTTCGACCCGCGCGCCAAGCTGATGCGCAAGGTGTGCAACGAAGTGCTGTCGGAACTGGGTCTGGAAAACGATCGCCTGTTCAAGCTCGCGATGGAACTGGAAAAGATCGCTCTGGAAGACGAATACTTCGTCGAGAAGAAGCTCTACCCGAACGTCGACTTCTACTCCGGCATCGTCCAGAAGGCGATCGGCATCCCGACCGAAATGTTCACCTGCATCTTCGCGCTGGCCCGCTCGGTTGGCTGGATGACGCAGTGGGAAGAAATGATCTCCGATCCGGAATACAAGATCGGTCGTCCGCGCCAGTTGTATGTTGGTGCAGCCAAGCGCGACGTGGTACCGCTTGCCCAGCGCGGCTAATACAATAAACGGGCGGCTCGCGGGCCGCCCTTTTTTACATGCGGAGCATCACCGGTGCGCGTCAATGCGTGCCGCAGGAAAATAAAACCCATACAGGGGACGCTTATGACTACGATGAATGACAAGTTCGACAGCACGCTTTACTTTGGCGGTAACGCACCCTTTGTCGAAGAAGTATATGAAAGCTACCTGAACGATCCGACTTCCGTTGCCCCGGAATGGCGGGATTATTTCGATCGCCTGGCCCAGATGCCGGGCTTCGTCGCCCGTGACGTGGCGCATGCGCCGGTCGTTGCCGCCTTTGCCGAACTGGCGAAGGATGGTGGCTTCAAGCACAGTGCGCCGGCCTCGTCTTCCGCCGAACACCGCAAGCAATCCGCGGTCGGTCAACTGGTCACTGCCTACCGTTCGCTTGGTACCCGCTGGGCTGATCTCGATCCGCTCAAGCGCCTGCCGCGTCCGAAACTCGACGAACTGGAGCCGTCGTTCTACGGTTTCACCGATGCCGACCTGAAGCAGACCTTCAACGTCGGTTCGCTCAAGGGCCTGCCGGAAAACGCCAAGCTCAGCGACATCCTCGAAACGCTGAAGCAGACCTACTGCGGCACGATCGGCGTCGAGTACATGTACATGACCGACTATGACGAGAAGCGCTGGCTGCAGGAAAGGCTGGAAGGCATGCGTTCTCGTCCGTCCTACACGGTCGACCAGAAGAAGCGCATCCTCGAGCGCCTGACCGCCGCCGAAACCCTCGAACGTTACCTGCATACCAAGTACGTCGGCCAGAAGCGCTTCTCGCTCGAAGGTGGCGAATCGCTGATCGTCGCCATGGACGAAGCGATCCGTACCGGCGGCGCCAATGGCGTTGACGAAGTGGTGGTCGGCATGGCGCACCGCGGCCGCCTGAACGTGCTGGTCAATACCCTGGGCAAGGCACCGTCGATGCTCTTCGCCGAATTCGAAGGCAAGAAGAAGAGCGATCTCACCGCCGGCGACGTCAAGTATCACCTCGGCTACTCGTCCGACGTTGCCACCCCGGGCGGCCCCTGCCACCTGACGCTGGCCTTCAACCCGTCGCACCTGGAAATCGTCAACCCGGTGGTGGCCGGTTCGGTCTATGCCCGCCAGGTTCGCCGCGGCGAAGGCAGCAAGTCCAAGGTTCTGCCCATCCTGGTCCATGGCGATGCCGCCGTCGCCGGTCAGGGCGTCAACCAGGAAATGCTGAACTTCTCGCAGACCCGTGGCTACGGTGTCGGTGGCGTGCTGCACATCGTCGTCAACAACCAGGTCGGCTTCACCACGTCCGATCCGCGCGACTACCGTTCCGGTCACTACTGCACCGACATCTTCAAGATGGTCGATGCGCCGATCTTCCACGTCAATGGCGACGATCCGGAAGCCGTCGCGCTGGTCACCCAACTGGCCATCGAGTACCGTCAGACCTTCCTCAAGGATGTCGTCGTCGACATCATCTGCTTCCGCAAGCTCGGCCACAACGAGCAGGACGAGCCGATGGTCACGCAGCCGTTGATGTACAAGATCATCAGCAAGCATCCGGGCACGCGCAAGCTCTACGGTGACAAGCTGATCGCCGAAGGGACGCTGCCGGCTGACGGTCCGGACCAGATGATCGCCGAATACCGCGCTCACCTGGACAAGGGCGAACTGCTCTACAACCCGGTGCTGGCCGGCTACAAGCACCCGATGACGATCGACTGGACGCCGTTCCTGGCCAAGGATTACATCGAGACCTGCGACACCACCGTGCCGAAGGCCGAACTGCAGCGTCTGGCGCAGCGTCTGTCGACGCTGCCGGAAGGCTTCACCCTGCACTCGCGGGTCAAGAAGATCGTCGAGGATCGCGCGGCGATGGGCGAAGGCAAGCTGCCGGTCGATTGGGGCATGGCCGAGAACCTGGCCTACGCTTCCTTGCTGGTTTCCGGTTACGGCGTGCGCATTTCCGGCGAGGACGTCGGTCGCGGCACCTTCTTCCACCGTCACGCCGCCTTCCACGACCAGAACCGCAGCAGTTGGGATAGCGGTACCTATCATCCGCTGAAGAACCTGCAGGAAAAGCAGGCTGGCTTCCAGTGCTATGACTCGGTGCTCTCGGAAGAAGCCGTACTGGCTTTCGACTATGGTTACGCCTCGGCCAACCCCTATGAACTCGTGATCTGGGAGGCCCAGTTCGGCGACTTCGTCAATGGCGCCCAGGTCGTCATCGACCAGTTCATCACTTCCGGTGAAGCCAAGTGGGGCCGCGCCTGCGGTCTGGTCATGCTGCTGCCGCACGGTTACGAAGGGCAGGGGCCGGAGCACTCGTCGGCTCGCCTTGAGCGCTTCATGAACCAGGCCGCCGAAATGAACATGGAAGTTTGCGTCCCGACCACGGCCGCCCAGGTTTTCCACATGCTGCGCCGGCAAGCCGTGCGCATGCAGCGCAAGCCGCTGGTCGTGATGTCGCCGAAATCGCTGCTGCGCCACAAGGATGCCGCGTCGTCGCTCGACGAACTGGCCAATGGCGAATTCCAGCGCGTCATCGGCGAAGTCGACGAGATCGACGCCAAAAAGGTCAAGCGTGTTGTGCTGTGCTGCGGCAAGGTCTATTACGACCTGGTCAACGCACGTCGTGAGAAGCAGATCAAGGATATCGCCATCGTCCGTATCGAACAGCTTTATCCGTTCCCCTCGGGTTCGCTGGCCAAGGAATTGGCCAAGTATCCGAAGGCGACGGAAATCGTCTGGGCGCAGGAGGAACCGCGCAACCAGGGTGCCTGGTACTGGTTCGCCTCGCGTCATCATCTGGACAGCGGCCTCGACGCCAAGCAGAAACTGCTGCTGGTTGCGCGTCCCGCCTCGCCGTCGCCGGCGGTAGGGTATCTGGCCAAGCACAACGAACAGCAGAAAGCATTGGTCGAGTCCGCACTGGGCAAGATCGACTACTAATAACGAAAGCAGAGTGGAGTCACCCATGAGCATCATTGAAGTCCAAGTTCCGCAACTGTCCGAATCCGTCGCCGAAGGCACGCTGGCTTCCTGGAAGAAGAAGATCGGCGAAGCGGTCGGCCGCGACGAAATCCTGATCGACATCGAGACCGACAAGGTCGTCCTCGAAGTGCCGTCGCCGGCGGCTGGCGTTCTCGTTGAAATCATCAAGGGCGATGGCGAAACCGTCGTTTCCGGCGAGCTGATCGCCAAGATCGACACCGCCGCCACCGCTGGCGCCGTCGCGCCGGCCGCTGAAGCACCGAAGGCTGCTGCTGCTCCCGCCGCTGCTCCGGCGCCTGCCGCAGCCGCTCCGGCTGGCACGGCCAGCCCGGCCGCCCGCAAGATCCTCGACGAGAAGGGCATCGCTGCCGCCGACGTCGCCGGTTCCGGTCGCGGCGGTCGCGTCACCAAGGAAGATGCCGTTGCCGCCCAGGCCAAGCCGGCTGTCGCTGCTGGTCCGGTCGTCGCTGCCAAGTCGACCACCTCGCTGCCGGTGCCGCCGACCGGCGTCGCCCTCGGTGACCGCACCGAAGAGCGCGTGCCGATGACCCGTCTGCGTGCCCGTATCGCCGAGCGCCTGCTGCAGTCGCAACAGACCAACGCCATCCTGACCACGTTCAACGAAGTGAACATGGCCCCGGTCATGGCCCTGCGCAAGCAGTACGGCGAGAAGTTCGAGAAAACCCACGGCGTCCGCCTCGGCTTCATGGGCTTCTTCGTCAAGGCCGCCGTTGCCGCGCTGCAGAAGTTCCCGATCCTGAACGCCTCGGTCGACGGTAACGACATCGTCTATCACGGCTACGTCGATATCGGTATCGCCGTCGGTTCGCCGCGTGGCCTGGTCGTGCCGATCCTGCGCAACGCCGACCAGATGTCGATCGCCGACATCGAGAAGAAGATCGCCGAATTCGGCGCCAAGGCCAAGGACGGCAAGCTGTCGATCGAAGAACTGACCGGCGGCACCTTCTCGATCTCGAACGGCGGCATCTTCGGTTCGATGATGTCCACCCCGATCATCAACCCGCCGCAGTCCGCGATCCTCGGCATCCACGCCACCAAGGACCGTGCCGTTGTCGAAAACGGTCAGGTTGTCGTGCGTCCGATGAACTATCTGGCGATGTCCTACGATCACCGCATCATCGACGGCCGTGAAGCCGTCCTCGGTCTGGTGACCATGAAGGAAGCGCTGGAAGATCCGGCCCGCCTGCTGCTCAACGTTTAAGCCAGCATCGCCGGCGCCAGTGTTCCCGCACGGGCGCTGGCGCCTTTGCACATCTGAAATCTGAAAGGTTGATCCATGTCCAAGCAATTTGACGTGCTCGTTATCGGCGGTGGTCCCGGCGGCTACGTGGCCGCCATCCGCGCCGCCCAGCTCGGCTTCAACACCGCCTGCGCCGAATCCAACGCCTACGCCGACCCGAAGGGCGAACCGCGTCTCGGCGGTACCTGCCTGAACGTCGGCTGCATTCCGTCCAAGGCCCTGCTGCGCTCCTCCGAACTATTCGAAGAAGCCAATCATTCCTTCGCCATGCACGGCATTTCGGCCAAGGGCGTTGCCATCGACGTGCCGACCATGATCGGCCGCAAGAACACCATCGTCACCCAGCTGACCGGCGGCATCCGCGGTCTGTTCAAGAAGAACAAGGTGACCGGCCTGAACGGCCACGCCAGCTTCTCCGGCAAGGAAGGCGAGTTGTACAAGGTCAAGGTCGGCGAGGAAGAAGTCTTGGCCAAGCACGTGATCATCGCCACCGGCTCCAAGCCGCGCCACCTCGACGGCATCCCGGTCGATAACAAGGTCATCTGCGACAACGTCGGCGCGCTCGATTTCGACGCCGCACCGAAGCGCCTGGGCGTCATCGGCGCCGGCGTCATCGGTCTGGAAATGGGCTCGGTCTGGCGCCGTCTCGGTACCGACGTGACCGTCCTCGAAGCCGCCCCGGATTTCCTGCCCTTCGTTGATCAGGATATCTCCAAGGAAGCGCTCAAGCTGTTCACCAAGCAGGGCCTGAAGATCACCACTGGCATCAAGCTGGGTAAGGTCTCGGTCGCCAAGAAGGGCGTCACCGTCGAGTACGAAGACAAGGACGGCGCCAAGAAGCTCGAATGCGACAAGCTGATCGTCTCGGTCGGCCGCATCCCGAACACCGACGGTCTGAACGGCGATGCCGTCGGCCTGAAGATCAACGAGCGCGGCCAGGTCGAAGTCAACGGCCACTGCCAGACCAACCTGCCCAACGTCTGGGCGGTCGGCGACGTCGTCCGCGGTCCGATGCTGGCGCACAAGGCCTCCGAAGAAGGCGTCATGGTCGCCGAGCTGATCGCCGGCCAGTCCGGGCACTGCGACTTCAACACCATTCCGGGCGTCGTCTACACCCACCCGGAAATCGCCTGGGTCGGCAAGACCGAACAGCAGCTCAAGGCCGAAGGCATCGCCTACAAGCCGGGCAAGGTGCCCTTCCTGGCCAGCGGCCGGGCGCTCGGCCACGGCGACGCCAGCGGCTTCGTCAAGGTCCTGGCCGACGCCAAGACCGACCGCATCCTCGGCGTGCACATCATCGGCAACAACGCTTCCGAACTGATCGCCGAAGCCGTCGTCACGATGGAATTCGCCGGCGCCTCCGAAGACCTCGGCCGCATCTGCCACGCCCACCCGACGCTGTCGGAAATCGTGCACGAAGCCGCCCTGGCCTGCGACAAGCGGTCGCTGCACTTCTAAGCAGTTTCGCTTCGTCTGCCAAAGGCGGGATGTGCGAATAGCACATTCCGCCTTCTTTCATTGTTCCGGCAGCGACAGTGAATGATCGGTTGCAGTTTTCGCGGGTCTACCGTCAGGCGATGGCCGGGGACGACAGCCAGCGACGCGATCGCTGCAGGAGCAGGCCTGTCAGCAGGAGGCAGGCGGCATAGCCGGCAAGCAAGCCCCAGAACGGTGCGACGCCGTAAGCCAGCGGTTTGGCGACGCCAAGGAAACTGCCGTAAATCAGCGAACCGAGCGAGATGGCGAACATCGCAATGCGTCGCTGGTCCAGGCCGCTGCGGCTGTAGTGGCGGAGCAGCCAGGAATTCAGGCTCCACAGCGTGATCAGGATCACTTTCGTCCACAGCTTGGGATTGTCGAAATAGGGCATGCCCTTGAGCGCGACACCGAGGGCGATGATCAGCAGGCCGGAAAGCCACAGATGGAGCTCGCCGTTCAGGATCAACGGCCGGATCAATCGCCTTTCCGTCGCCATCCCCCGCAGACGGCACAGTGCCAGGAAGACTCCGGTGAGCGACGCGAACAGGGCGGCCAGGTGATAGAAAACCGCCAGGGTGACGAGGAGTTCCATGATCGATCCGCCGGGAACATGCGAAACCATGATTCAATCCGATTGCCATGACGCGCTGATGACAGGGGGGGGCAGAGTTCGCCGTCGGTTAGCCGGTCATTCCGGTAAAGCGCATTGCGCTGTAGAACCTCGTCAATATTTGCGAAAATAGCGGACCCGAGAACAACGACAACCGACGATGCCCCACAAGAAACTGAAAGTCTCCGCCACCGGCATGCTTGACGCCTACGATGCGCTGCTCGCCGAGCGCGGTTATGTCGCCGATGCGGCGCAGCGGAGGGCGGCGCAGGCCCTGCAGTCGCTCTATGGCAACCTGCTGTCGTTCAAGGTGGACCGGGGCAGCACGATCAAGCGCCTGCTGAAGCCGCCGAAGCCGCCGCGCGGCGTTTATTTCTGGGGCGGTGTCGGGCGCGGCAAGAGTTTCCTGATGGACTGCTTTTACGCTTCGGTGCCGTACCGGCGCAAGAAGCGGCTGCATTTCCACTCCTTCATGCAGCAGATCCATCGCGATCTCGACAAGTACAAGGGCGAGCCGGATCCGATGCTGAAGCTGGCCGCGGCGATCGCCCAGGACGTCCGGCTGCTCTGTTTTGACGAGTTCCACGTCTCCGACATCGCCGACGCGATGATCCTCGGCCGCCTGCTCGAGGGCTTGTTCAGCCATGGCGTGATCCTGGTCATGACCTCGAATTACCCGCCGGACATGCTTTACCCCAACGGCCTGCACCGGGAGAGCTTCCTGCCGGCGATCGCCCTGCTCAAGAAACACCTCGACGTGTTCGAGGTCGATGCCGGTGTCGACTACCGACTGCGCGCGCTGGAGCAGGTCGAGATTTACCACCATCCGGCCGATGACGCGGCCGAGCGCAAGATGCTCGACTATTTCCGCATGGTCGCCGGCGAGGAGGGCGAGGAGGGCGGGCAGATCGAAATCCTCGACCGCCAGATCGCCACCCTGCGCCGCGGCAACGGCGTCATCTGGTTCGATTTCCGCACCCTGTGCGGCGGCCCGCGCTCGCAGAACGATTACCTGGAAATCTCGCGCGGCTACCATACCGTGCTGCTGTCGCACATCCCGAAGATGACCGTGCACCAGGCTTCGGAAGCCCGCCGCTTCACCTGGCTGGTAGACGTTTTCTACGACAACAAGGTCAAGCTGATCGCCACCGCCGACTGCGCCGCCGATGACTTGTACACCGAGGGCACGCAGGCCAGCGAGTTCAAGCGTACAGTGAGCCGGCTGACCGAAATGAATTCCCGTGCCTATCTCGCCGAACCGCATATCGTCGCCCCCTGAGGAGAGCGCCATGAGACCCGCCCTGAAGTTCCTGCTCGCCGTTTTCGTTGCCTTGTGGGCCGGCGTGGCCGCGGCGCAACTGGAGGTCATCGAGCTGAAGAGCAAGACGGTCGACGAAGTCCTGCCGGTGCTGCTGCCGCTGGTCGAACCCGGAGGCACGCTGAGTGGCCAGAACAATCAGCTCTTCCTGCGCACTTCGCCGCGCAACCGCGAGGGCATCAAACGGGCGCTGGCGGCGATCGACAAGCCGGCGCGCCGGCTGATCATCCACGTCGCTCACGACCGCCAGCGGATGAACGCCCAGCGCGAGGCGGAAGCCATCGGCCAGGTGGTGCTCGGCAGCAACAGCCGGGTCGAGGTCGAAGGCCGGGTCTGGGACACACAGCGCCAGCGCGAGGAAAAGGCTGCGCAACGGGTGCAGACGGTCGAGGGCGGGCGCGCCTTCATCCAGGTTGGCCGTTCGCTGCCGGTGCCGATGCGCATGGTGGCGGTTGGCCCCGGTGCTGCGGTGGTCAACGAAGGTGTCGTCTATCGCGATATCGGCAGTGGTTTCTACGCGACGCCGCGCCTGGCCGGCGATCGCGTGACACTGGACATCTCGCAGCAGGCCGAACAACTCGATGCGCGCCGTCCCGGCAGCATCGCCACGCAGCGCCTGAGCACCACGGTCAGCGGCCGCCTCGGCGAATGGATCGAACTCGGCGGCAGCGGCCAGCAAGCCGGCAGCCAGCGCGATGGTTCGTTCAGCGTCGGCACCGGGCAGATGCGCGAGCAACGGGCGATCTGGTTGCGGGTCGAGGAAGTCGAATGAAAAACGGGCCGCATCTGCGGCCCGTTCGGTTTCGCGGTCAGCCCGTTCAGGCGGCGGCCTTGGCCGGCAGCGGGGTGACGACCGGCGCCGCGCCCTTGCTGATCAGTCCCAGCGGCTTGCCGAGCGGCAGCAGGGTGCGGCCGAAGAAGTTGTTCAGGAAGACGGCACCGGCAGCGTAGAAGCCAAGCAGCGAAATGCCCAGTTCCGACCAGGCGGCAAGCGCCCCGAACAGTTCCTTGTTCACGCCGAGGATGGACAGCGCCAGCGACGGCAGCAGCACGTTGATCAGCACCAGGATGACGGCGAAAACCTTGTTGGCTTCGAAGGCGGCGACCATGATGAAGAGCGAGAAGATGAAATAGCCGATGCAGGCGAAAGCGAGTTGCTTCGGGTCGGCATTGGCGCCAACCTCGCCCAGCCAGCCGAGGCTGATTGCCCAGTGCATGGCGACGGCGATCCAGAACAGGCCGTAGGCGCCGAGGACGATGGCGCCGAAATAGTTGTTCTTCTTGAAGTCGACCATCGACGCCCAGATCTGAGCCAGCGAGCCGAGGAACAGCGCCCATGGAATCAGGTAGGCGACGCCGGTCGTCCAGCCCATCTTGGCCGACGCGGCGACGAAGGTGACCATCGACAAACCGAAAACACCCAGCGCCGTGGGGTCGGACATGACGATTTTGGTTTCAGTGACTTGCTGTTGCATACGCGCTCCCTCGAATTGATTTGTGATTTTTTTGCTGCACTGCGTCAAACGATCGTTTGGACGATCCGGGCGATTTTCGACGGGGGCATGCGAGCGCCATCTGATTTAGGTCAACAAAACAAAATAAATATTTAAAATCATTGTGTTATGAATAATTCAATGCATTATGGTTGAGTGGATTTGGCGCCGCTTGGGCGCAAAAAAAGCCCGGCGTTGCCGGGCTTGCTCGGGGGTGCCGGTGACTCAGGCGGCGTTGAGCGCCTGATCCAGATCGGCGATCAGGTCATCGACGTGCTCGATGCCGACCGACAGGCGGATCATGTCTTCCGACACGCCGGCCTTGGCCAGTTCTTCCGGCGACAGCTGGCGGTGCGTGGTCGATGCCGGGTGGCAGGCGAGCGTCTTGCAGTCGCCGATGTTGACCAGGCGGGTGACCAGTTGCAGGGCATCCTGGAACTTGCCGCCGCCTTCGCGGCCACCCTTGACGCCGAAGTTGAGGATGCCGGAAGCGCGGCCGCCCATGTACTTCTGGACCAGCGCGTGGTCCTTGTGGTCGGGCAGGCCGGCGTAGTTGACCCAGCTGACCTTCGGATGCGTCTTGAGGAATTCGGCAATCTTCAGCGAATTGTCGCAGATGCGGTCCATGCGCAGCGCCAGCGTCTCGATACCCTGCAGGATCAGGAAGGCGTTGAACGGGCTGATCGCGGCGCCCATGTTGCGCAGCGGCACGACGCGGGCGCGGCCGATATAGGCGGCGGCGCCGAGCGCTTCGGTGTAGACGACGCCGTGGTAGGACACGTCCGGCTCGTTGAGGCGCTTGAACTTCGCCTTGTGCTCGGCCCACGGGAACTTGCCGCTATCGACGATGATGCCGCCGATCGAATTGCCATGGCCGCCCAGGTACTTGGTCAGCGCATGGACGACGATGTCGGCGCCGTGCTCGAACGGGCGGCACAGGTAGGGGGAGGGCACGGTGTTGTCGACGATGACCGGCACGCCGTGCTTGTGGGCGACTTCGGCGAGCTTCTCGAAATCGGTGACGTTGCCGAGCGGGTTGCCGACCGATTCGCAGAAAACGGCCTTGGTCTTCGCGTCGATCAGCTTCTCGAAGGCGTCCGGGTCGCGGTAGTCGGCGAAGCGCACTTCGATGCCGTACTGCGGCAGGGTGTGCGCGAACAGGTTGTAGGTGCCGCCGTACAGCGTGGACGAGGTGACGATGTTGTCGCCGGCTTCGGCAATCGTCTGGATTGACGCGGTGATCGCCGCCATGCCGGAGGCCATGGCCAGCGCGGCAACACCGCCTTCCATCGCAGCGACGCGCTTTTCCAGCACGTCCTGGGTCGGATTCATGATCCGCGTGTAGATGTTGCCGGCGACCTTGAGGTCGAACAGGTCGGCGCCGTGCTGGGTGCTGTCGAAGGCGTAGGAGGTGGTCTGGTAGATCGGCACGGCGACTGCCTTGGTCGTCGGGTCCGGGCTGTAGCCGCCATGAACGGCGAGGGTTTCGATCTTCATCCGCGTGTCTCTCTTTTGTGTTTGGAAAAAATGTGAAGTTTACAGGAGCCCGGCTAGCTTAACCGGGCGTGATGCGGGCTGCCAATAACATCGGCAGCTAAGCTTATGCCGGTTTCACGTGCGGTCGTCGAAGCCGTCGTCTTCCTGCATCCGGCCGGCCGGTTTGAGCAGGAAGCGGCCGGGATCGACGGCGTCCACCAGGTCGTTCTCCAGCGGTAGCGGCTCGCCTTCCAGGCGCGACAGCAGCAGGTCGGCCATCAGCGCCGACCAGACGATGCCGCGCGCGCCGAAACCCTGCACGCACCACAGGCCAGGGTGTCGAGGCAGGGCCGGCAGGCGGGGCTGGCCCTTGAGCGCGGCGAGGTCGGGCAGCGGGCCGACGATGGGCAGGCGGTCGGGCGACATCGGCCGCACGCCGCAGCGGCCGTCGAGCGTCGCCGGGTCGATGGCGGTGGCGAAGCCGGGCAGACTGCGTTGCAGGCGGGCCAGGTTTTCGGCGTGGTCGGCCGGGCGCAAGGTCAGGTCGGCTTCGCTCGGCTGCAGCGTGGCGCCGGTCAGGCAGATGCCGTCGATGGCCGGCATCAGGTAGCCATGGCGGCAGACGACGTGCGGCAGCGGGGTGATGCTGGCGGCCGGCAGGTGGCTGACCTGGCCGCGCGCGCCTTTCTGCGGCTGGCCGGCGAACTGCGCGAAATGCGTGGCGCCGGCACCGGCGGCCAGGATCACCACCGGCGCGCGGGCAATCTCGCTGCCGTCGGCGGCGAGCAGGCGCCAGCCGTCGTCCGTTCTTTCCAGGCGGTCGACGGCGACGCCGTAGCGCGTGGCGATGCGTTGCGGAAAAGCCGCCAGCGCGGCGCGGCAGACCGAGGCCGGATTGACCCAGCCGCCCTGCGGGAACCACCAGCCGCCGGTTTCCACCGATCGGCCGAGGCGTTCGGCAACGGCGTCGGCGGCGGCGAACTGGAGCAGTTCGGGCGGCAATTGCAGGCGCTCGACGACGCGGCGCTGGGTCGCTTCATGCGCCGCGTCGCGGCCGAGATGCAGCACGCCGCACGGCGACCAGCGGGCGTCCGGCAGCGTCTGCAGGAGGGCGCGGGTGGCCAGGTAGCCGGCGCGAGTCAGGCGCGACAGGCGGTTCTCGTCAGCGCTGGGCAGCGGCCGCAGCACCCCGGCGATGTTGTTGGAGGCGCCGGTGGCCGGCGTCGCCGCGCTTTCGATCACCTCGACCTGCCAGCCGGCGCCGGCCAGTGCGCTGGCCGTGGCGCAGCCGGCGATGCCGGCACCGATGACGATGGCGCGCCGTTCGGCTGGCGGGCGGTGGCGGTCGGGCCGGCGCGAGCGGAAACGGCCGTGCAGCATCTGTCGCTTGCCGGCGAAGCCGGGGCGTTTTTCCAGGTCGAACTCGGCGGCTTCCAGCGCCGCCCGGACGTGGCCGGCAACCGACCAGGTGGCCAGCGTGGCGCCCGGCGCCGCAAGGCGCGACAGCGCGCGGCACAGTTCCGGCGTCCACAGTTCGGGGTTCTTCGCCGGCGAGAAACCATCGAGAAAAAACGCGTCGACCGAGGCGTCGAGCTGGCGCAACTGCGTCGTCGCGTCGCCGAAGAACAAGGTCAGGATGACCTGCCGGTCGTCGAGGAAAAGGCGATGCACGCCCGGCGTCAGCAGCGGCCAGCGGGCCTGCAGTTGCGCCGCCAGTTCGGCGAACTCCGGCCAGGCGCGCTGGGCGACGGCGAGGTCGGCGGCGGAGAAGGGATGTTTCTCGAAGGAAACGAAGTGCAGCCGCCGGCAGCGCTGCGGGTCGGCGCGCCAGGCCTGCCAGGTGGCGAGGAAGTTCAGCCCGAGGCCGAAGCCGGTTTCGAGAATGACGCAGCGGTCGCGTCCCTGCCAGCGCTGCGGCAGTTCGTTGCCGCCGAGAAAGACGTGGCGCGCCTGCGCCGGGCCGCCGTGGGCGGAGTGATAGACATCGCCGTAGGCGCTCGACCAGGGGGTACCGTCGTCGGCGAATTCGAGCCGGGCGGGGCGCAGCGCTTCCACTAGTGGAGGAGGCCGGGCTTCTTGTCGCCAGCCGGCATGGCCGGCGTTTCCCCGGGTACCGCCGGCGCGTAGTCGAGGGCGAGATCCCAGGCGGCTTGATCGGCCGCCGCACGCAGCATGGCGCACAGCGCCTGCATCAGTTCGGCGTTGAGATTCAAGTTGAAGGCACGTTCGCGAGCTTCGCGGAAAGTCAGGCGAGCCAGGCCTTCACCCGCCTCGGCCAGCGTCGCCTCGCTGGCCAGCAGCGGCGTCGAACCGAGCGGATAGAGCGGGTTGTCGTCCTTGAACGGCTGCTCGAAACTCGCCTGCGCCGCCTTCGCCGGCGCCTCGGACGCTTGCCGCGGCCGGGCGGCCAGGTGGCCGGCGAGCATTGCCGTCAGGTGCGGCCACAACTCGCGCAGATAGCGCCGGGTGATCCAGACCCGGTATTCCTCGTTCGCCTGCGTCGCTACGCGCAGGATCAGGCGATCCTGGACGGCGTCGCGGGCAACCTGGAGCTGGCGGATCTGCATCAGTTGGCCTGGTGCCGCTTCGGCGCAAACCATGAGCGAGCGCAGCCAGAACAAGGCGCAACGGCACGCCGCATAGCAGCGCTATGCAAGTGCCGTTGCAACGCCGTTATGGCAAGCGCAGCCATGGTTTATTCGGGGCGCATTTGGGGGAAGAGGATGACATCGCGGATCGCCGGGCTGTCGGTGAGCAGCATGATCAGCCGGTCGATGCCGATGCCGCAACCACCGGTCGGCGGCAGACCGTATTCCAGCGCGCGGATGTAGTCGGCGTCGTAGTACATCGCTTCCTCGTCGCCGGCATCCTTGGCCTTGGCCTGTTCCTGGAAGCGGGCGGCCTGGTCTTCCGGGTCGTTCAACTCGGAGAATCCGTTGGCGATCTCGCGGCCGACGATGAACAGCTCGAAGCGTTCGGTGATTTCCGGGTTGCTGTCGGAGGCGCGGGCCAGCGGGCTGACTTCGACCGGGTAGTCGATGATGAAGGTCGGCTCCCAGCACTGCGCTTCGGCGCAGGCTTCGAACAGTTGCAACTGCAGGCTGCCGAGGCCGCCCGGCTTGACCTTCTCGCCGAAGGCGACGATCTTGGCCTTGAGGAATTCGGCGTCGGCCAGTTGTTCGTCGGAGAACGACGGCTGTTCGCGCTGGATCGCCTGGGTGATGGTCAGGCGATGGAAAGGCTTGGACAGGTCGAGTTCGCGCCCCTGGTAGATGAAGACTTCCTTGCCCAGCGCTTCGCGCGCCGCGTGGCGGATCAGGCCTTCGGTGAAGTCCATCAGCGTGTGGTAGTTCGCGTACGCCTCGTAGAACTCCATCATCGTGAATTCGGGGTTGTGGCGGGGCGAAAGGCCTTCATTGCGGAAGTTGCGGTTGACCTCAAACACCTTCTCGAAGCCGCCGACGACCAGGCGCTTCAGGTACAACTCCGGCGCGATGCGCAGGAACTGCTGCATGTCGAGCGCGTTGTGGTGGGTGACGAAGGGCTTGGCCGCGGCGCCGCCGGGGATCGGGTGCATCATCGGCGTCTCGACTTCCATGAAGCCGTGGCCGCACATGTAGTTGCGGATCGACTGGACGATGGCCGAACGGGCGCGGAAGGTGAAGCGCGTTTCCTCGTTCATGATCAGGTCGACGTAGCGCTGGCGGTACTTCATCTCGGTGTCGGAGAGGCCGTGGAACTTGTCCGGCAGCGGGCGCAGCGACTTGGTCAGCAGGCGGATTTCAGTGGCGGCGATGGTCAGCTCGCCGGTCTTGGTCTTCATCAAGGTGCCGACGACGCCGAGGATGTCGCCGAGGTCCCAGCCCTTGAAGGCGGCGTAGCTTTCTTCGCCGACCCTGTCGCGGGCGACATAAACCTGGATGCGGCCGGAGACGTCCTGCAGCGTGGCGAACGAGGCCTTGCCCATGACCCGCTTCAACATCATGCGGCCGGCGACCTTGACCTCGACCGGCAGGCCTTCGAGTTCTTCCGCCGATTTCTCGCCGTAGCCGTCGTGCAGCTTCTGCGCCGTGTTCTCGCGCTGGAAGTCGTTCGGGAAGGCGACCCCACCCTGGCGCAGCTCGGCCAGCTTGGCGCGGCGCTCGGCGATGATGTGGTTCTCGTCTTGTTGCTGTTCGGCGTTGGACATCGGGGAATCCTTGGGGAAATCGGGGTTTGGCGCGGTGGCGCGCGAAAGCAGGGATTTTCGCCGATTCGGGGGGGAGGGACAAGGGAAAGGGGGCTGTTTTGTGCCGCTGACCGGCGGATGGGTTTGGTTATAGGGGTTGAGGGTTCCGCGCCTGATGGGCTGGTGGTTTTGGTTTTTAAAGTGCGGGGTTCCGCGGTTGACTGGCGGGGTGCTTTGGTTTCTGAGGCGCCGATTTCCGCGCCTGATGCGCGGGCGTACTTTCTTTTTTGTGGAAAAAAGAAAGTAGGGCGGTTTCAAAGGCGGGGTGTATCGCTGCCGCAGGCAAAAAGCCACCCCCAGCCCGTCGCCATCCGCCCAAGCCCCGACACCGACGGCCTCTTCGACATCTACTTAGCCCATCACCAACTGATGCGCATCGACCTGCGGCAAAACCCTTCGCCTGCCCCATAATCCGTCAACCATGTCCGCGCACAGGTGTCCACCATGTGTTCGGTCCATACAGCGAAACAAGAAGAAAGTACGCCCGCCGGTCAACGGCGGAACCCGGCGGTTAATCAACCAAACACGCCCGCGCGTCAGGCGCGGAACACGGCGGTTAGAGGAGAGCGCCGCCGGCCGGTCCGATAGTCGGAAAACAGAGCTCCACCAAGCAATGCAATAATCCCGCCCCATGGAAATCCTGATCGAAATTCTCCTCAAAGCCGGCCGCTCCGCCGTCGAGCTTTCACTGTTCATCCTGCTGCCGGTAATGGTCGTGATGCTGTCGCTGATGCGCCTGCTCGAAGCGCGTGGCGCGCTCGACTGGGTGGTGGCGAAACTGGCGCCGGTATTGAAACCCTTCGGCCTGACCGGGTTGGGCGTGTTCGCGGCGCTGCAGATCAATTTCGTCAGCTTTGCGGCGCCGATGGCGACCTTGACGATGATGGACCAGCGCGGCGCGTCGGATCGCCATGTCGCGGCGACGCTGGCGATGGTTTTCGCGATGTCGCAGGCCAACGCGGCGCTGCCGATGATGACGATGGGGCTCGACATCGGCCTGACCCTGCTGTGGTCGTTGATCGGTGGGCTGGCTGCGGCGGCGGCGACGTATTACCTGTTCGGGCGCGGGCTGTCGGCGAACGAGGGGCTGGTCGACGAGCATCTGGCGCACCCGGTCGCGGAAAGCGCCAAGGGCGTGCTCGACGTGATCAACCGGGCCGGTGCCGAGGCGTTCAAGCTGGCGGTCGGGGCGATCCCGATGCTGGTGCTGTCGCTGGTGGTGGTCACCGCGCTGCGTACTTTTGGCGCCATCGACCTGCTGACGACGCTGGTCGGGCCCTTGCTCGACCTGCTGGCGATCGACCGGGTGCTGGTCCTGCCGACGCTGACCAAATACCTGGCCGGCGGCACGGCGATGATGGGGGTGGTCGACGAAATGCGCCGCGCCGGTCAGATGAGTGCCGAGTTGCTCAACGCCAGCGCCGGTTTCCTGATTTCGCCCTTCGACCTGCCCGGCGTCGCCGTGCTGATCGCGGCCGGGCCGCGCGTTGCCAAGGTGTGGAAGCCGGCGGCGCTCGGCGCCTGCATCGGCATCGCGCTGCGTACCGTCGGCCACCTCGTCTTTGCCTGATCAGGCGGCGTAGAAGACGGCCAGCCAGACTGTGACCTGATCGGGTGCCGTCCAGTCGACGCGGTGCTGGCGGTGCGCGGCGATGTCCACGCAATCGCCGGCCCGCAGGTGGCGGGCGTTGGCTTCGTCGGCGAAGCGCAATTTGGCCTCGCCCTGCAGCACCACCACCCACTCGCCTTCGTCCTGGTCGTACCAGAAGCCTTCCGGGTTGGCCTGGCCGGTCGAGACGATGCGCTCGATGCGTAGTCCCGGGCGCTGCAGAATTGTCGCGAATTGCTCGTCGGCCAGCGCGGCCGACGGCAATTCGGCGAACAGGTTGGGCGTCACTTGCCCTGTGTCAGGCGGGAATTTCGGCATCGATTAGCTTGAGCAGCGCGCGTTCCAGATGGGCGAAATCGCCCGATTTCTGGCGTAGCAGGTCGATGTCCAGGTGCGCGGCAATTTTCTGCTGATGCACGGATTCCTTGTAGGCCATGCCCTTGGGCCTTTTCTCGCTCAACCATTCCTTGGCGCCTCGTATGCGCTCCGGCTGCTCAGGGAAAACAACCTGCTTGGGGATGTCGGTGAAGACTGAGCGGGTGGCGGCTTCGTCGTGCAGGAACAGGGTTTCGAATTCCTTGACCAGGAAGGCGAAGGCGATCGGCCAGGCGGGGTAGAGTCGAGCGGCGCGCCCGGCAAGGCTGGCAGCTTCCAGGGAGGGGCAATCATGGCCTTTGGCGTCGAAATCCATGATCCAGAGGATGGGCGCCCGTTCCTTGATTGCGGCCAGGAAGAAGTTGTCGAAGCTCTTGGCGACTGCCGGGTATTCACCGCGCCGCTGCGTTGGGCGGAGGATGACGTCGTAATGGCCATGCTGCTCAAGAATCTTGCGTACCAGTATCGGGGCGGCTTTTTCGTCCCCGTGGCCTTCGACGATGAGCAGCAGCGGGCGCATCAGGCGTCCTCCGGCTGTAGTCCTTCCGCCGCCATGATCTGCTCCAGGCTGAGCAGGTGTTCCTTGATCGCTTCCTGCTGGCTGGCGCGGATTTTCGCGATGCGCGTTTCGCCGTCCTGCATCGTGACGACGCGAATGTTTTCGGTCGGGAAGAGGTCGACCAGATGCGGGCTATGGCTGGTGATCAGTAGCTGGGTGCGTTCCGAACACTCGCGGAAGGCGTCGGCCAGCACGGCGAGCAGCGCCGGGTTGACGGTCTGTTCCGGCTCTTCGATGACCATCAGCGAGGGATGCGGCGTTTGGTAAAGCGCGAGCAGGATGCCGAGGATGCGCAGGGTACCGTCGGAAATTTGCGAGGGGTCAAACAGATGCGCCTCGCCGCTGGTTTCGCGCACCTTGAAGCGAGGCAGGATGAAACCGCCGACCGCCACCGGCGAAATGTCCTCCAGTTGCGGCATGACCACCTGCATCATCTCCCGCACTTGTTCCCAGGCCTGCTTGCCCCGGCTGGTCTGCTTCATCTTGCGCAGGATGGACGCCCAGTTGGCACCGTTTTCCTTGAGGATGGGGTCGGTGTCGGGCGGGGCAGGCTGGCGCAGGGTGTTGGGGTAAATGGAGGAAAAGCGGAAGTTGCGGATGAAGTCGTGGAGTGTGGTACTGCCAAAACTTGCAGTGGTTAATCCGTACTTCTTTATTAAGCCGGTACCTAGAGCCAGGGTGTCAGGAGAAACTGAATAATTACTGTCCAACGGGAGTTCTATTCCGGCATCTTTGAGCGTGATATGACCTTCGGCATTGCGTTCGGCGAGTATTGCTTTGAAATCACTCTCAAATAACTCCAAGGATTCGCCGTCAAAGACGTAGTCATTTGGGACAAACCACTCGCAGCGTTCACGTTCAACCCGAAAGTTGCCCTCGCGCAAGCTGCTTAGCGTCAGTTGATAACGGGTGAGATGCGCGGCCTTATCCTCCTCTGCAAAGCCAAAATCGAACGAAACCTGGTACGGCTTCCTCGGCGAATACTGCCGGATCAGCCCAATGCCGCCACGCGTGCTGACGGCATGGTCCAAACCCTGGACGACCGCGTCGCGCAGGAAACGCAAGGCGTCCGCCATGTTGCTCTTGCCGACCCCGTTGCAGCCCACCAGTACCGTGACCGGTTGAATATCGGTCAGCGCAATGTCTGACAGACTCTTGTAGTGGCTGATACGGAGGTCGACCAAGCGCATGGTTTTCTCCTGATGTGGTTAGACGCCCTGTTTCAGGCTGGCCTCGATGAAAGGGTCGAGGTCGCCGTCGAGTACGGCCTGTGTGTTGCCGGTCTCGTGGTTGGTGCGCAGATCCTTGATCCGGCTCTGGTCGAGCACGTAGGAGCGGATCTGGTGGCCCCAGCCGATGTCGGACTTGGCGTCTTCCAGCTTCTGCTGCTCGGCCTGCTGCTTGCGCAGTTCGAACTCGTAGAGGCGGGCGCGCAGCATTTGCCAGGCTTCGTCGCGGTTGCGGTGCTGCGAACGGTCGTTCTGGCACTGCACGACGATGCCGGTCGGGACGTGGGTCAGACGCACGGCGGAGTCGGTCTTGTTGATGTGTTGACCGCCGGCACCGGAAGCGCGGTAGGTGTCGGTACGCACGTCGGCCGGGTTGATGGCGATTTCGATCGAATCGTCGACTTCCGGGAATACGAAAACCGAGGTGAAGCTGGTGTGGCGGCGGGCGTTGGAGTCGAACGGCGACTTGCGCACCAGGCGGTGGATGCCGGTTTCGGTGCGCAGCGTGCCATAGGCGTAGTCGCCGCTGAACTTGACGGTGGCACTCTTGATGCCGGCGACGTCGCCTTCCGATTCTTCCATCACTTCAACGGTAAAGCCCTTCTTTTCGCCGAACTTCAGGTACATGCGCAGCAGCATCGCGGCCCAGTCCTGCGCTTCGGTGCCGCCGGCGCCGGCCTGGATTTCCAGGAAGCAGGGCATGGGGTCGGACGGGTTGTTGAACATGCGGCGGAATTCGAGCGCGGCAAGCTTCTTTTCCAGTTCGGCGTTGTCGGCTTCGACGGCGAGCAGGGTGTCGTCGTCGTCGTCTTCCTTGCCCATCGCGAACAGTTCGCGGCCGTCATTGACGCCGTTGTCCACGGCTTCGAGGACGAGGACGATGTCTTCCAGCGATTTCTTTTCCTTGCCCAGTTCCTGGGCGCGTTTCGGATCGTCCCAGATCTTGGGATCTTCCATCTCCTGGTTGAGGAGGGTCAGGCGCTCGCGCTTGTGATCGTAGTCAAAGATACCTCCGCAACTCGGCGGCGCGCTGCGCCAGATCGTCGAGTTTGTTGGCGATACTGTTGAGTTGTTCTGCTTCCATGTCGGTTCAATTCATTCAAATGCAAAACGCGGATTATACATTGAGCAGCTAGTGCGCCTGGCGCCACCCGGCGGGGAATGGATGCACCATATCGGGGCGCGAGTTTGTGGTTTTTCCGTTGAACTGTCACAGAATTGCCTGAATTTGTGCTTCTGGTTGCTGGCAAGTCTCTTGCTTAATAGCGTTTCGGATTAACCGAGATTTACGATTGTGAACGACCAGGCATCTTCCCCCGGCTTTCTTCCCGTACTGCGCAAACGCCGCGAATCGGCCTGGAACAGGATCGACAGCGAGCGCGTCTTGCAGGTGCTGGTCCACAACCTCGAAGGCATGGTCTTCCGCTGCGCCATCGACGAGCATTGGACGATGCATTTCGTCAGCGACGGCAGCCGCGAGTTGACCGGCTACTGCCCGGATGAACTCGAGTACAACAAGGTGGTGTCGTACGAGGCGATCACCCATCCGGAGGATCGTCTGCCGGTGCGTCAGCGCATCGTCGAAGCGATGAACGGCGTCGCCCGTTACCGGGTGCAATACCGGATCGTGCACCGCGATGGTTCGGAGAAATGGGTACTCGAACGCGGCGCCATCGTGCTCGACGAAGAGGGGCGCCGGGTGCTCGAAGGCTTCGTCGAAGACATCACCGACCAGGTTCTCAGCCAGCGCCAGTTGAGCGATGCCGAGCAGCGTTACCGCAGCATCTTCGAGGATTCCGTGGTCGGCATGTTCCAGACCTCGATCGACGGCCGCTACATCGCCGCCAACCGCGCGCTGGCGCAGCTTTATGGTTACGCCGGGGCGGCCGAACTGATCGCCGGTCTGTCCGACATCGCAGGCGATCTCTATGTCGAATCAGGGCGTCGCGACGAGTTCGAGACGCTGATGCGCGAGCACGGCCGCGTCAGCGATTTCGAATCCGAGGTCTATCGGCGCGACGGCAGCCGCATCTGGATTTCCGAGCACGCCCACGTCGTCCGCAGCCCCGGCGGCGAGCCGCTGTATTACGAGGGTACGGTCGAGGACATCACCGCCCAGTACCACTATCGCCAGCAACTGGAGTACCAGGCGACGCATGATCCGCTGACCGGCCTGCCCAACCGCAACCTGTTGCAGGACCGCCTGCAGCAGGTGGTGCGTCTGGCCAGCCGGCGTGGCACCAAGGGCAGCCTGGCCTTTGTCGATGTCGATAACTTCAAGCTGGTCAACGACAGTCTCGGCCATGGCGCCGGCGACAAGCTGCTGGTCGAAGTCGCTCGTCGCCTCAAATCCTGCTTGCGCGATTCGGATACCGTCGCTCGCTACGGCGGCGACGAGTTCGTCCTCATCCTCGGCGACTACGACGGCCTTGCCGAGACCCTGCACATCCTGCACCGCATCCAGGACGCCATCGCCGAGCCGATCACCCTGGACGGCCAGGAGGTCCGCGTCAATTGCAGCATCGGCGTCAGCATCTTCCCCGACGACGGCGTCGACCTCGATGTCCTGCTGCGCCACGCCGACGCCGCGATGCACCATGCCAAGAAGCTGGGCAAGGGGCAGTTCCAGTTCTACACCGAAACCCTCAACGTTGAGGCCCGCGAACGCCTGGCGCTGGATTCGGCCTTGCGCCGGGCGATCGAGGAGGAGGCGCTGAGCGTGGTTTATCAGCCGAAGGTCAATGCCCGCGGTCGCGCCTGCGGCTTCGAGGCATTGGTGCGCTGGGAGAGCGCCGAATTCGGCAGCGTTTCGCCGGTACGTTTCATTCCGCTGGCCGAGGAAAATGGCCTGATCGGCCAGCTCACCTGGTTCGTCCTGCGCCAGGCCTGCCATCAGGCCGCCGCCTGGCGTGCCGCCGGCCACCCCGACTTGCGCATCGCCGTCAATATTTCGCCCAGCCTGTTCCGCGAAAAGGATCTTGCCGCGCTGGTCGGCGCCGTCCTTGAGGAAGCCGGGCTGCCGGCCGCCAACCTCGAGCTGGAGATTACCGAGGGCATGCTGATGGGCGACGTTCAGCGCAGCCTGGCGGTGCTTGGCGAACTGAAGGCGATGGGCGTCGATATCGCGGTGGATGACTTCGGTACCGGCTATTCCTCGCTCGCTTACCTGAAGCGTTTCCCGATCGACATTCTCAAGGTGGACCGCTCCTTCGTCCTCGAATGCGACAGCGGCAACGGCGGTCTTGCCATCACCCGCGCCATCGTCTCGCTGGCGCACAGCCTCAACCTGCGCGTCGTCGCCGAAGGGGTCGAGCAACAGACCCAGCTCGCCGTGCTCAATGCGCTCGGTTGCGAGGAATTCCAGGGCTACTATTTCGCGCGGCCGATGCCGGCCGGGCAGGTTGCCGCTTATCTGGCAGGGCGCTGAAAAAAATACCGGAATCCCGCGACGAAGTGCGAGATTCCGGCAAAGGCCGGCGTAGCGGAGCACCGGCCGGGGGTTCAGCCCTTACTCAGGCTGAGGATGCTCGATTTACGGTATTCCTCGTTGGGGAAGACGCGACCGCTCAGCATGGTCTCGAAAATATGATCGAAGACGACACCGGGCTGTCCCTTCTTGAGCCCGGAGCGGAAGTAGGAATGGCCCTTGGGCGGGTCGTAGAGCGTATTCACGTCGTCGCAGTCGATGGCATACACATTCTTCGGCGTCCGCTCCAGGTCTTCCGGGCCGGAGTGGCCGAGCCGGCGCGAAGCTTCTCCATTCTTGACGTTGCTCACCTTGCTGGCGCGTAGCGCCAGATCGTCGGAAGCGTAATACACCACCACGTTGCGCGAGGCGTGGCTGATCAGTTCGCCTGGCTGGCCCTTGTGCAGCGATTCGTTGACGATGTCGGCGGCGGCCATGAAGGTGTTGCGAAAAAGTAGCGGCAGGCCCTGCGGCTGGTCGTAGCGACGCCAGTTTTCCAGCGTCTGGCGCAGTACCCGGTTGCCCATCGAATGGGCGAGCAGGTTGATGCGTTTCAGGCAGGGATCGTCTTCCGGATTGAACTCCTCGGAGTTCCGCCATTCCATGAACTTCTGCATTACCCGGGCAAAGGTGAAGGCGCTCTGATCGGCCGCCTTCTGGTCGTCCCAGTAATCCTTGATGATGCCGAGGTCGGCGTCGCACGGCCAGACCAGCGGCAGAACCAGGACTTCCCCCGCTTTTTTCTTGTCGCACAACTTCTGCAATTCCTCGGTTGCCGCGAAGACGTCCTCGGGCAGGTTGGCGAAGCCGTGGATATACACCAGTACCTGCCTTACCTTCGCCGCCTTCAGCGTCTTGAGCAGGTTCATGCTGCCGATTTCCTCGTACTTGCCCTTCTTGTGCCGGACGCAGCAGAAGAAGCTGCGGCTCGACGAGTTGTTCTTGAGGTCGAAGACGAAATTCTTGTTCAGCTCGGGTTCCGTGTTGACCGTCGGCATGCGGCTGGTGATGAACAGCATGAGGCTCCTCCTGTGGGTGTCGACGTGGCGCCTCAGCGGGCGATTGCTGTCAAGCTTAGTAGTTCAATGGAATATGTCAATCGGTTTGTCTGCTGTCAGTGCAGGCAAAAATGCTGCCTTCCTGGCGCGGCCCGGGGTGGCTCAGAAGCGCCGGATCAGCAACTGTCGCCCGTCGAGTTCGCTGTCGCGGATCGCCTCGAAACCATGGTCCCTGAAGCGCCGGGGTTTGGCGGCTGAAACAAGGAGGCGGCCGGATTTGAAATTGCCGGTCACCCAGTCCACCCGCGCCCTGATCATCGCCCGTCCCAGTCCTCGGCCGCGCTTTTCGGGCGCTACCGCCGACAGGTAGAGGATGTGGGTTCGGCTGGCCCAGTCGGCGGCCTTGACGCCGCCGAAGGCGAGCACTTGTCCGTCCGCTTCGGCGACGAAGAACTTGCGGTAGAACACCGGGTCTGCCGTCTGCAGTTCCAGTCGCAGGCGTTCGGCTCCGTAACGCAGCGGATCGCCGAAGGCATCGACGAGCAGCGCGATGCTGGCGTCGAGTTGCGCTGGACAGTCGGTATCCAGGGGCGTGATGCGGATTCCGGCGAGGTCGCCGGCGACCAGGTCAGGACTCGGCAAGTTGTCGCAGGCGCCAGTTGTGTTCCGCAGCGCGCCGGGCAGTTTCGCGGTTGAGCGCCGTCTGTTGCCGACCGAAGGCGTCGCGTTCGCCGTGGTCGCGGCGGGCGGCTTCGATGCTGCGCAGGCAACGCCAGCGGTAGCCGTGACGGGTCCGGAACAGGCGCATCTCGTTCTTGGCATGATGCACACGGCAGCAGTAGCAGAACAGCATTTCTGTCATCACAACCTCGCGGGAAAGGTCTCGTTGCCAGAACAGCTTGCCGGTGGCGTGTTACGGCAGGATGAAGGCGGCGCGCGTGGGCGCCGCCAGCTGCCGACAGGGTGCCTCAACGGGCGGCGGCGCCGTCCTTGATCGCCGCCAGCTTGACGTACAACGTGCTGCGGGCGATGCCCAGGGCGCGCGCGGCGCGCGAGAGGTTGCCGTTGGCGCGGCTGATGGCGAGCTGGATCGCCTCCTGCTCGAGGTCCTCCAGCCGTCCGGGCAAGGCGGGCAGGGCGGCGGCGGGCGGTGCGGCCAGCATGTCGGCGGCGATGTGCGGCGGCAGCAGGCTGTCGTCGATGGCCTCACCCTCGCTCAGGGCGAACATCGCTTCGAAGACGTTCTGCAGTTCGCGGATGTTGCCCGGCCAGCGGTAGCGCAACAGGGCTTCGCGGGCGCCCGGCGAAAGCTGTTTCGGCGGGCAACCGTACTTGCCGGCCAGGCGTTCGTTGAGATGGGCGATCACCGCCTCGATGTCGCCCGGGCGCTCGCGCAGGGCGGGCAGTTTCAGGCTGACCACGCACAGGCGGTGGAAGAGGTCCTCGCGGAAGCGCCCGGCCTCGACTTCGGCCAGCAGGTCCCGGTTGGTGGCGGCGACGATGCGTACCGCAACCTTGCGTTCGCGGGTGTCGCCGAGGCGGACGACGATGCCGTCCTGCAGCACGCGCAGCAGGTGCGGTTGCATGTCGAGCGGCATTTCGCCGATTTCGTCGAGGAACAGGGTGCCGCCGTCGGCCTGCTCGAACTTGCCGGGCAGGCCGCCCTTGCGCGCGCCGGTGAAGGCGCCCTCGCTGTAGCCGAACAGCTCGCTGGCCAGCAGTTCGCGGGTCAGGGCGCCGCAATTGACGGCGACGAAGGGCCCGCCCGGACGGCTGCCCGAGCGATGCACGGCGCGGGCGAACAATTCCTTGCCGGCGCCGGTTTCGCCGAGCAGCAGCACCGGCAGGTCGAGCGGGGCGATGCGCCGGGCGCGGCTCTTGGCCATGCGCAGGCTCTCGCTGCTGCCGATGATTTCGGCGAAGGGATCGGTTTCCTCCGGTGCAGCCGCCGGTTTTACGCTGCTCGGTGCCGGCGGCCGGCGCGCGGCGCCGAGCGGGATCACCAGCAGGGTGCCGAGTTCGCCGTCTTCGTCGCGGATCAGGCGCTGCCATTCCGGGCGCAGCCACTCCGGGCGCTGCTGGCGGCGGTCGAGTTCGGGCTGCGCCAGGTTCAGCCCCGGTACCTGGCCACCGATCTCGAAAGGCAGGCGGACGCCGTGCTGTTCGCGGGCGCTCTGGACGCTGCCGGTCGTTTTGACCACCCGGCCGCGATGATCGAAGAGGACGACGCAGTCGCTCGCGTAGCGGGAAAAGTCGTCGATCGCCCGGGCCAGCAGGCGGCCGTGCAGCAGGCCGTCGTGGCGCGCCAGTTCGCCTTCGATCTGCTTGGCGGCGGCCATCACCAGGGCCAGGGTATGGCCGTGGAAACTTTCCTTGACGCCGGAGACGTCGACCACGCCGAGCAGGGTGCGCGCCAGCGGGTCGAGGATGGGCGCTGCGGCGCAGGTCCAGCGCTTGACGTCCATGCAGAAATGCTCGCTGGCGTAGATCTGCACCGGGGCGGCGGTGGCGATCGCGGTGCCGATGGCGTTGGTGCCGATCACCGCTTCGCTCCAGCAACCGCCGGTCGCCAGGTTGATGTCCTCGCCGGCGCTACGGGCTCGGGTTTCGCCGTTGAGGTCGATGATGGTGCCGCTCTGGTCGCACAGCATGATCAGGGTGCCGCATTCGCGCAGGATGTCGCGCAAGCCGTCGAGTACCGGGCGTGCCGCCGCGCACAGGTCGCGGTTCTGCCATTGCAACTGGCGCAGGCGTTCGCTGGCGGCGCCCGGCGCGCTGCGCAGCGCCGGGTCGACGGCTTCCGAGCGGCAGCGCTGCCAGGAATCGAGAACCACGTCGCGCACGCCGCCGCCGGACCACGGCCGATCTTGCAGGAAACGTTCCCAGGCGGTGGCGACGACGTTCTCGTCGCCAATCCGGGGAACCAGTGAGCCGCATTGGGAAAAAGGCATGGGGCGTCGATCTCGTTGGCTGTTGGTTTTTTGATTAGGTGAAGCGATAAACCATTGCGTAACCCTAGTCGGCTTGTCGGGATATGTCAATAAATTCCTTATGGATCAATGGCTTGTGCGGCGCAGCACGGGGCCGGAAAAGTGTCCGGATTCCGGACAGCGGCGTCCGTTCGTCGTGAAAACGGACAGTGGCGGACAGTCGGCGCGGGGGGCTGGGCGGCATCCAGTCGGTGCTTTCAAGCCACTGATTCGCAAACGGATTTTCGCCTGGCGGATGGCCGTGTGCAGGGCCTGGCCCGGCCCTTGCCATAAGGGAAGCGTGGGGAAGCCCCCCATGCACACACCAAATACAGGAGGCAACATGCAACAACAATCCACCGTCCAGGTGATGGGAATCGATGCCGGCGGCACGATGACTGACACCTTCTTTGTCCGTGCCGACGGCCGTTTCGTCGTCGGTAAGGCGCAAAGCAATCCGGGCGACGAGTCGCTCGCCATCTTCAACTCGTCGCAGGACGCGCTGGCGCACTGGAACCGCAGCGTCGACGACGTCTACCCGGAACTGGCGACCTGCGTCTATTCCGGCACCGCGATGTTGAACCGCATCCTGATGCGCAAGGGGCTCGACGTCGGCCTGATCTGCAACAAGGGTTTCGAGCAGATTCACTCGATGGGCCGCGCCCTGCAGAGCTACCTCGGCTACGCGCTGGAAGATCGCATCCACCTCAACACCCACCGCTACGACGAGCCGCTGGTGCCGGTTTCGCGCACCCGCGGCGTCACCGAGCGCACCGACGTGCAGGGCAAGGTAGTCATTCCGCTGCGCGAGGACGAAGTGCGCCAGGCCGTCCGCGAACTGGTCGAGGCCGGCTCGCAAGCGATCGTCATCTGCCTGCTCCAGTCGCACAAGAACGAAAGCAGCGAGCAGCGTGCCCGCGACGTGGCGAGGGACGAACTGCAGAAGCTCAAGGTCGACATCCCGGTCTTCGCCTCGGTGGATTACTACCCGTCGCGCAAGGAAAGCCACCGGATGAACACCACCATCCTCGAAGCCTACGGCGCCGAACCGTCGCGCCAGACGCTGAAGAAGGTCAGCGACCGCTTCAAGAAGCACGGTGCCAAGTTCGACCTGCGGGTGATGGCCACGCACGGCGGCACGATCAGCTGGAAGGCCAAGGAACTGGCGCGCACCATCGTCTCCGGGCCGATTGGCGGCGTCATCGGCTCCAAGCTCTTGGGCGAGGCGCTCGGCGACGAGAACATCGCCTGTTCCGACATCGGCGGCACCAGCTTCGACGTGGCGCTGATCACCAAGGGCAACTTCGCGATCAAGTCCGACCCCGACATGGCCCGCCTGGTGCTGTCGCTGCCGCTGGTCGCCATGGATTCGGTCGGCGCCGGTGCCGGCAGCTTCGTTCGCCTCGATCCGTACAGCAAGTCGATCAAGCTCGGCCCGGATTCCGCCGGTTATCGCGTCGGTACCTGCTGGCCGGAAAGCGGGCTGGACACGGTTTCCGTCTCCGACTGCCACGTCGTGCTCGGCTACCTGAACCCGGAAAACTTCCTGGGCGGCGCGATCAAGCTCGACGTGCAGCGCGCCCGCGACCACATCAAGGCGCAGATCGCCGACCCACTCGGCCTGTCGGTCGAAGACGCGGCGGCCGGCGTCATCGAACTGCTCGACCTGACCCTGTCCGAATACCTGCGCGCCAACATCAGCGCCAAGGGCTACAACCCGGCCGAGTTCACCTGCTTCTCCTACGGCGGCGCCGGCCCGGTGCATACCTACGGCTACACCGAGGGCGTCGGCTTCAAGGACGTCGTGGTCCCCGCCTGGGCCGCCGGCTTCTCGGCTTTCGGCTGCGCCTGCGCCGACTTCGAGTACCGCTACGACAAGTCGGTCGACCTCGGCGTCGCCCAGCTCGCCGCCCCCGAAACCAAGGCGGCCGCCTGCCGGACGCTGCAGGAAGCCTGGGGCGAACTGGCGGTCAAGGTCATCGACGAGTTCGTGTTGAACGGCTACAAGCCCGCGGACGTCATCCTGATCCCCGGCTACAAGATGCAGTACATGGGCCAGTTGAACGACCTGGAAATCGTCTCGCCGGTGACCAGCGCCGCCACCGCCGCCGACTGGGACCAGATCGTCGATGCCTTCGAGACCACCTACGGCCGGGTTTACGCCAACAGCGCGCGCTCGCCGGAACTCGGCTTCTCGATCACCGGCGCCATCCTGCGCGGCATGGTCGTCACGCAAAAACCGGTGCTGCCGGAAGACCCGGACGCCGGCCCGACGCCGCCCAAGGAAGCCTACCTCGGCACGCGCCCCTTCTACCGCCACAAGCGCTGGGTCGACGCCGCGCTGTGGAAGATGGAAAGCCTGAAGGCCGGCAACCACATCGTCGGCCCCGCGATCATCGAATCCGACGCCACCACCTTCGTCGTGCCGGACGGTTTCGAGACCACGGTGGACAAGCATCGGCTGTTCCACCTCAAGGAAGTGAAATAAGGAGACCCACCATGAACATGATGAGCAAAAAGGAAATCGGTTTCGCCGACCTGCTGCAGAACGGCCAGACCCTCAAGCAGTACCGCGACGGCATCATCGCGCGGACCAAGGCCAGTGGCTGCTACAACGGCCTGGAAAAGCTGGAATTCCGCGACAGCGACCCGATCGGCTATGAAAAGCTGTTCTCCAAGCTGCGCGGCGGGCTGGTGCATGCCCGCGAAACCGCCAAGAAGATCGCTGCCAGCCCCATCGTCGAGCAGGAAGGCGAACTCTGCTTCACGCTCTACAACGCGGCCGGCGACTGCGTGCTGACCTCGACCGGGATCATCATCCACGTCGGCACCATGGGCGCAGCGATCAAGTACATGATCGAGAACAACTGGGAAGCCAACCCCGGCATCAACCCGGGCGACATGTTCACGACCAACGACTGCGCCATCGGCAACGTTCACCCCTGCGACATCGCCACCATCGTGCCGATCTTCTGGGACGGCAAGCTGATCGGCTGGGTCGGCGGCGTCACCCACGTCATCGACACCGGCTCGGTGACGCCGGGTTCGATGTCCACCGGCCAGACCCAGCGCTTCGGCGACGGCTACATGATCACCTGCCGCAAGACCGGCATCAACGACGAGCCGCTGCGCGACTGGCTGCACGAATCGCAACGCTCGGTACGCACGCCGAAGTACTGGATTCTCGACGAGAAGACCCGCATCGCCGGCTGCCACATGATCCGCGAACTGGTCGAGGAAGTGATCCGCGCCGACGGCATCGAGGCCTACGAGAAGTTCGCCTTCGAAGTCATCGAGGAAGGCCGCCGCGGCCTGATGAGCCGGATCAAGGCGATGACCCTGCCCGGCAAGTACCGCAAGGTCTCGTTCGTCGATGTGCCGTACAAGCACGACGACGTACAGGTCTCCAACGCCTTCGCCAAGCTCGACTCGATCATGCACTCGCCGTGCGAGATGACGATCAAGCCAGACGGCAAGTGGCGCCTCGACTTCGAGGGCGCCAGCCGCTGGGGCTGGCATACCTTCAACGCCCACCAGGTCGCCTTCACCTCCGGCATCTGGGTGATGATGTGCCAGACCCTGGTCCCGACCCAGCGCATCAACGACGGCGCCTACTACGCCACCGAGTTCCGCCTGCCCAAGGGCACCTGGTGCAACCCGGACGACCGCCGCACCGGCCACGCCTATGCCTGGCACTTCCTGGTCTCCGGCTGGGCGGCGCTGTGGCGCGGTTTGAGCCAGTCCTACTTCAGCCGGGGTTACCTGGAAGAGGTCAATGCCGGCAACGCCAACACCTCGAACTGGCTGCAGGGCGGCGGCATCAACCAGGACGGCGAAATCCACGCGGTGAACAGCTTCGAGGCTTCGAGCTGCGGGACCGGCGCCTGCGCCGTCAAGGACGGCCTGAACCACGCCGCCGCCATCTGGAACCCGGAAGGCGACATGGGCGACATCGAGATCTGGGAAATGGCCGAGCCGCTTCTCTACCTCGGCCGCAACGTCAAGGCCAACTCCGGCGGCTACGGCAAGTATCGCGGCGGCTGCGGCTTCGAGACGCTGCGCATGGTGTGGAACGCCCAGGACTGGACGATGTTCTTCATGGGCAACGGCTTCATGAACAGCGACTGGGGCATGATGGGCGGTTACCCGTCGGCCACCGGCTACCGTTTCGAAGCGCACAAGACCGGGCTGGAAAACCGCATCGCCATCGGCGATTCGCTGCCGCTGGGCGCCGACCTCGACCCGTCCAACCCGGACTACGAGCGCCACCTCGACGCCACCGCCACGGTCAAGCGCGACAAGCAGTGCATCACCACCGAGGACTGCTACGCCAACCACGACCTCTACCTCAACTACCTGCGCGGCGGCCCCGGCTTCGGCGATCCGATCGACCGCGAGCCGAAGGCGATCGAGGCCGATCTCAACCAGAAGTTCCTGCTCCCGGAATACGCCCAGAAGGTCTATGGCGCGGTGTTCAGCGAAGACAACGGCGTGTTCACCGTCGATGTCGCCAAGACCGCCGAACGCCGTACCCAGATCCGCAAGGAACGCCTGGCCCGCGCGCTGCCGACCCGCGAATGGATGAAGGCGGAACGCGAGCGCATCCTCAACAAGCACGCCTCGACCCAGGTCAAGCACATGTTCGCCACCAGCTTCGCGCTGTCCGAGAAGTTCACCAAGCAGTTCAAGGACTTCTGGCATCTGCCGGCCGACTGGCAACTGCTCGAGGACGAGCTGGACGTGCCTACCTACGGTTCCAAGCACCGCATGGACCTGTCGCTGCTGCCGGACGTCACTACCGTCGTCCAGGTCGAAGAGTAATCACCGTATCAAGGAGTCAGAAATGTCTACATACACCAACGAACAGGTCGCCCACCTCGTCGAGGGCACGCTGGACTGGGAAACCACCTTCCGCATGCTGTCGATGCCCAAGGACCACGGTCGCTTCGAGCAATACCTGGCGGCGCTGCAGGCCAAGGTCGATTTCCCGGACCGCATCATCCTGCCGCTCGGCCCGCATCTCTACATCGTGCAGCAGGTCCAGACCAAGAAGTGGGTGACCCAGTGCGACTGCGGCCACGTCTTCGGCGACTACCGCGAAAACTGGAAGCTCAACGCCCTGGTCTACGTGCGCCGCACCGAAGAGGCGATGACCGAGGTCTATCCCAAGCTGATGGCCCCGGACACCGAGTGGCAGGTGTACCGCGAGTACTACTGCCCGCAATGCGGCGCCATGCACGACGTCGAGGCCCCGACCCCGTGGTACCCGGTGATCCATGACTTCGAGCCGGATATCGAAGCCTTCTACAAGGAATGGATGCACCTGCCGGTGCCGGAACGCGCCGACTAAGCGGCGCTGCCCCGGGGGCGGGTGATGGCCGCCCCCGGGGCTTTTTCGACGATTTCGGAGCAGCAACGCAATGAGCAAAGTCTATGAAAATGCCGCCGCCGCCCTCGACGGGCTGCTGTTCGACGGCATGACCCTGGCCGCCGGCGGTTTCGGCCTGTGCGGCATCCCGGAGAACCTGATCGGCGCGCTGCGCGAATCGGGGACCCGCAACCTGACCATCGTCGGCAACAACGCCGGCGTCGACGACTTCGGCATGGGGCCGCTGTTGAAGACGCGGCAGGTGAAGAAGGTGATCGCCTCGTATGTCGGCGAGAACAAGGAATTCGAACGCCAGGTGCTGGCCGGCGAGCTGGACCTCGAACTGGTGCCGCAAGGCACGCTGGCCGAGCGCCTGCGCGCCGGTGGCGCCGGCATCCCCGGCTTCTACACCCGGACGGCGGCCGGCACGCTGCTCGCCGAAGGCAAGGAGACGCGCCGCTTCGACGGCCGCGAATACGTACTGGAACCGGCGATCCGCGCCGATGTCGCCATCGTCAAGGCATGGAAGGGCGACCGCGACGGCAACCTGGTCTTTCGCAAGACGGCGCGCAACTTCAACCCGATGATCGCCACCTGCGGCCGCCTGACCGTCGCCGAGGTCGAGGAACTGGTTGAACCCGGCGAACTCGATCCCGACCACATCCACACGCCCGGCATCTACGTCGACCGCATCGTCCAGGGCGAGCGCTACGAGAAGCGCATCGAGTTCCGTACCGTCGCCGGTGCCGCCTCGCCAGTGCGCGCCGACCCGGTACGCGACGCGATGGCACGGCGGGCGGCGCGCGAACTGCGCGACGGCTACTACGTCAATCTCGGCATCGGCATTCCGACCCTGGTCGCCAACCACATCCCGGCCGGTATGCGGGTCACCCTGCAATCGGAGAACGGCCTGCTCGGCATCGGCCCCTTTCCGCCGCCCGATGCCATCGACGCCGATCTGATCAACGCCGGCAAGCAGACCATCAGCAGCCTGCCGGGCAGCAGCTTCTTTTCCAGCGCCGACTCCTTCGCAATGATCCGCGGCGGTCATATCGACCTCTCGATCCTCGGCGCGCTCGAAGTCTCGCAGTACGGCGACCTCGCCAACTGGATGGTGCCGGGCAAGATGGTCAAGGGACCAGGCGGCGCCATGGACCTGGTGTCCGGCGTCGGCCGCGTGATCGTGCTGATGGAGCATTGCGCCAAGGACGGTTCGCCGAAGATCCTGGCGCAATGCACGCTGCCGCTGACCGGGCGCGGCGTCGTCGACATGATCGTCACCGATCTCGCCGTTTTTTCCGTTGGCGACGACGGTTTGACCCTGCTCGAACTGCAGCCCGGCGCGACGCTGGCCGAGGTGCGCAACAAAACGGCCTGTCCGTTCGCCGTCGCGCCCGGCGTGTCCGAACTGGCGCCGGAGGAGGCTGCGGCATGATCGATCCGGACTATCGGCGCGGTCTCGCCATCCGCCGCCAGGTGATGGGCGCTGCCCATGTCGACCGGGCGCTCGGCGAAGTCAGCGACTTCGCCGCCCCGCTGCAGGAGTTCATCACCCGCTGCGCCTGGGGCAGCATCTGGAGCCGGCCGGGGCTCGACCTGAAAAGCCGCAGCCTGGTCACCCTGGCTTTCCTCACCGCGCAGGGCCGCAGCCACGAACTGGCCGGGCACCTGCGCGGCGCCCGCAACAACGGCGCCAGCATTGAGGAAATCCGCGAAGTCCTGCTGCAGGCCGCCGTCTACTGCGGCGTCCCGCTCGCCGCCGAAGCGCTGCGCGTGGCGGAAAGCGTGCTGCTGGCCGGTGAGGCGGGGTAGGGGCGGGCGGTTGCTGTCAGCAGGGACCGGTTTCGCAAGGCCGGCCGTCGTTGTCACCGTCCATTATTACGTTCGGACAGTAACGCAGGAAATACTCCGCTTCGGCGCACGAGGTCATCTGTGAACAGTGCTGGCGCCCGTCGCAGCGGAAGCTTTGGGCGGCGGGTTCGGGGATTGCGCTCCGGGGTACAGCGGTTTCCCGCCGAGGCGCAGGGTCCGCCGATGTGGCGAACTGCTGGCGCTGGAGGTAGGTGTTATAGCCGTAGTAGCCGACCCCGGCGATCAGCAGCGCCGGCAACAGCCGTCCGAGCCAGCTCGTCCCGCCGGGTTTTTCAGCGCGCCGCGGCGGCCGGGCGCGCTGCGCCGCTTGTCCGACCGTCGTCCGATCATGACAGAGCAGCCGTTTCGCCTGCTTCTTGCCGTCGGCGCCAGTTTCGATCTCGAAGCTCAGGCGCTCGCCGATGCGCGGGCGGATGCCGTCGCGCGGGAAGGCCGAGATGTGCACGAACACTTCCGGACCGCCGCCATTCGGCGCGATGAAGCCGAATCCACGGTCGTCATTCCATTGTTTGAGCTTGCCTTCGATGCGCATGCTGGTTCAGCTGGTTCAGGACGGCCGATTATGGCGAGCGGGTTTGCGTCGCGCAATTGTTTTTCCAGAACCCCGCGAGCACGCCGGACAGACGACTACTCCAGATACTCGATCATCAACTGCGGCGTCTCGACGCCCATGTATTCGTTGACCGACAGCCGGTAGGCGGCGCGGGTGTTGTAGCCGGGCTGGCTGGCGAAGTTGAACTGGATCGCCTCGATCCGGCTGTTGCCCTTCTTCAGACGTAGCTTCAGGTGTTTTTCCTTGAGCACGCGCTGTTGTTCGACTTCGAACTCGTCGCAGAACAGTGGTGCCGGGAAGCCCTGGCCCCAGATTTCGTTTTCCAGCAGCTTGGCGGTTTCCAGGCTGATGTAGCCGCCTTCGAGCGGGCCGTCGGTTTCCAGCGTGCGGGTGAGGTCGGACGGGGCGAGGAGTTCGCCGGCGACTTCGGCGAACAGCGCCTGAAAGCGCTCGAAATCGCCGGCTTTGATGGTGGCGCCGGCGGCCATGGCGTGGCCGCCGAAGCGGACGAGCAGGCCGGGGGCGCGCTTGGCGACGAGGTCGAGTGCGTCGCGCAGGTGCAGGCCGGGGATCGAGCGGCCGGAGCCCTTGACGATGCCACCCTCGCTTTGCGCGAAGGCGAACACCGGCCGGTGCAGCTTATCCTTGATGCGCGAGGCGAGGATGCCGACGACGCCCTCGTGCCAGTCCGGGTCGAAGAGGGCGACGCCGGGCGCGGCGGCGTCGACGTCCATCGTTTCCAGCAGCGCCAGCGCCTGTTCCTGCATGCCGGACTCGATTTCGCGGCGTTCGCGGTTCAGGTTGTCGAGTTCCTGGGCGATGTTGAGCGCCCGCGCCGGGTCGTCGGTGAGCAGGCATTCGACGCCCAGGCGCATGTCGGCGAGCCGGCCGGCGGCGTTCAGGCGCGGCCCGATCAGGAAGCCGAGGTCGAAGGCGGTGGCCTTGCGCGCATCGCGCCCGGCGGCCTTGAACAGCGCCGCGATGCCCGGTTGCAGGCGGCCGGCGCGCATGCGCTTCAAACCCTGGCTGACCAGGATGCGGTTGTTGCGGTCGAGCTTGACGACGTCGGCGACGGTGCCGAGCGCGACCAGATCGAGCAGATCGGCGAAGTTGGGCTCGGGGCGCTCGGCGAACCAGCCGCGCTCGCGCAGTTCGGCGCGCAGCGCCAGCATCACGTAGAACATCACGCCGACGCCGGCGATGCACTTCGACGGGAAGTCGCAGCCGGGCTGGTTGGGATTGACGATGCAGTCGGCGTCAGGGAGTGATTCGCCGGGCAGGTGATGGTCGGTGATCAGCGTGGCGATGCCGTGCTGCTGGGCGCGGGCGACGCCTTCGAGGCTGGCGATGCCGTTGTCGACGGTGATGATCAGGTCGGGCGATTGCTGCGCGGCGACATCGACGATCTCCGGCGACAGCCCGTAGCCGAGCTTGAAGCGGTCGGGCAGCAGGAAATCGACATCGGCACCGAGCGCCTTCAAGGCGCGCATGCCGACGGCGGTGGCGGTGGCGCCGTCGCAGTCGTAGTCGCCGATGATCAGCAGCTTTGCCTCGGCCTCGATGGCGTCGGCGAGCAGGCTGGCGGCGTCGGTCGCGTGGGTCAGCGCGGCCGGCGGCAACAGCGATTTCAGTTCGTAGTCGAGTTCGGCCTTGTCGGTGACGCCGCGCGCGGCGTAGAGCCGGGCGAGCAGGGGATGCAGGCCTTGCTGTTCAAGTTGCCAGACGGTGCGCGGCGGCGCGCTGCGGGTGACGATACGGGTCAAGATGCTTTTCCTTGCGGCCCGGCCAGCGCCAGGGCGACTTGTTGCGGGCTGCGGCCGGATTTCCAGAACTTCCAGCGCTCGCCAGCGGCGAGCGTCCATTGCAGGCGGCCGTAGATGGTCGGCGCGACGACGACGAGCTCCCTGACGGTCTTGCCGAGACGCTTCTGGATCGGCGCCAGCCAGTCGGCGTCGAAGCGTTCGCAGGCGCGCCGCCAGCCGTCCGGGTCTTCGTAGAGCACGGTCGGCAGCAGCGTGTCGACGACGACCAGCGGCCGTTGTGCGCCGCTGCCGAGGACGGCTTCGGCGTCGGCCGGCAGCGCCTGTGCGGCAACGCCGGCGGCGCGGGCGAGGCCGCGCGCCAGCGGGTCGTCGGCGAAAACGGCGTCCGGGCCGCTGGCCGGCGTCGCCGCCGGGCCGTTGCCCCACAGCCAGAGGCTGTTGATCGCCGGCTTGCCGGCGGCGGCGCGCGCGGCGTTGACCGGGTGCAGGTGGAGGAACATCTGCACCTCGTTGAGCCAGCGGTGCAGCGGCGAAGTCTTGTCGCTCAGGTCGCTGTCCATGCGCCGGCCGGCGACCGCGGAGAGCGGTGCGGCAACGTGGTCGACCGCGGCATGCAGGCGCAGGTACCAGCGCCGCGGCGTCGCCGCGTGGAAGACGCCGATCTCGGCGAACTCGGTGTTGAGCGCGCCGACCAGCGCCTGCGCCTCGGCGGCGTCGATGTCGAAGGCGCCGGCGTCGGCGAGCACGATGCGTTCGTGGTGAAAGCGCAGGTGCACCGGGTCGGCGCACAGCCAGTGGCCGTCTTCCTGGTTGGCGTCGGTTTCGCCGAGGCGGCGGAAAGCGGCACTGCCGGCGTCGGCGATGCCGAATTGTTCGAGCAGCGCGGATTCGACGGCCAGCGGCTCGCCGCGGCTGAAGGCGGCGTGCCCGTCGAGCCAGGCGAAGGCCGGGGTGCTCAGCTCGGCGAGGGTTTGCGTGTCGCCCGGTTCGGGCCAGATCAGTTCGGGGACGAGCAGGGTGAGGCGCACGGCGAAACTCGGGGCAGGGGAAGCCGCGAGTTTACCACCGCGCGGCGGCCGGCCGGCTCAGTTCGCGGCGTCGTCGGCCGATTTGCCGCGGCGGCCGCCGAGCATCAGCAAGAGGCGCAGGACGACGACGGCGGCGAAGGCGCTGCCGAGCACCGTCGGCCAGCCCCAGTCAGGGAACAGGGTAGCGGCGAGTGCCGCCAGGATCAGGAAGAGAAGGGCGAAATGCATCGCCGCATGGTAAGCCCCCGGCTACGCTGCTGACAATCCCGCGCTACCGGTCCGCCACCTTGCCGCGTATCCTTGGCGTCCCCCGCAATCCTGCCCGCCGATGACGACTGAACTGACTCCGCGCAACGAACGCCTGCTCCTGCTGGTCCTGGCCGCCATCCAGTTCGGCCATATCCTCGATTTCATGATCATGATGCCGCTCGGGCCGATCCTGATGCGGGCTTTCGCCATCAACGCGGGCGAGTTCGGCTTCCTGGTCGCCTCTTACAGCTTCAGCGCGGCGGCGGCCGGCCTGCTCGGCGCCACTTTTGTTGACCGTTTCGAACGCAAGCGCCTGCTGCTCGTCGTCGTCGCGCTGTTCGGGCTGGCAACGCTGGCCTGCGCGCTGGCGCCGGGTTACGCCACGCTGCTGGTGGCGCGCGGGCTGGCCGGGACCTTCGGCGGCCTGCTCGGGGCGCTGGTGCAGACGATGATCGGCGACGCCGTTCCCTTTTCCCGCCGGGCCCAGGCGACCGGCGTCGTCGCCAGCGCCTTCTCGATCTCGACCATCGCCGGCGTGCCGCTGTCGCTGTGGCTGGCCAACCACCTCGGCTGGCACGCGCCCTTCGTGCTGGTGGCGGCGATCGCCGCCGTCTGCATCGCCGTCGGCCGACGCTGCCTGCCGGAACTGCATGGCCATCTCGGCGCGCGGGCGCATCCGCTGGCGGCGGCCGGCGAGGTGATGAAGGAAGGCAACCATAGACGCGCCCTGCTGTTTTCGGCGCTGGTCATCTTTTCCGGGTTCATGGTGATTCCCTACATCACGATCCAGGCGGTCGGCAACGTCGGCATCGCCCAGTCCGAGATTCCCCTCGTTTACCTGGTCGGTGGCGCCGCCACTTTCTTCAGCGCCCGCGCCATCGGCCGCTGGGCCGACCGCCGCGGCAAGGTGGCGGTCTATCGCCGGCTGGCCTTGGCGGCGCTGTTGCCGCTGCTGCTCGTCACCCACGCCGGACACTTGCCGCTGTGGGGCTGGCTGGTCTGCTCGACCAGCTTCTTCGTGCTGATCTCGGGACGCATGATTCCCGCCATGGCGATCGTCACCTCGGCGGCCCAGCCGCGCCTGCGCGGCACCTTCATGTCGCTCAACGGCACCGTCCAGGCATTGGCGATGGGCCTGGCGACCACCCTTGGCGGCGCCCTGATCGAGGTCGATGCGGCGGGCCACTTGAGCGGCTACCGGCTGGTGGGCTACATTGCGATGGCGGCCAACCTGCTGGCGGTCGCCTGGGTTGCCCGCATCGCCATGCATACGCGGGCCGCGAGCTGAAGCCGGGGACGCCGGACTGCGTCCTTTCCTCGACCACGTTTCACCCTCCTGCGGAGTCCTCCATGAGCCGTCCTTTCCTGACCGGTGCCGTCTTCGGTGCCGCCCTGCTGGGCGCCGCCTTCTTGCTCAACCCGTCGGCCGATCGGCATCGCGACAAGATCAAGGCTGCGCTCGCCGAGCGCAGCCAACTCAACGCCGTACTCGGCGTCGGTACGCTGGTGGCCTTCGCTTCCAACTACCACAGCCTGGGCGTCGCTTCCTACACCACGGCGGGCGACCAGACCTTGTCGTTCGGCGTGCTCGGCATGGTTTTCGTCCTCGACTAGGCACGCTCCGGGGAGTGCGGCATGGCAGCCGCTGTCGTTTCCTTTCGGGGTTTTCAAACGGCATAATCCGCATCGCAGAGTGCCGGGTGGCGCAGTCGCGTTGCCGCAAACATTTGCTGGAATCCCATGACATCCCCTACCGCATTGACCGTGTTTTTCCGGGAGCACGCGCTGCGTTCGCTGCCGATCGTTTTCGCTTTCTTCATCCTCGCCGGCTGCGGCAGCAAGCACGAAGCCGATAGCCAGGCGTCAGTCGAGCGCGCCCCTGCTGAGCAAAGCGTACCGGCAGCCGCCGACAGTCCGCGTCGCTACATGGCCTACGAGCACACCATCAAACTTGAGGTGGCCGAGGAACGCGTCGCCGCAGTGCACCAGCAGGCCGAAGCCGCCTGTCTGGCTGCGGCGGCCGAGCAATGCGTCATCCTCGAATCGCGCATCGGCACGGGGCGAGGTAGTTATGCGCAGATCACCCTGCGCGCCAAGCCGGCCGGCATCCGGCAACTGATGAGCGCCCTGAGCGCCCAGGGCAGGGTCGCCAGCCAGTCGACGACGGCGGAGGACCTGGCCGGTCCGCTTGAAGATTCGGCCAAGAAGCTGGCCATGTTGAACGACTATCGCGGCAAGCTCGAAGCCCTGCGCAACAAGGCGAGCGGCGATATCGACGCGATGATCACGGTGAACCGGGAACTGGCCCAGACGCAGGCACAAATCGAGGAAATCAGCGGCGCCCGCGCCCACGACCTGCAACGCGTGAATACCGAGGTGCTGCGCCTGTCGATTTCGGCGACCGGTGTCACCTCGTCCTGGCGGCCGGTGCGCGACGCGCTGGACGAGTTTGTCGATAACCTGGCGCGCGGCATGTCGGGCGCGATCACGGCGATTGCCTACCTCATTCCGTGGAGCATCGCCTTCCTGTTGCTCGGCGGGCTGGCCCGCCTGCTCTGGCGGCGTTTCCGGAAGTCGGCGCCGAAGGCGGCGGCTTGAGCGCCGCCGCGTTAAACTTCCAGCCCTTTTTCCCCGGAGTCGAGCGATGAACGAGGCCGTTTACTGGATACTGCGTTGCCAGCACCGTTTGTTCACCGTGCCCGGCGACTGGCCTTTTCCTTTCGGTACGGCGGCGGATTTCGGTCTGCCGGCCAGCGGGCTGGCGGTCGGCGAAATCGCCGGCCGGCCCTGTCGGGCGCTCGATGTCGCCGACTGGCCGGCGCTCGCTGGCGGCGAACCGGTCTCCCTGCGGGCGCTGCACGGCCTGGCCGGGATGGAGGTGTTCGCTTTTGCCGGGCGGGCGACGCAACTCCTCGACTGGCAGGCCAACCACCGTCATTGCGGCAGTTGCGGCACGCCGACCGCGCGCCTCGGCGAGGAATTCGCGATGCGCTGCCCGGCCTGCGGGCTGGTCGTCTATCCGCGGCTGTCGCCGGCGGTGATGGTGCTGGTGCGCGACGGCGAACGCCTGCTGCTGGCGCGCAGCCCGCATTTCAAGGAAGGCGTCTACAGCGCGCTGGCCGGTTTTGTCGAACCCGGGGAAACGCTGGAGCAATGCGCGGCGCGCGAGGTGCGCGAGGAAGTCGGGCTTGAGATCGCAAACCTTCGCTACTTCGCCAGCCAGCCGTGGCCTTTCCCGAATTCGCTGATGATCGCCTTTTTCGCCGATTACGCGGGCGGCGACATCGTTCCCCAGCCGGACGAGATCGAGGACGCCGCCTGGTTCGCGCCGGACGCGCTGCCGGCCTTGCCGGACCCGGTGAGCATCGCCCGCCGGCTGATCGACGCGGCGCTGGCTGCCTAGGGCGTGTTCACAGTAAGCAGCGGGACGGCGTTTGTCTCGTGGTCGCGGTGCGAGCGCAGCGCGGCAAAGTACTCCAGCCAGAAATCGACGCAGGCGCGGACCTTGGGCAGGCGGTGGCGTTCCTGCAGCATCACCGCGTAGACGGGGAGGAGTTCGCGTTCCGTGTATTCCTCCAGAACTGGACGGAGGCGGTCAGCGCGTACCAGTGGCGAGACCAGCAGCTCGTTGAGGCGGGCGATGCCGATGCCGGCCAGGGCCAGTTCGAGGACGATCGCGGTGCTGTCGGCCCGGGTGTGTCCCTTGACCTGCAGGATTCCGCCAGCGGCGCCGGGCGTTCGCTCGCGGCTCGGCTTGAGCCAGTGGCCGGCCTTGCTGTCCCAGGGCGTCGGGCTCGGCGCAAAGGCACGGAAGGGCCAGCGGTTGAGTGACTGGCTGGCGCTGTTGGCGATCAGGCGATGTCCGGCGAGATCGGCGGGTGTTGCCGGTGTGCCGAAAGCTGCCAGATAGGCCGGGGCCGCGTAGAGGCTGCGTCCGTGTTCGCCGAGCTGGCGGACGACCAGGCTTTCCGCGTTGTCGACGCCGGCGCGGATGGCGAGGTCAATGCCGTCGCGGGCGAGGTCGGTGACACGGTCGTCGGCCAGGATGTCGACCTGCAGGCCGGGGTGGCGCCGGTAAAGCCCGGGCAGCGCGGGGACGATGACCAGCTGGGCGAGAATCGGGCTGACGCTGATGCGTACCAGGCCGCTCGGTCCGGCCAGGCGACCGGTGAACTGGCCTTCCATCTCGGCTGCGATGTCGAGCATGCGGCGCGCGTGTTCGAGGAAGCTGTCGCCCTCGTCGGTCAGCGAGAGGCCGTGCGTCGTCCGGTGCAGCAGGCGCACGCCAAGTGCCGATTCGATGCGGGCAATCGCCCGCGATACCTGGCTGACCGGTTCGTTGCGTTCGCGCGCCGCGGCCGACAGCGTGCCGAGTTCGGCAACGCGGATGAACAGGTCGGCATCGTCAAGATTGAGCTGCATGCCGACAAGTATGGTCGGCATGAACTGCTTTTGCAAATAATGCAAAAGCAATCAGCGATTTCATCGGTTTCCGGGTGTCGGTTTGCACAATAGAGTTCAAACCGTCATCACGCCTGGAGTCAATCATGTCCGATTCCCCAATCTCACGGCCGTCACCCGAACAGCTTGACCGCATCTACGCGGCGGCGCTGATCGAGGCTGCGGCGCTGCGTCGCGCCGCGATCGATGCGGCGCTCGACTGGCTGCTGGCCGGTCCGGGGCGTATGCGGCGGCGCTTGTTTTCCGGCTTCCTTCACTCCGCGCGCATGAAGGCGGGCAGGGGGCGTGCCGCCGATGGCGTCTGAGCGGCGTGTGCTGCGGCGAAGGTGCGGATTGCCGCGATGCGTTTTTCGGTGTCCGGATGCGTCTGCAGCAGCGTCGGCCCGGACGGCATCGACTGCCGGCGGGCGACTTGCTCGAAGAAGGCGGCGGCATCGCCGACATGCCCGTAACGCTGCAGTACCGCCTGCAGCGCGGCGGCATCGGCGGCTTCTTCCTGAGCACGGCTGAACGACAGGATGGGCAGCATGCCGACGCCGCCCAGCCATTGCTGCAGGACGCCGTCGCCGACGCCGGAAAAACTGGCCAGCGCCAGGGCGACGGCGAAGCCGCGCCCCATGGCGACGACCGGATCGCGGTGCCGGACGTGGGCGATTTCATGGGCCAGCACCATGGCCAGCGCGTTCTCGCTGGGCAGGGTGTCGATCAGCCCTTGGAAGACGACGATGTGGCCGCCCAGCGTCGCCATTGCATTGACCGTGTCGGTGTCGGCGTAATGGACGGTCAGCGTCATTTCCGGCGGCAGCCGCATGTCGGCCGCCAGCCCGTCGGCGAGCGCCTGCAGGTAGTCGTGCCGCTGGCGCTCGCCCGGCTTTGCCGGGGCCGCCGGCAGCCAGCGGCCGAGGCTGGCGGCGAGCGCCCGTTCCTGGGCGAACGGGATGTGCCGGGCAAGCTGGCCGGCGAGCAGCGATAGCGCGAGCACGGCAACCAGGATGACGGCGCTGCTGCCACCGACGAGCAGCGCGAAATCCTTCAGCGGATGCGTCGGGCTGACGTTGATGCCTTCCGGCACCTCGCGGTTTTCGTACTCGCTCATGCTTCAGCGGCGCTCCCGGACGGCGGTGCCGTAGGCGACGACTTCGACGGCGCCGACGCTTTGTGCCGCCCCCTTGTAGATCGACGCGGTTTCCAGGCGCAGGTTCCAGATGCCGCTCGCCCCCTTGCGTCGCGCTTCTTCCTTCATGCGCAGGACGGCTTCGCGGCGGGCGCGTTCGAGCAGCGATTCGTAGGAACTGACGCGGCCGCCGACCAGGTTGCGCAGGTTGGCGACGAAGCGCTTGAAGAAATCGACCGAGACGACGACGCTGCCGCAGACCAGGATGCCTTCCAGGCGTTCTTCGTCCGGGATGCGCCGTTCGGAGAAGACGAGGATGTCGCGCAGCGTCTTCTCGCGCTCGATGATCGACTTGAAATGTCGCTTTTCGGCGATCTGTCCGAAGACGAAGCCGAGCAGCAGCAGGACCAGAAACAGGATCAGGTCGAACATCGCGTCATTCCACGACGACGGCGGTGCCGTAGGCGAACAGTTCGGCGGCGCCGGCGGCGACCGACGAGGTCGAGAAGCGGACATTGACCACGGCGTTGGCGCCGATCGCCTTGGCCTGGTCGAGCATGCGCTGCAGCGCTTCCTCGCGCGATTCGGTGAGCAGTTCGGTGTAGCCCTTCAGTTCGCCGCCGAAGATGTTCTTCAGGCCGGCCATCAGGTCGCGGCCGACGTGCTTGGAGCGGACCGTGCTGCCGTTGACCAGGCCGAGGTGCTTGACGATGGTTTTGCCGGGAACGGTCTCGATATTGGTGACGATCATTGCGAATTTCCTCAACAGGTTGCTGGGCCGGGCTTTCCGGGTGCGTGTACCATAGCGGTTTTGTTGCGTTGCGGGAACACGCATGTCATTACCCTACGAGTTGCTGATCGGCTTGCGCTACACGCGCGCCAAGCGTCGCAACCACTTCATTTCCTTCATCTCGATGATCTCGATGGCCGGCATCGGTCTTGGTGTCGCTGCGTTGATCGTCGTCCTCTCGGTGATGAACGGTTTCCAGAAGGAACTGCGCACGCGCATCCTCGGCGTCGCCTCGCACATCCAGGTCACCGGCATCGACGGCGGGCTCGACCACTGGCAGTCGATCGCCGCCGGCGTCGAGAAACACCCGGAAGTGCGGGCGACGGCGCCCTTCGTCCAGTCGCAGGGGATGTTCTCGGTTGACGGCGAGGTCAAGGGCGCGCTGATCCGCGGCATCGTCCCCGAACTCGAGGACCGCGTCGCCGACTTCCGCAGCACGATCAAGAGCGGCAGCCTTGACGACCTCAAGCCCGGCGAGTTCGGCGTCGTCCTCGGCGCCGACCTGGCGCGCTCGCTGCACGTGTTCACCGGCGACAAGGTGACGCTGATCGCGCCGCAGGGAACGGTGACGCCGGCCGGCGTGGTGCCGCGCGTGCGCTCGTTCAAGGTGGTCGGCATCTTCGAGGTCGGCATGTACGAGTACGACTCGGGGCTGGCGCTGATCCACCTGCAGGACGCGCAGCGCCTGTACCAGATGGGCGAGCAGGTGAGCGGCGTGCGTCTGAAGGTCGATGACCTGTTCAAGGCACCGCGCATCGCCCGCGAGCTGGTCGCCTACATCAACGCCGACGCCTACATCCACGACTGGACCAAGAGCCACGCCAACTTCTTCCGCGCCGTGCAGATCGAGAAGACGATGATGTTCATCATCCTCTCGCTGATCGTCGCCGTCGCCGCCTTCAACCTGGTGTCCACGCTGGTCATGGCGGTCACCGACAAGCAGGCCGACATCGCCATCCTGCGCACGCTCGGCGCCCGGCCGCGCTCGATCATGGCGGTGTTCATGATCCAGGGCGCGCTGGTCGGCTGCATCGGCCTGGCGCTCGGCGTCGCCGGCGGCGTCGCGCTGGCGCTCAACGTCGACGTCGTGGTGCCGGCGCTCGAGCGCCTGCTCGGCATCCAGTTCCTGGCCAAGGACGTCTATTACATTTCCGACCTGCCGTCCGAACTGCTGTGGAGCGACGTCTGGGGCGTCACCCTGATCGCCTTCGTGCTCTCGTTGCTGGCGACGCTCTACCCGAGTTGGCGGGCGGCGCGGGTCAATCCGGCGGAGGCGCTGCGCTATGAGTGAAATCATCCTGCAGGCCGAGGGCCTGGCCAAGACCTTCCGTGGCGGCGGGCTCGACGTGGCGGTGCTGGCCGGCATCGACCTCAGCGTTGCCGCCGGCACCACGCTGGCCGTGGTCGGCGCTTCCGGCTCCGGCAAGAGCACCTTGCTGCATCTGCTGGGCGGGCTGGATGCGCCGAGCGCCGGCACGGTGTCGCTGATGGGGCGCGATTTCTCGGCCTTGAACGAGGTCGATCGCGGCGACTGGCGCAACCGCCACCTCGGTTTCGTTTACCAGTTCCACCACCTGCTGCCCGAGTTCTCGGCGCTGGAGAACGTCGCCATGCCGCTGCTGATCCGCCGCTGCGAACGCGGCACGGCGCTTGAACAGGCGGCGGCGATGCTCGCCGCGGTCGGCCTCGGCCACCGCCTGGAACACCGGCCGGGGGAGCTTTCCGGTGGCGAAAGGCAGCGCGCGGCAATCGCCCGCGCGCTGGTCAGTCGGCCGTCGTGCATCCTTGCCGATGAACCGACCGGCAATCTCGACAGTCATACCGCTGCCGGCGTCTTCGAACTGCTGCTCGAGCACGTGCGGCGTCAGGGCGCCAGCCTGGTCATGGTCACCCATGACCGCGGGCTGGCCGCCAGGGCCGATGCGATGATCGAACTGAACGACGGGAAATTGCTCTCCGCTTGATATTCATTGGACATTTTTCGGTCTCTGGCTATTCTGGTCGCGTCCGTAGCCTGGGGGTTGAAAAATGCGTGCCTTGTTCCTGCCGGCAGTGGCTTTGATGAATCGCCTGCATTTCCGCGCCAAGTTCATTTTTCTTGGCAGCGCGCTGGTGGTCGTGTTGTTGGTGCTGCTCTACACGCTGTACGACAACCTCAGCCGCGACATCCGGACCGCCGAGCACGAACTGGCCGGCCTGCAGATGCTCAAGCCGATGAACCGCGCGGTGCAGTTCATGCAACAACATCGCGGGCTGTCGTCGGGCGTGCTCAATGGCAACGCGGCGATGCAGGAAAAGCGGGCGGCAGTGGCGAAGGAAGTCGAGCAGGCGCTGGAGGAAACCGAGGCGACCCTCAGCCCCGGGTTGCGGAACAGCCCGCGCTGGCAGGCGATCCGCGGCGAATGGACGGCAATCAGCCGCCAGGGGCTGAACTGGTCGGCCCCGGAAAATCTCGCAAGGCACAGCCGGACGATCGCCGGCATCCTCGGTTTCATGGTCGACCTGGCCGACGAAACCGAACTGACGCTGGACCCGGCGATCGACACCTACTATTTCATGGATACCGTCGTCGACAAGATGCCGGCCATGCTCGAGCCGCTCGGCATCATGCGCGCCCGGGGGACGGGAGCGCTCAGTTCGCAGGAGCTGACGCTCGATACGCGGCGCGAGATCGTCGCCCTGCTTGAACGCCTGAGCGGAACCTTGCGGGAGCAGAACGCCAACCTCGAAAAGACGATGAAGTACGCGCCGGAACTGCGCGCCGTGCTGGGCGGGCCGGGCAGCGAATTCGCCACCGCCAGCGAGAAGCTGTTCAAACTGGTGCGGGAAGACATTCTCGAGGAGCGTTTCCAGACCTCTGCCGCCGACTATTTCGCGCTGACGACGCAGGTCATCGATCTCGGCTACCGGATCATGTACGACACGCTGATTCCGCAGTTCGAGAAGCAACTGGAGAAACGCAAGGCGGATGCCCAGCGCGTCCTGCTCCTGCAGGGCGTGCTGGCGACCCTGGTGACGCTGCTCGTCGCCTATTTCGGGATTGGCACCTATTACTCGGTGATCGGCACGGTCGAAGTGTTTTCGGCAGGCGCCCGGCGCATGGCCGACGGCGACATGACGGTGCATTTCGCGAGCGCCGGCAGCGACGAATTGCACGCCGCCGGCCGCGACCTCAACGACATGGCGGCGTCGATCCGCGCCTTGCTGGCGCGCATTCAGGACGATGTCGGCGAGTTGCGCAACGCCGCCGGCGAACTGGCGAGCTCGAGCCACCAGATTTCGCGCAGCGCCGGCGCGCAAAGCGATTCTGCGTCGAGCATGGCGGCCTCGGTCGAGGAAATGACGGTCGGTGTCGATCACATTGCCAGGAACGCCCAGGATGCCGAGTCCTATTCCCGCGAGTCGGACCGCGTCGCCGGCGAGGGCGGCGACACCGTGCGCCGGGTGGTCGCCGAAATCCAGGGCATCGCCGAGTCGGTCAATCATTCGGCGGCCAGCGTCGAGGCGCTCGGGCAGCAGTCCGACCAGATTTCGACCATCGTCGGCACGATCAAGGATATCGCCGACCAGACCAACCTGCTGGCGCTCAACGCCGCCATCGAGGCGGCGCGGGCCGGCGAGTCGGGGCGCGGCTTCGCCGTGGTCGCCGACGAGGTGCGCAAGCTGGCCGAGCGGACGGCGAAATCGACCCAGGAAATCGCCGGCATGATCGCCGCCATCCAGTCCGGGACGACGACCGCGGTCGATAGCATGAAGCGCGGCGTGGCGCGCGTCGGGCTCGGTGTCGTCGAGGCGCAGCGGGCTGGCGAATCGATCGGCCTGGTCCAGGAGCATGCGCGGCGGGTGGTCGAGGCAGTGTCCGAGATCACCGTCGCCCTGCGCGAGCAGGCGGCGGCGAGCACCGAGATTGCGCAGAATGTCGAGCGCATCGCCCAGATGGCCGAAGAGAACAACGCCGCCGCCGGCAGCAATGCGCATACTGCAGACGGTTTGCGCCAACTGGCCGAAACGCTCAACGGCGAGGTCGGCCGCTTCCATACCTGAAACCGCCGACGCGCGCGCCGGCGCCGGCCGGCGTATCATTTCTCCCTTTGACAACAATAGAAAGCAACCAGGGAGGAAGCTTCATGATTTTCGACATCGAGAACGAGACCTTGCCACGGGAAGAGCTCGAGGCCTTGCAGTTGCGCCGGCTGCGCAACACGGTCGAGCGCTGCTACGCGACGGTCAAGTTCTACCGCGAGGCGATGGATGAACTGGAGGTCAAGCCGCACCACATCCAGTCGCTGGCCGATGCCCGTCTGCTGCCCTTCACCAAGAAGGAACAACTGCGCGACAACTATCCTTTCGGCATGTTTGCCGTGCCCACCGAGCAGGTCGTCCGCGTCCATGCCTCGTCCGGCACCACCGGCAAGCCGACCGTCGTTGGTTATACCCGCCGCGACATCGCCAACTGGGCGCAACTGGTTGCGCGCAGCCTGGCTTCCGCCGGTCTACATCCCGGCGACCGCCTGCACAACGCCTACGGCTACGGCCTGTTTACCGGCGGCCTCGGCCTGCATTATGGGGCCGAGGAACTGGGCGTGCTGACCGTGCCGATGTCCGGCGGCCAGACGCAGAAGCAGGTCATGCTGCTCTCCGATTTCGAAGCCACCGCGCTGTGCTGCACGCCGTCCTACTCGCTGAATATCGCCGAGGAAGCCGAGAGCATCGGCATCGACCTGCGCAAGCTGCCGCTGCGCGTCGGTATTTTCGGCGCCGAGCCGTGGACCGAGGAAATGCGCTACGAGATCGAGGCACGCCTCGGGCTGGAAGCGATCGACATCTACGGCCTGTCCGAAGTCATGGGGCCGGGCGTCGGTGTCGAGTGCATCGAGGCGAAGAAAGGCCTGCACGTCTGGGAAGACCACTTCCTCGTCGAATGCGTTGACGTGACGACCGGGTTGCCGGTGCCGGACGGTGAGGAGGGCGAGATCGTGTTCACCTCGCTGACCAAGGAAGCCTTCCCGATCCTGCGTTACCGCACCCGCGACATTTCGGTGATCGACCGCACGCCGTGCAAGTGCGGCCGCACCCATGCGCGCATCCGGCGCATCTCCGGACGTTCCGACGACATGCTGATCATCCGCGGGGTCAACGTCTTCCCGACCCAGGTCGAGGCGGTGCTGATGCGTACCGAAACCTTGTCACCCTTCTACCAGATCGAGGTGTTCCGCGAAGGCTTCATGGATTCGATGGTGGTCAATGTCGAAGCCAGCCCGCCGCTGTTCGCCAAGGGCCAGGAGGCGATGGACCGCATCGCCGCCAAGGTGCAGAAGGACATCAAGGACTTCATCGGCGTTTCCTGCCAGGTCATCGTCAAACCGACCGGCGCCATCGAGCGTTCGATGGGCAAGGCGGTGCGCGTCATCGACCACCGCAAGAAGTCAGGCTGAAGCAGTTCGCCGGCGGCGCCGGTGCCAGTGGCGAACGAGGTAGAGCCGCCAGGCGCCGCGCGTCAGCAGGTAGCCGGCCAGCGCCAGGCCGTCGGCAAGAACGATCAGGCCGACGGCGAGTGGCCGGGCGACGGCCAGCATCCAGGTGTGCATGGCTTCCGTCCAGGCGCCGAACTCGGCAAAGCTGAACGTCGGCGGCAACAGGAAGCCGGCCGTATCGCCGATCAGCAGGCGGCCGGTCTGGTAGGCCAGCAGGTAGAGCGGGACGATGGTGAACGGGTTGCTGTAGAGCGTCACGACGAGCGCCAGCGGCAGGTTGGCGCGGAACAGGATGGCGCACAACGCGGCGCCGGGCATCTGGAATGGCCCGGGAATCAGCCCGCAGAACAGCCCGGCGGCAACGGCGCCGGCCGCCGAGCGGCGGTTCAGATGCCACAGCCGCGGATGCAGCAGTGAATTCTCGAACGGCCGCAACCAGGGGTTGCGGCGTATCGTTTCGTGGTCCGGCAGGTAAGGTTTGAGCAGGCGGCGCATGGGCTGATTATCGCAAAGGCCGGGCTCGCCGTCGGTAACGCTTCGTGCCATGATATTGGCATGAAATCCGCCGCGCTTGCTTTCGCGCTGGGTGTGTTCCTGCTGCAGACCCAGGCGCTGCTGCCCGATCCCTTGCTGTGGTCGCTGCCGGCGCTTGTCCTGTGCCTGCCGGCCTGGCGCTGGCGTCGCTGGCCGGCGCAACTGTTGCTGCTGATCGGCGCCTGCGGCCTCGGTTTCGGCTGGGCGGCGTGGCGTGCCGAACTGCGCCTGGCCGACCAGCTGGACGCGGCGTGGGAGGGCAGGGACATCGCTGTGGTCGGCGTGGTTGCAGGCCTGCCGCAGGATTTCGAGCGCGGTGTGCGTTTCGAGTTTGCCATCGAGCGCCGCCTCGACGCCGAAGCCGTCGTTCCGCAGCGCGTGCAACTGGCCTGGTACGACGACGGCGCGACGCGCCACCCGGTCAATCCCGGTGAACGCTGGCAATTCGCCGTCCGCCTCAAGCGACCGCACGGCGCCGCCAATCCCGGTGGTTTCGATTACGAACTGTGGCTGCTCGAACGCGGCATCCGCGCCACCGGCTACGTGCGGCCGGCGCCGGCGCAGCGTCTCGACGCTTTCGTCGCGCGTCCGGCCTATGTCGTCGAGCGGCTGCGGGCGGCGGTCCGCCAGCGTTTCGAAAGCGCCCTGCCGGCGGCCAGCCATCCCTGGCGCGGCATTCTGACGGCGCTCGCGGTGGGCGACCAGAAGGCGGTCGACGGCGAGCTATGGACGGTCTTCAACCGCAGCGGCGTGACGCACGCGATGGCGATCAGCGGCATGCACATCACCCTCGTCGCCGGTCTCTGTGGTGCACTGCTGGCCGGGCTGTGGCGCCGTTTACCCGGTCTGGCGCTGCGCTGGCCGGCGCAGAAGGTCGGCGTGCTGACGGCGGCGCTGGCGGCGTTCGGGTACACCGCGCTGGCCGGTTTCGGGGTGCCGGCGCAACGCACCCTGTACATGCTGCTGGTCGCCGTCCTGGCCATGCTTTCCAGCCGCATCGTCGCGCCCGGCCGGGTGCTGGCGCTGGCGCTGCTTGTCGTTCTCGTCGTCGATCCCTGGGCGGTGCTGGCGCCGGGTTTCTGGTTGTCCTTCGGCGTTGTCGCCGCCTTGCTCCACGTCGGCGCGGCGCTGGTCGGCGCCGGGCGCGGCTGGCGCGAGCGCCTGCGCGGCTGGGGAACGGTGCAATTGGCGGCGACGCTCGCCTCGTTGCCGATCCTGCTGCTGGTGTTCGGCCAGTTTCCGCTGGTTTCGCCGCTTGCCAACCTGGTCGCGATCCCGGTGATCAGCCTGCTGGTGACGCCGCTGGCGCTGCTCGCCGCCGTCCTGCCGTGGACCTTCCTGCTGCAGGCGGCGCACGCCGTGCTCGAGCCGTTGATGCAGTTCCTCATTTGGTGCGCGGCCTGGCCCTTGTGGCAGGTGCCGGCGCCGCATCCGGCGGCGGTGCTGCTGGCCGCCATCGGTGTCGTCGTCTGCCTGTTGCCGCGTGGCGTGCCTGGGCGCTGGCTGGGGCTGACCTTGCTCTTGCCGCTGCTGTTCTGGCCAGCCCCGGAAATTCCCGATGGCGAGGCGCGCATCGCTGTGCTCGACGTCGGCCAGGGACTGGCGGTGACGGTACGAACCCGCCAGCACCTGCTGGTCTACGACACCGGCCCGCGCTACGGCAGCGACGCCGATGCCGGGCAACGGGTGGTCGTGCCCTATCTGCGCTGGCTGGGGGCGACGCACATCGATCGTCTGCTCGTCACCCACGGCGACGCCGACCATGCTGGCGGTGCAGATTCGCTGCGCGCGGCGCTGCCGGTCGATGAGAACATTTCGTCGGACGCGGCGCTGGGGCGGCGCTGCGCCGCTGGCGAGAGCTGGCGCTGGGAAGGCGTCGATTTCGCGATCCTGCATCCGGCGGACGAGGCCTATGCCGACAACGGCCGGCGCAATGCGCTGTCCTGCGTGCTGGCGGTGACGGTCGGCGGCGAACGACTGCTGCTCACCGGAGACATCGGCGCCCGCGAGGAGACGGCGATGCTGGCACGCGATGCCGCGGCGCTGCGCAGCACGGTTCTGCTGGCGCCGCACCACGGCGCCAAGGGCTCGTCGACGGCGGAATTTCTCGCAGCAGTCGCAGCGCGGGAGGTGCTGTTTTCGGTCGGTCATCGTAACCGTTTCGGCCATCCGCGTCCGGAGGTGCTGGAACGCCACGCGGCGACTGGCGCCCGGCTGTGGCGCACCGATCGGGACGGTGCCTTGCTGCTGACGCTAGGTCCGGCAGGGCGGGAAATTGCCGCCTGGCGACAGTTGCGCCAACGTTACTGGCAGGGACGGTGATACATTCCTGCCGAGGAGGAAGGCGCAATGACGATAAAACAACGCAGCGTCCGCTGTCTCAGTCCTTCGGGGCTGCACCGGATGAGTTATTACGAATGGGGCGAGCGCGACAATCCGCGGGTGCTGGTCTGTGTCCATGGGCTGACCCGCAACGCGCGCGATTTCGATCGCCTGGCGCAGGCTTTGTCCGGCCACTACCGGGTCGTCTGTCCGGATGTCGTCGGGCGCGGCCTCAGCGGCTGGCTGCGCGATCCCGCCGCCTATGCGATTCCCCAGTACGTCGCCGACATGGTCACGCTACTCGCCCGCCTCGATGTCGAGACGGTGCATTGGCTGGGCACTTCGATGGGCGGCCTGATCGGCATGGCGCTGGCGGCGCAGGAAAATTCGCCGGTGATGCGCCTGGTCCTCAACGATGTCGGGCCGTCGATCACCCGTGCTTCGCTGCAGCGCATCGCCGCCTATGTCGGCGCCGATCCGGACTGGGCCACCCCGGCCGAGGCGCTTGCTTATCTGCGCCAGATCAGTGCGCCGTTCGGCGCGCTGAGCGAGGCGCAATGGCTTGAGCTGACCGAAAGCAGCATCCGCCAGCGTGCCGACGGTCGTTGGGGCTTTCGTTACGATCCGCGCATCGCCGAGCCGTTCCGGGCCGCCTTCGGCGATGGCGACATCGCGCTGTGGCCGCTCTACGAAGCGATCCGCTGCCCGACGCTGGCCATCCGCGGCGCCGATTCCGACCTGCTGGCGCGCGACACCTGGCAGCGCATGGGTGAATCCGGGCCGCGCGCGGAACTGGCCGAGATTCCCGGGGTCGGACACGCCCCGATGTTCCTTTCCGACGACCAGATCGACGTCGTCCGCAACTTTCTCCTGCATGCATGAAGACTGTCGAAATTCCCGGTTATCGCATCGAAACCCTTGATCTTCCCGCCACCCGTCCCGGCCTGCCGACCCTGGTCCTGCTGCACGAAGGGCTGGGCTGCGTCGCCATGTGGCGCGATTTCCCGCAGCAGCTGGCGGCGGCGACCGGTTGCCGGACCATCGTCTATTCGCGTCCCGGGTATGGCGCTTCCGATCCGCATCCGGAAGCGCGCCAGCCGGACTACATGCACCGCGAGGCGCAACACATCCTGCCGGCTTTGCTGGCGGCCATGGCGGTCGAGCGGCCGTTGCTGGTCGGCCATAGCGACGGCGGCAGCATTGCGCTGATCTTTGCCGGTAGTTTTCCCGAACGGCCGGTCGGCGTGGTGGTCATGGCGCCGCACGAGTTCGTCGAGGCGGAAACCCTGGCCGGCATCCGTGCCGCGCGTGAGCTCTGGCTCGACAGCGACTGGCCGCAGAAGCTGGCGCGCTATCACCGCGATGCGCCGCGGGTCTTTGCCGACTGGAACGATTGCTGGCTGGCGCCGGCCTTTCGCGACTGGAACATCGAGGATTACCTGCCGGCGATCCGTTGCCCGGTGCTGGCGATCCAGGGCGAGGACGACGAATACGCGACGCTGCGCCAGATCGAGGTGATTGCCGAGCAGGTGCCGGAGACACGCCTGCTCAAGCTGGCGCGCTGCGGACACACGCCGCAGCGCGACCAGCCGGCCGCCGTGCTGGCGGCGATCGCCGAATTCGTCAGTCGGCGGTGAACTGCTCGCGGGCGATCCGCCATTGCCCCTGGTCGCGGACCAGTTGCAGCTGCTTGACGCCTTCGTCCTCGAAGCGCTTCGACCGGTAATTCATCGGGAAGGTCAGGGTGGCGCGGTCCTTGCCGTCCATCGCAATCGTCGCTTCGCCGAAACTGAGGTCGATCAGGCCGGCCTGCTCGATGATGCGGCGCCGGCTGGCCTGCCAGGCCGCCGGGCTGTCGGCGTTACCAGCGTAGTCGGCGGCGTAGAACGAGAAATAGGCTTCGACGTCGCGGTTGGCCCAAGCCTTGCGCCAGGCTTCCAGCGTGCGTAACAGTTCGTCGCGGCTTTGCGCTGAATTGTCGGCGACCACCGGCGGCGCTGCGGCAACGGCAGTTTCGTCGGCCGGGGTGACGACGGCGACGACCGGAGCGGCGCTGAGCGTTTCCGTCGGCAGTGGCGCAGTTGCTTCCGTCGGTGCAGTTACCGCTGGCGGCGCCACTTCGGCCGCGCCGGGTACCGGCAAGGCGGCCGTCGGCTGACTTTCCACGAATTGTTCCGGCGAAGGCGGCGTCGGTGCGCTGAGGTCACCGTATAGGCTCATCAATGCAACTGCACACAGAGCCCCGATCGAGACTGCTGCAATCAGGTAAGTGCTAAATCCCGTGTTCCCCTTGTCCATGCTGGCTCCCTATTTATGTTCATGAATCGCAACATTATTCTGATCGACCTGCGAGAAACGATTCTTTCATGATAAATAAGAAGATTTGTAAAGAAAGGTGTATTACTTTTGTATAATTGTTGCCGGAAACGCTTGCAGCATCTGGGAATATCGTTTGGCATTCTCGACATAATGGCTAGCTGAATGTTTTAAACGGGAAATTTCGTCGTCGGACAGTTCACGCACCACTTTTCCCGGTGAGCCGACGATCAGCACGCCATCCGGAAAAATCTTGCCTTCCGGGATCAGCGTATTGGCGCCGACGATGCTTGAGCTGCCGATCACCGCCCGGTTGAGGATGATCGAGCCGATGCCGATCAGGCTGCCGTCGCCGACCGTGCAGCCGTGCAGCATGACCAGGTGACCGACGGTGACGTCGTTGCCGATATGCATCGGAACGCCCTCGTCGGTGTGCAGCACCGAGCCGTCCTGGATGTTGCTGCGCTCGCCGATGTGGATCGGGTCGTTGTCGCCGCGCAAGGTGGCGTTCCACCAGATCGAGGCCTGGGCGCCGAGGCGGACGTCGCCGATGACCGTGGCGTTGGGGGCGATCCAGCTCTGCTCGCCGAGTTGCGGGGTTTTTGTACCGAGTTGATAGATGGGCATGGGTTTTCTCCGTGTAGGGCAGGTGTGCCGAGCGATTTTCTCATGTTACGCTTCGCCACCGAGCGGGCTGCGGGGCCGGCCAAGCAAAGAGACAGCATGCCATTTCCGAAACTCAAATCCGGTCACTGGGTCCTCATCGTCATCGCCCTGCTGGTCGCCCTCGACTGGGCGATCCGCCGGCCAGACGGCCAGACCCGCCAGCTCAACGACGTCCTGGCCACGCAGGGCAGCCCGGAACTGCAGAACTATCCCTACCGTTTCCAGGTGTTGCGCGTCGAGCAGGGGATGGCGGTGCTGAGCACGCCGCGCAATGTCGAGGTGCCGGCGTTCCGGGTGCTCGGTGTGCTGCACCCGGAAATCAATGTCAAGGATCCGAACAATCCGGCCTTCATCGCCATCGAGAAGGAACTGGCCCGGGTGCAGTCCGAAGCCGCCGAGCTGGTCCGGACACAGCCCGGGATCAAGGGGGTGCGCTGGGAACTCGACCGTCAGTGGTTGCGTCGCCAGGGTATCGAGCTGATGGAGCGCTGAACGGCTGGGCTGTGGCATGATGCCGCGCTTGGCAGGCTTAAACGGGACGCCGAATGGACGACTTTTCCAGTTTGACCGCCGCCGTGTGCGAATTTCGTGATGCGCGCGACTGGCGGCAGTTTCATACCCTGCGCAACCTGATCGTCTCGCTCAACCTGGAAGCCGGCGAGCTGCTCGAACTGATGCAGTGGAAGAGCGACGCCGAGGTCGAGGCGCTGCCGGGCGAGGCGACGACGCGCGAGGCGCTGGCCGACGAATGCGCCGACGTGCTGCTCTACCTGCTGCTGATCGCCGAGCGCAGCGGCATCGACCTGGCGGCGGCGACCCGCGCCAAGCTGCAGAAGAACGCCGCCAAGTACCCGGTCGACAAGGCGCGCGGCTCGCGCGCCAAATACACCGAACTCGGCTGAGGCGATGGCCGATTCCGGCTTCTACCGCGACCTGCCGGCCGCGCCGTCGTTCGCGGCGGCGATCGATACGCGCCACCACGTCGATTTGCCCGACGACTGGTGGGTGGTGATCGCCGACATCGTCGATTCGACCCGGGCGATCGCCGACGGCGCCTACAAGAAGGTCAATACCGTCGGCGTCGCCTGCATCGCGGCGATCGCCAACCTCGACCGCAGCATCGAACTGCCTTTCCTGTTCGGTGGCGACGGTGCCACCTTCGCCATTCCCGAACGTCTCTGCGCACCGGCGGTGATCGCCTTGCGCGGTGCCCAGCAACTGGCGGCCGACAGTTTCGGCCTGCACTTGCGCGCCGGCCTGATCCGCGTCGGCGAACTGCGCGCGGCCGGGCACTGGGTGCGGGTGGGCAAGCTGGCGTTGTCGGAACAGATCAACCAGCCCTTCTTTTCCGGGCGTGGCTGGGAGGAGGCCGAGCGCCGGATCAAGCGCGGCGATCCCGGCGTGCAGCACGTCCGTCTGGGCGAGGGGCCGGCCAGCGCCAGCTTCGAGGGTTTCGAGTGCCGCTGGCAGAACGTGCCGAGTTTCCGCGACGTCAAGCTGGCGCTGATCGTCGTCGCCACGGCGCTCGATCCGGCGCTCAACCAGGCGACCTACGCCCGGGTGCTGGCGCGGATCGGCGAGATTTTCGGCGATCCTGGCAGTCATCATCCGCTGCATGCCGGGGCGCTGCAGTTGTCCTTCTCGCCGCTACATCTCGCCGGCGAGACCAGGGTGCGCAGCGCCGGGCGCGGCTTCCTCGCCGGCCTCGCCTACGCTTGCCGCCTGCTGCTGCAGAATGTCGCCGGCTGGTGGCTGTTCCGCCACGACCTCGACACGGCGTCGGTCGCCTGGAGCCGCTACCGCGACGATCTTGTCCGGCACAGCGATTTCCGCAAGTTCGACGGCGCCCTGCGCATGCTGCTCGACGCCGGCGAGGCGCAGATCGCCGAACTCGCCGCCTGGCTCGACGCCGAGCGGGCGGCCGGAAACCTGGCCTGGGGCATGCACCGCTCGCGCGAGGCACTGATCACCTGCCTGGTCGAATCGCACGCCGGCAAGCACCTGCATTTCGTCGATGGCAGTGACGGCGGCTATGCGCTGGCGGCGCGTCAGCTCAAGGCGCAACTCGGCGAGCGCCGCGCCTGAATCTCAGTTGCCTGGGTAGGCGGCGTCCAGGCTCTGCAGCAACTGTTCGTAGAAGCTGTCGGGGACGATCGGCTTGGCGATGAAGGCGTTCATGCCGCAGGCGCGGCAGCGCTCGCGGTCCTCGACGAAGGCGTTGGCAGTCATGGCGACGATCGGTACGGCAGCGTAGCCGGGCAGGCGGCGGATGCGCCGGGTGGCTTCGAGGCCGTCGAGATTCGGCATCTGCAGGTCCATCAGGATCAGGTCGTAATGGCCGGTGCTCGCCATCGCCACCGCCTGCAGGCCATCCTCGGCGAGGTCGGCGGTGAGCCCGGCGTCGAGCAGCAGCATCTGGGCGATCTCGCGGTTGACCGGTTCGTCCTCGACCAGCAGCAGGTGGCGCTTGCCGTGCCGTGCCGCGAGGCCGGCCTCGCTCTGCTCGATGCTGTCGCTCGTGGTCGGGGACAGCGCTTCGCCGCGTTCCAGCCAGGCGGTGAACCAGAAGCTGCTGCCCTGGCCCGGCAGGCTGTCGGCGCCGGCTTCGCCGCCCATCGCCTCGGCGATCTTGCGGGTGATCGCCAGCCCCAGCCCGGTACCGCCGTACTTGCGCGAAGTCGAATGGTCGGCCTGTTCGAAGGCATTGAACAGGCGGTCGATCGCTTCCGGCGCAATGCCGATGCCGGTGTCGCTGACTTCGAAACGGACCAGCACCGTCGCCGCCTGGGCGTCGACGACCCGGGCGCGCAGCAGGACGCTGCCGTGCTCGGTGAATTTGAGCGCGTTGCCTGCGTAGTTGAGCAGCGCCTGTTGCAGACGCGTGCTGTCGCCGCGCAGCCAGCGCAGGTCGGCAGGGTATTCGCGGCGCAGTTCGATGCCCTTGGCTTCGGCGCGTTCCTGCAGCATCGAGCAGATGTTCTCGAACAGGCCGGGCAGGGCGAATGCGCTGCTTTCCAGTTGCAGCTTGCCGGCTTCGATCTTCGACAGGTCGAGCACGTCGTTGATGATTTCGAGGAGGTGCCGGCTGGCCGCTTCCAGCTTGTCGAGACGGGCCAGTTGCTCGTCGGGCAGTCCGGCGCGGCGGATCAGGTGGGCCATCCCGGAGATGGCGTTGAGCGGGGTGCGGATTTCGTGGCTCATGTTGGCAAGGAAGGCGCTCTTGGCCAGTGTCGCGCTTTCGGCCAGGCGTTTTGCCTGGTCGAGCTCAGCGGTGCGCGCGCTGACCCGTGCCTCGAGTTCGGCGTTCAGCTCGCGGATTCGCGCCTCAGCCGCCTTCTGGGCGGAGATGTCGGTGTGCGTGCCGAGCATGCGCAGCGGCGTGCCGTCAGCCTGGCGCGACTGGATGCTGGCTTGCGAGAGCAGCCATTTCCACTGGCCGTCCTTGGTCCGCATGCGGAATTCGACCCGGTACCGGGGAGTCCGGCCAGCCACGTAATCCTGGTAGGCCTGCAGTGTCGGTTCCCGGTCGTCCGGATGGAGAAGCGCCGCCCAGCCGGTGAAATCGAGGTCGGCAAAGGTTTTGGGCGGATAGCCGAGCATTTCAGCATATTCGGGGCTGACCCGGACTCGGCCGCTGCGCATGTCAAGGTCGTAGAGGCCCTGGTTGGCGCCGGCCAGCGCCAGTCGCTGGCGCTCCTCGCTGTCGCTGAGCGCCTGCTGGGTATCCTGGAGCGCCCGCAGCGCGGCGAAGACTTCGGCCACCTCGAGGTTGCGCGCCACCGGCAAGGGAGCGGCCGGCTGGCCGTTCGGGCGCATCGCCGCGAGCTGACCGGAGACCGCCAGCAAGGGGTCGATCAACTGCAGCTTGAGCAGACGCAGCAGGGCGATCAGGGCAAACGAGAGCAGCGCGCAGAAGGCCAGCGCCTGCCACAGCATCTGCCGCGCCGACTGGGCGGCGGTCTCGGCGAGGCTGCTGCTGTAGGCGATCATGCTGCCCGAGGTTTCCTCGGCGGCGCGGGTCAGCGTTGCCCGGCGGTTTTCCCAGGCGGCCTCGACATCCGTCGCCGTGGCGCCGCTTTCGCGCAGGACGAGCAGGCGTTCGGCGACCTGGAAACTGTCGGCGACCGCCGGATCGTCAGCGACCAGGCCTTGCAGCGATGGATGCCGGCTGAGCGCCTGGAAGGCACGGCCGGCGGCCTGCCAGCTTTCCGCCTCCGGGCTGCCGCTCAACTGGTCGCCGAGCAGGATCAGGCGCTCGATGTTGCTGACCAGGCGCACCTTTTCGCTCAGTCCGATGGCGGCTTGCCGACGATGCTCCACCGCCAGGCGTTGCAATTCCAGCATTTGCCGCGCCAGCAGGATGCCGGCGGCGCACAGGATCAGGATCAGCAGCCCCAGGACGAGCGCCGAGATGCGGCGCAGGCTGGGTGGCTGGCGTTCGGGCATGGGCGCTTACAGGATGCTGTAGGGAAAATGTCGCCGCGACAGGCGATCGTGGGTGCCATCGCGGATCAGGGCGTCGAGCGCGTTGTCGACCTCGGCCTTGAGGCTGTCGTTGCCGGGGCGCAGGACCATATGGACATCGCCGCCGAGGCCGCTTTCGGCGAGTGGGGCGCCGATGTAGGCGAAGGCCTGGCCTTCCTTGCCCTGCAGGAAAACCAGTGCCTGCTGCGTCGGCATCAGGGCGAGCGCGCACTGGTTCTGGCCGAGCAGCTTGAGCAGTTCCTGGTTGCCGCTGGCGGCCAGCGGCGGCGTCTGGGTATTCTCGCCGAGCCAGGTGAACTGGCGGGTGCCGGCGATGGCGCAGGTGGTTTCCCGCTTCAGCAGCGCGCTCGGCGGCGAGCCGCCGAGTTCGCGGTGGCCGATCAGGCTCGACGTCGAGCGCCAGATGACGCGGCTGAAACGGACCAGTTTTTCGCGTTCCGGCGTGCGCAAGGTGTTGGCGACGCCGAGGTCGTAGCGGCCGCCGCCGACGGCGGGAATCACTTCCGGGAAGCGCAGCACCTCGATCTTGCACTGACGCTGCAGGCGCTGGCACAGCGCGTACACCAGATCGACGTTGAACCCCTTCAGGGCACCCTTGTCGTCACGATAGGCGAAGGGTGGCGCGGTATCGGTGATTGCCACCTGCAGCACTTCCTCGGCCGGGGCGCCGGCACTGGCAGCCATCGCCAGCAGCGTTGCTGCCATCCGCACAATCCGTCCCGCCACGACCTCACCCCTGAGCGCTGATTAGAAACGCGGCTGACTTTATTACTTAAGTAATAGATGTGCAAGCAAACGATCTATGCTGTTTCGGTCGTTCGCTAAACCGACTGGCTTTCCAGTGTGTGCCGGGCGCCGTCGCCCTGGGCAAGCAGCGAAGCCAGGGTGGGCAGGGTCTCGTGCAGGGTCTTTTCCAGCGTCCACGGCGGGTTGATGATGAACATGCCGCTGCCGTACATGCCGAAGCCGTCGCGTGGCGGCGCCTTGACTTCGAGCGTCACGTTCAGCCAGTTGGCGGCGCCGAGCCGTTTCAGGCGGTCCGGCAACTGGCGCGATTCGGGTTTCAGCAGCATTGGATACCACAGCGCGTAGGTGCCGGTCGGGAAGCGTTTCATGGCTTCCTGCAGGGCCTTGATCACGTTGCTGTAGTCGGCCTTGGTCTCGTAGGAGGGGTCGATCAGGACGAGGGCGCGGCGCGGCGGCGGCGGCAGCAGCGCCTTGAGGCCGGCGAAACCGTCGCCGGCGGTGATGTTGACCTGGCGGCCGGCGCCTTTGAAACAGGCCTCGAGCAGCGGCACGTCGCTGCTGTGCATCTCGTACAGGCGCAGGCGGTCGGCCTCGCGCAGCATCTGGCGGGCCAGCCAGGGTGAGCCGGGATAGTGTCGCAACTGGCCGTCCGGGTTGAGCATGCGGACGAAATCGAGGTAATCGGCGGCGGCCGGTGGCAGTCCCGGCGCTTCCCAGAGGCGGCCGATGCCGTCGCGCCATTCGGCGAGCTTGCTGGCATGGGCCGATTCGAGCGCATAGCGGCCGGCGCCGGCGTGGGTGTCGATGATCCAGAAGGGCGCGGGTTTTTCGCCCATGTACTGCGCGATCTGCAGCAGGATCAGGTGTTTGAGCACATCGGCGTGGTTGCCGGCGTGGTAGGCATGGCGGTAACTGAGCATGGCAGGCAGTATACTTCGACGCCATGCCTATCTACGAAAGCATTTTCATCCTCGTCATCGGCGCCCTCATCTGGTTCTGGCTCGATTCGCTGAAAGCGCGCGAAATCGGCGTGCGCGCGGCGCAGGCCGCCTGCAGCGAAGAGGGATTGCAGTTCCTCGACGAAAGCGTCGCCGGCCGTCTCGAAGGCTTCGGCCGCGACGACGCCGGGCATCTGCGCCTGCGCCGTTCCTACCTTTTCGAATACAGCGATACCGGCGACAACCGCCGGCGCGGCAGTGTCACCCTGCTCGGTCACGAGATCGTCCTGCTGCATGTCCGCCCCCAACTCTACGTCATCCCGAAAACGCATGAAACCTTGCATTGAAGACTTCGAATTCCACGGTATTCCGGCTCTGCGCGTGAATGGGCCGCAGGGCAGCAGCGCGGTGGTCAGCCGTCTTGGCGGCCAGGTCCTGTCGTGGACCACGCCCGACGGGCGCGAACGCCTCTATCTTTCCGAGCGGGCAGTGTACGACGGCAGCTCGGCGATCCGCGGTGGCATCCCGGTCTGCTTCCCGCAGTTCGCCGAGCGCGGCGACTTGCCCAAGCACGGCTTCGTCCGTACCCGGGAATGGGAAGTCAGCGCCCGGCGCAGTGGCGACGATTACGCGCTGGTCACCTTGGAGATCGGTGACGACGCAGAAACGCACGCCCTCTGGCCGCATCGCTTTCGCCTCGAGCTGACGCTGATGATCGAAGCCGACCGCATCGACCTCGAACTCTGCGTGGCCAACACCGGTGAGTTGCCCTTTGAATTCACCGCCGCGCTGCATACCTACCTGCGCGTCGTCCAGGTCGAGGATGTCGCTGTCGAAGGCCTTTACGGCCACGACTACCGGGATGCCACCGACGGCAACAAGGTGGTTCGCGACAGCGGTACCGAATTGCTGATCGAAGGCGAAACCGACCGCGTCTATCGCCACGTCCGCCGCCCGCAGATGCTGCGCGCCGGCAACCTCAGCCTGGGCATCCAGCAGCAGGGTTTTCCGGACACCGTGGTGTGGAACCCCTGGGTGGAAAAGTGCGCCGCACTGGCCGACATGCCGGACGATGACTGGCGCCACATGCTCTGCATCGAAGCCGCCGCTGCCGACGTCGTTCAGGAACTTGGCGCCGGCGACGAGTGGTACGGCCGCCAGACCCTGGTTGCCTTGTAGCGGATTGTCGCGCTTGCGACAGCTCGGGACATTGTCACGGCACTGATCGCAAAGGGTTTTTTTCTGGTCCTCGTCTTGCTTGAGTCTGGGCATGGACATTGTCGACACTCATCCCGGCCCGCTGCCCAACGCCGTTGCCGGCATTCCGCCCAGCCTGCTCGAAGGCTTCGTGGCGCACGAAGTGGCGCGCGGTACGCTGTTTGCGACGCCGGGCGACGCGCGCGACCAGGTGCTGATCGTCGGCCAGGGCCGGTTGCGCGTCTATCTGGCTGGCGAGAACCGCGAGCTGAGCCTGAGTTATCTCGAAGCCGGCGACATCTACACGACGCATACACCGACCTATCTGGAGGCGGTGACGCCGTGCACGCTGTGGCTGATGGACACTCGCGCCTTCGCCCGCAAGCTGGCCAGCGACCCCTCGGTGACGCCGGCGATGATGCGTGTGCTTGGTCGTCTGCTGGCCAATGCCGTGACCCTGATCGAGGATCTGGCTTTCCGTGACGTACCGGCGCGCCTGGCGCGTTTCATCACCTGCCTGACCGAACGGCGTGGTCGGCCGATCGACGGCGGCATCTGGCTGGTGCCGCTCGAACTGGGTACGGAAGACATCGCCAGCCTGCTCGGCACGACCCGGCAGACGGTCTCGTCGCTGCTCAACCAGTGGGAGCGCGACGGCATCCTGAGCCGCCAGGGGCGGCGCGTCCTCTTCATCCACGCGCTGGACACGTTGCGCCGGCTTGGCGCCGAAGCTTGAGCGAACTGTCGGCCAGCCGACGGACGGGAATAACGCCGACCGCTACCATGGTCGCGTTATCGCTTGAGGAGCAAGACCATGGAACCGAACCTGGAAGCCGCCGCCGATTGTCCGTGCCGCAAGGGCAACGACCGCTACGTCAGTTTTGACGGGATCGATTGCGACGGCAACGCCCGGCGCCTGATGGAATTCATCCTGCGCAACGTCGAAGCGCAAGGCGGCGACAATCCTTTCTGGAACTACTTCCTGGCCAAGCGCACGCCGAAAAGCGGGCCGGCGCCGGATGACCTGTTCCTGGTCCATGCCCACATCAACCAGATCCGCGATTTCTTCGAAGCCTGTGGCGACGAGGAAGCGATGGCCTTGCTGGTCCAGGTCGAGGAAGAGTGCTGCTGACGCGCCAGCCGCGCGTTGAACTTTTTCCAGCGGGTGGTTTCAGAGCGTCCGTGACTCGTTTATAGTTGCCGCATGAAATCCATCCGCTGCCTGCTGGCGCGCTGCCTCCTGCTGATCGTCGTCGCCTCCGTGCTGTTCCCGGCGACCTTGCCGCGCGCGCTGGCGCAAGGCGTCGGCGAGGCGGTGGCAATGCAGGAAGGCGGGCACGACCACCATGCCGGCGCAATGGCGCAGATGCATGCCGCGATGGACGACGCTTGCGACGCTTGTCCCGATCACGATCAGGCACCGGCGCCCTGCGACGATGTCCAGCACCAATGCTGTCCCGGACATCTCTCCGGCTACCCGGCAACCCCCGCTGTCGTCGCCTTGCTTCCGGCACCGGCCGCCACGCCGGTCGTCGACCGCCGACCGGACGGTTTTCCGTCGCGCGTCCCCGAAGGTCTCGAACGACCACCACGCACCGTCTCCGCCTGAGCGCCGGCGGCTGACCGTTAACTCCCTGTAGTCCAGGCTCCCCGCGAGCCGAAAACGGCAACTCGCCGGCTTGTTCCATCCAGCCGGAGATTTCCCATGCGCCCTGTTGCGCGAATCCTTGTCTTGCTGGCGCTGTTACCGGTTACCCCGGTTGGCGCCGAAACCGTCGTCACCTTGCCGCAGGCGTTTGCCGCGGCCTGGACGCGACATTCCCTGTCGCAAACCCTGCCGCTGCAGCGCGAGGCGGTTGCCGCCCGGCGGGACGCCGCTGCGGCCTGGACCCCGGAGCCGGCAGCCATCGAAATTGGCGGACGAAGCGACCGTTTCAACGCCGATCGCGGTGCCGAAGAGATCGAGCTCGGTCTGGCCTTGCCGCTGTGGCTGCCCGGTGAGCGTCAGGCCAGCCAGGCGTTGGCCGAGGCCGAAGGTGCCCGCCTCGAAGGACGGGCGGCGGCGCAACGCCTGCAACTGGCCGGCGAACTGCGCAGCGCCTGGTGGGAATGGCGGCTCGCCCGCGACGAAGTCGCGCTCAGCGACAATGCGCTCGATAGTGCCAGGCGGCTGCGCGACGACGTGGCAAGGCGGGTCGCCGCCGGCGATCTGGCGCGCGCCGACCTGCACCAGGCCGCCGCTGCCCTGGCCTTGGCGCAAGCCGAGCAGGCCGATGTCGCGGTTCGCCTGGAAGCCGCGGCAGCCCGCCTGCAGTGGCTGACCGGACAGCGGCCCGCGGCCCTGAACGGCGACGGCGAAGCGGCCCCGGCCAAGGCGGTCGAGGCCGACTGGCTGAGCGCCCATCCCGAACTGCAGGCCGCCCAGGCCCGCTTCGAACAGGCGCGTCAGGCGCAGGCGCTGGCCCGATCGCGCAGTCGGGCGAATCCCGAACTGACCGTGTCCACCCGGCGCGAGCGCGGGGCCAGCGGCGAGGCCGCCGAACGCAGCTGGGCGCTCGGGCTGCGCATTCCGCTCTCCTCGTCGGCCCGCCATGGCGCGGCGATTGCCGAAGCCGGTGCCGAGCGTGTCGAGGCCGAAATCGACCTGGAACGCGAGCGCGAGCGCCTGCAACAGACGGCGCAGCTTGCCCGCAGCCAGTGGCAGGCGGCCGAACGCCGCCGTCAGGCGAGCGAAGAACGGGCGCAACTGGCGCGTGAGACGCAGCGCTTTTTCGACAAGGCCTTCCGCCTCGGCGAAAGCGATCTGCCAACGCGTCTGCGCATTGGCCAGGAAACTTTCGCCGCCGAACGCGCCGCCAACCGCGCGCGCATCCAGGAATCGGCTGCGCTGTCTGCCTATCGTCAGGCCCTCGGCCTGTTACCGGAATGAACACGATGAAACTGAAAAACCTGTTGATTGCCGGCGCCACCGTAGCCGTGCTGCTGCCGGCGCAGGCCGCTGAAACCATCACGCCCGTCGTGCCGCTGCCGGTGGTCGTCGCCGAGAGCGAGGCCTTCGAGATCGTCGGCCGGCTCGATGAAAATTCGCTGCTTTTCCATGTCGACCGGGCGCCGACCAACGCGCCGGTGCTCGGTGCGACGCTGTCGGTCGAGGCCGGCGGCAAGGAAGTTGCCGCGCCCTTCGACGCCGCCAGCGGCGCTTACCGGATCAGCGATGCCACCTGGTTGCAGCCGCTGCGGGCAGTGGGCGAACACGCGCTGTCCTTTACCTTGCTGGCCGGCGACGAAGCCGACCTGCTGGCCGGCACCTTGAGCGTTGCGGCTGGCGCGCCGCCGGCCGTCGCGGCCGGCTGGCGTCTTTCGCCGGTGAGCGGCGGCCTGCTGCTGGCCGGCATCGGTCTGGTCGGCGCCGCCTTGGTGTGGCGCCGGGTCAAACAACGGCAGGGAGGTGTGGCATGAAACGCAGTCTTCTGATCGGCTGCCTGGCCGCCGCGTTTTCCCTCCCGCTGACGGCGCACGAGGGGCATGACCATGGCGATGAAAAGGCCGCCTTGCCCAACCTCGGCAACACGCCGCAGCGGCTGGCCGATGGCACTGTTTTCCTGCCCAAGACGGCGCAGCGCCAGCTCGCCGTGCGTACCGCACCGGTGGCCGCTGCCGACGCGGCGCGGGCGGTCGAATTGTCCGGCCAGGTCGTCATCGACCCGCAGCGCGGCGGTCGCGTCCAGGCGATGCTGGCCGGTCGCATCGAAGCCGGCCCGCAGGGGCTGCCGGCGGTCGGCAGCCGGGTGCGCAAGGGCCAGGTCCTGGCCTGGGTGGTGCCCGCCGCCGGTCAGCTCGAACGCGCCGACCTCGCCGCGCAACTGGCTGAATTGCAGGCGGCACGCCAATTGGCGGAAAAACGCCTGGCCCGTTTGCGCGAATTGGCCGATACCGTACCCGGCAAGGAGATTGAAGCGGCCGAAAGCGAGCTGGCCAGCCTCAAGGGACGGGTCGCCGCACTCGGTCACGGGGTCAGCGGGCGCGATGCGCTGGTGGCGCCGGTTGCTGGCGTCGTGGCTGCCGCCAACGCGGTGGTCGGCCAGGTCGTCGATGCGCGCGACGTGGTGTTCGAGATCGTCGATCCCGATGGCCTGCAGGTCGAGGCATTGGCCTACGAGGCGCTGGCGACCGACGAGGTGGTCGCGGCGACGCTTGCCGTCGGCGAGCGCAGCGTCGAACTCGATTTCCTCGGTGCGGCCCGCCGCTTGCGCGAGCAGGCGCTGCCGTTGCAGTTCGGCAAGCGCGGCGCCGGTCTCGGCCTGCTGCTGCCGCTTGGCCAGCCGGTGAAAATCCAGGTCAAACTGAAGTCGACCGCACAGGGCTGGCCGGTGCCGCAGCGCGCCGTGGTGCGTAGTCCGGCCAACGTTGCCATGGTTTGGGTCAAGACCTCGCCCGAGCGCTTCACGCCGAAACCGGTGCGCAGCCAGCCGCTCGACGGCAGCCGCGTGCTGGTCATCGACGGGCTGGCCGATGGCGACCGCGTCGTCGTCGACGGCGCGACCCTGATCAGCCAGATTCGTTGAGCGAGGCCACACCATGTTCCAGTGGTTATTGAAGCGAAGTCTGGGCAGCCGCCTGCCGGTGCTGGTCACCGCCGTGCTGCTGATGCTCTACGGCGCCTTCGAGGCGCAGCGCCTGCCGGTCGACGTCTTTCCCGACCTCAACAAGCCGACCGTGACGCTGATGACCGAATCCGGCGGCATGGCCGCCGAGGAAGTCGAACAACTGGTCAGCTTCCCGCTCGAGACGGCGCTCAACGGCCTGCCCGGCGTGGCCGGCGTGCGTTCGGTATCGAGCCCGGGCCTGTCCATCGTCTATCTCTCGTTCGACTGGGGCGTCGATCTCTATCGCGCCCGCCAGATGGTGGCCGAGCGGCTGACCGCGCTGCAGGGCACGCTGCCGCCCGGCGTCGTACCGCACATGGGGCCGGTGTCGTCGATCATGGGCGAGGTGATGATGCTGGCGATCCCGCTCGATGCATCGCGGGGCGACGCCATGGCAGCGCGCGAGTACGCCGACTGGGTGCTCCGGCCGCGCCTGATGGCGGTGGCCGGCGTCGCCCAGGTCATCCCGATCGGCGGCGAGGTACGCCAGTTCCAGGTCCAGCCGGACACCCAGCGGATGGCCGCGCTGGGTATTTCGCTGGATGGGCTGGAGAGCGCGCTGGCCGGCTATTCGGCCAATACCTCGGGTGGTTTTCTTGAGGTGAACGGGCGCGAGTACCTGATCCGCCACATCGGCCGCAGTGCCAGCCTGGAAGATTTGCGCAACCTGGCCCTGAGCGCGCGCAACGGGCAGGCGATACTGCTCCGCCAGGTCGCCGAGGTCAATTTCGCCGCCGCCATCAAGCGCGGCGACGCCGGTTTCAACGGCGGGGCAGCGGTCATCCTGAGCATCCAGAAGCAGCCCACGGCCGATACCGTCGACCTCACCCGGCGCCTGGAAAGCGCCCTGGCCGACATGGAGAAAAGCCTGCCGGCCGGCGTGCTGGCGCCGCAGGTGATCTTCCGCCAGGCCGATTTCATCCAGGCGTCGATCGACAACCTGCAGGCCAAGCTGCTGCTCGCCGCTTGCCTGGTTGCTGCGGTGCTGTTCTTCTTCCTCGGCAACCTGCGCACGATGCTGATCTCCCTGACCGCGATCCCGCTTTCCATCCTGATCGCGGTGCTGGTCTTCAAGTGGCTCGGCCTGTCGATCAACACGATGACGTTGGGCGGGCTGGCGATCGCCATCGGCGAACTGGTGGACGACGCCGTCGTCGATGTCGAGAACATCCTGCGCCGCCTGCGCGGTGCGGCGGCGCGCGGCACGCCGTTCAAGCTGACCGAACTGGTCGTCGCCGCCTCGCTCGAAGTGCGCTCGGCGATCGTCTATGCGACGCTGATCATCGCCCTGGTCTTTGTGCCGCTATTCGCGCTGCCGGGGATCGAGGGGCGGCTGTTCGTGCCGCTCGGCATCGCCTACATCGTCGCCATCCTGGCTTCCTTGCTGGTCTCGGTGACGGTGACGCCGGTGCTCTCGTGGTATCTGCTGCCGAAACTGGCGGCCACCCGGCACGGCGACACGCGGTTGGTCGAATGGCTGAAGCGCCACTACCGGCGGGCGCTTGAAGTCGTCCTGCGGGCGCCGCAGCGGCCGGTCGCCCTGGCCGCTGCTGCCGTGCTGCTCGCCGCCGCTGCCGTGCCCTTCTTCCCGACCACCTTCCTGCCGCCGTTCAACGAAGGGTCGATGACGGTGACGCTGCGCCTGAATCCGGGCATCACCTTGGCCGAATCGGTACGCGTCGCCAGCCAGGCCGAGCGCCTGCTGCTCGGTGTGCCGGAGGTCGAGCACATCGGTCGCCGCTCCGGGCGGGCCGAACTCGACGAGCATGCCGAGGGCGTTCACGTCTCGGAACTGGAAATCCGCCTCAAGCCCGGCGGGCGCAACAAGGAAGCGCTCTACGCCGACATCCGCCAACGCCTGAAGGACCTGCCGGGCAGCCTCAACCTCGGCCAGCCGATCTCGCACCGCATCGACCACATGCTGTCCGGGGTGCGCGCCCAGGTGGCGATCAAGGTCTTCGGCGACGATCTCGACGTCCTGCGCGCCCAGGCAGCGGCGCTACAGCAGCGCCTGCAGCAGATTCCCGGCGTTGCCGATCTGGAGATCGAAAAGCAGGTGCTGGCGCCGCAGATCAAGGTGCAGGTCGATTTCGCCGCCGCCGCGCGTTACGGGCTGTCGTCCGGCCAGTTGCTGCGCAACCTGCAGATGCTGGTCGATGGCGAGAAGATCGCCCAGATCGTCGACGGCAACCGTCGCTTCGATCTGCTTGTCCGGCTGCCGGAAGGCGCGCGCGGCATCGACGGTCTGCGCGGGTTGTTGATCGAGACGCCGGCCGGGCCGGTGGCGCTGGCGCAACTGGCGCGCATCGAGGACGGCGACGGGCCGAACCAGATCGTCCGCGATGACGGCCGGCGGCGCATCGTCCTCTCGCTCAACGCGCAGGGCAGGGCGCTCTCGGAAGTCGTCGCCGACCTGCGCGCGGCGGTGGCCGAACAGCCGCTGCCGGAAGGCTACTTCATCACCCTCGGCGGCCAGTTCCAGGCCCAGGAGGAAGCGGCGCGATTGATTTCGGTGCTCGCCATCGGCTCGGCGATCCTCATCTTCATGGTCCTCTACGGCCGTTACCGTTCGGCGCTGCTCGCCGCGCTGATCATGGCCAACGTGCCGCTGGCGCTGGTCGGCGCGGTCTTCGGGCTGTGGCTGTCCGGGCAGCCGCTGTCGATCGCGGCGCTGATCGGCTTCATCACGCTGGCCGGCATCGCCACCCGCAACGGCATCCTCAAGGTCAGCCACTGGCTCAACCTGATGCGCTTCGAAGGCGAAAAGTTCGATACCGCGATGATCATCCGCGGTTCGCTCGAACGCCTGACGCCGGTGCTGATGACCGCGCTGGTCGCCGCCTTCGCGCTGGCGCCGCTGCTCTTCGAAGCCGAGCAGCCGGGCACGGAAATCCTGCATCCGGTCGCCGTCGTGATCTTTTCCGGCCTGGTCGGCGCGACGCTGCTCGACACCTTCATCACCCCCGCGCTGTTCTGGCTGTTCGGTCGTCAAGCGGCCGAGCGTCTGCAACGCGAGGATTTCAACGAAGCCCTCTGATTTTTCATCGCAAGGAGTATCACCATGAATCGACTGTTATCCGTTCTCTGCCTGTCCGCCCTGTTCGCCGCCGGTCCGCTGCTTGCCCACGAAATGCATGGCCAGCCCATGCACGGCGGCGTCGTCGCCGAGGCCGGCCACGCCCAGTTCGAAATCGTTGCCCGGGACGGTGTGCTGACCGTGTATGCCAGCAACCACGGTGAAGCACTTTCGACGGCCGGCGCGACCGGCAAGCTGACCGTGTTGTCCGGTAGCGCCAAGCGCGAGATCGAGCTGAAGTCGTCCGGCGTCGATCTGCTGCAAGGGAAGGGCACGCTCGCCGCCGGCGACAAGTTGTTGCTCAACGTCGTCTGGCCGGGCCAGAGTCCGCTGACCGCGCGTGCCGTCGTCAAGTAAGGAGTACGTCATGATCAATATCGAACGCCGTCGTCTGCTGCTCGCCTCGCTCGCCCTCGGCCTGCCCGGGCTGGCGCTGGCGGCCCCGGCCAAGGTCAAGGTCGAGGTCTGGAAAAGCCCGTACTGCGGTTGCTGCAAGGATTGGGTGGCGCACCTCGAAAGCTCGGGTTTCGCCGTCAGCGTGCATGAGGTCGGCGACCTCGACGGTGCCCGGCGCCAGCTCGGCATGCCGGAACGCTACGCTTCCTGCCATACGGCGAAGGTTGCCGGCTACCTGCTCGAAGGTCATGTGCCGGCCGCCGATATCCGTCGCTTGCTGACCGACAAACCGAAGGCCATCGGTCTCGCCGTACCCGGCATGCCGGTCGGCTCGCCGGGCATGGACGGGCCGGTCTACAACGGCCGGCGCGATCCTTACGACGTCCTGCTGGTACAGGGCGATGGTCTGGCCAGCGTGTTCGCCAGTTACCGCTGAGCGGCGCTCAGCCACTTCAGCAGCATGGCGAACAGGTGCTCGGGGACGAAGGGCTTGGCGATGAAATCGTTCATGCCCGCCGCCTCGCAGCGCTGTCTATCCTCGGCGAAGGCGTTGGCGGTCATCGCCAGGATTGGCGTCCGCGCGTGCCCGGGCAGCCCGCGAATCCGGCGGGTGGCTTCGAGGCCGTCCATGCGCGGCATCTGCATGTCCATCAGGATCAGCCGGTAGTTGCCGCTGCTTGCGAGTTCGAGGGCCTCCTTACCGTCGTTGGCGAGGTCGACGCAAAGGCCGACGTCTTCGAGCATGGCGAGGGTGATTTCCTGGTTGATCGGTTCGTCTTCGACCAGCAGCAGCGGCGTTCCGGCGTGCTCGTTCCTCAGCTTGGCCTCGGCCGTGGCGTCGGCTGACGGCAGGTTGCGCTGCAGGTTCGGGTTGCCCTTGCTCAGGCGGGCGGTGAACCAGAAGGTGCTGCCGACGTCCGGGGTGCTGCTGGCGCCGGCTTCGCCGCCCATCAGTTCGGCGATGCGGCGGGTGATGGCGAGCCCCAATCCGGTGCCGCCGTAGCGTCGGGTCATCGAGTTGTCGGCCTGTTCAAAGGGGGCGAACAGGCGGGGGAGGACGGCCTGGTCGATGCCGATGCCGCTGTCCTCGACCGCGAAGCGCAGCAGCGCGCTGACGGAATTTTCCTCAACCTGGCTGACGCGCAGCGTGATGCCGCCGTGTTCGGTGAACTTGATCGCGTTGGTCGCCAGGTTGAGCAGCGCCTGCTGCAGGCGGGTCGGGTCGCCGAGCAGGTGGCGGCAGAGCGGGCCGATGTCGCACTGGATGGCCAGCCCCTTGCTGCGTGCCCGTTCGTGCAACAGCGAGGCGACGTTGCCGAGCAGGCTTTCCGGCTGCACCGGCAGGCGCTCCAGTTCAAAGCGCCCGGCTTCGATCTTCGACAGGTCGAGTACCGCGTTGAGGATTTCCAGCAGGTGCTGGCTGGCCGCTTCGAGCTTGCCGAGGCGGTCCATCTGGCGCGGCTCGAGGCCGTTCTGGCGGATCAGGTGGGCGAGGCCGGTGATGGCGTTGAGCGGCGTCCGGATCTCGTGCGACATGTTGGCGAGGAAGGCGCTCTTGGCGATGCTGGCTGCCTCCGCCGCTTCCTTGGCCTGGGTCAGCTCGGCGGTACGGGCGGCAACCAGCGATTCGAGTTCCTGCGAATAGCGTTGCAGTTCCTCCGCCTGCTTCAGCTCCTCGGTGATGTCGAGGCTGAGACCGACCAGGGCGATCGGCTCGCCCCGGCCATTGCGCTTGACCGCCTTGATCACCTGCAGTTCGTGCACCTGCCCGTCGACGAACAACTGCTGCTCGTGCGAAACGACGATCCCCTCGTTGCGCAGGGCGGCGGCATCGGAATCGAGGCATTGCTGGCAGTAGGGCGCCGGCAACAGTTCGCGGTAATGGGCGGCGGCCAGGAAGCGTTCCTCGCTGATCCCGGTCGAGTCGCAGAAGCACTTGTTGACGAAGACCAGATGCCCTTTTTCGTCCTGCAGCCAGATGCCGATCGGTGCGTTGTCGAGGATCAGCTGCAGGGTTTCGCGTTCGAGGCGTAGCGTGCGCTCGGCTTCGACCTTGTCCGAGATGTCGCGAGCAACGCCGAACAGGCCGATGATCTGGCCGGCCGCGTCGTGGATCGGATACTTGCGATTGTCCACCCAGCCGGTGCCGCCATCCGGGCGGCGGAACTCCTGGATTTCGCAGGCGATCGCTTCGCCAGCGAAGACCTGTTTCTCCAGCCGGTAGTAGTGGTCGGCGTAGCTCTCGGGAAAAACGTCGTAGTCGGTGAGGCCGAGCAGCTCGGTCCAGTGCCGCCTGGGGTCGGTGATCTTGGTCAGCGTCTGGCTGGCGCCGGTGAAGACGTGGTGGCGATCCTTGAAGTAAATGAAGTCGTCGGTGTTGTCCATCATTGCCCGGAAGTTCACCATCAGGCTGGCGACATCGATCGGCGCAGCGAGGGCCTTGGCGTCGTCGAGGCGGATTTCGCGCAGGTTCGGATCGCCAGCCTCGGGAGCAATGCACTCGCCGTGGCAGCAACGGATGCGGCCATCGGCGTGGCGCAGGCGGATGTTGAAGCGGTAGGGAAGGAGCGTGTCGGCGGCGAACAGGCGGCTGACGATGTCGCCGTCGTCGAAATGGACGATGGCCCCGGCAGCGAAACGACCAGCCAGCAGTTCTGCCTCGCAGACCCCGAGCAGGTCTTCGCAGGCCTCAACCGCGAGCAGTTGCGGCGCCGAGCCGATACGCAGACGGATACGGCAGGTGGCAGGCTGGGGTTGGGACATGGCCATTCTCCTCCTCAAGGCCATCTTATACCGGGCTTTGTGGCGCGTCATCGGTGTTTTGCGCACCGGGTGACGCCGGGGACAAGGGGTATAATCCGCCGTTTTGCGCCTTTCCGAAACGCCGTGAGCCAGCTCGAACAAGAAATCTCCCGCCGTCGCACTTTTGCGATCATTTCCCACCCTGACGCGGGCAAGACCACGCTGACCGAAAAGCTGCTGTGGTTCGGCGGCGCCATCCAGGTGGCTGGCGAAGTGCGGGCGCGCAAGGCCTCGCGCCACGCGACCTCGGACTGGATGGAACTGGAAAAGCAGCGCGGCATCTCGGTGACCTCGTCGGTGATGCAGTTCCCCTACCGGGAATGCATGGTCAACCTGCTCGACACGCCGGGCCACGAGGACTTCTCGGAAGATACCTACCGCACGCTGACCGCCGTCGACTCGGCGGTCATGGTCATCGACTCGGTCAACGGCGTCGAAGCGCAGACGATCAAGCTCCTGAACGTCTGCCGCATGCGCGACACGCCGATCCTGACCTTCATCAACAAGCTCGACCGCGAAGGCAAGGAGCCGATCGACCTGCTCGACGAAATCGAGTCGGTGCTCGGCATCCAGTGCGCGCCGATGACCTGGCCGATCGGCATGGGCAAGCGTTTCCGCGGCGTCTATCACCTCTACGACGACACCATCGCCTTCTTCGATCCGCAGGCCGAGAAGGGCACGGCCGAAATGATCCCGGGCCTCGACAACCCGCGCCTCGACGAACTGATCGGCAGCCAGGCCGACGAGTTGCGCAGCGACATCGAACTGGTGCGCGGCGCGTCGCATCCCTTCGACGCCGAGGCCTATCTGTCGGGCCAGCAGTGCCCGGTGTTCTTCGGCTCGGCGGTCAATAACTTCGGCGTGCAGAGCCTGCTCGACGCCGTCGTCGACCTCTCGCCGGCGCCCAAGGCGCGGCCGGCGGTGACGCGGACGGTGGACGCCTTCGAGCCCAAGTTCTCCGGCTTCGTGTTCAAGATCCAGGCCAACATGGACCCCAAGCACCGCGACCGGATTGCCTTCCTGCGCGTCTGCTCCGGCCGCTTCGACCGCGGCATGAAGGTCAAGCAGGTGGCCACCGGCAAGACCCTGTCGATCAACAACGCGATCACCTTCATGGCGCGCGACCGGTCGACCGCCGACGAAGCCTGGTCGGGCGACATCATCGGTATTCCCAATCACGGCTCGATCCGCCTCGGCGAGACCTTCACCGAGGGCGAGGAACTGCGCTTCACCGGCATCCCGTCGTTCGCGCCTGAACATTTCCGTTTGGCGCGCATTGCAAATCCATTGAAGATCAAGCAGTTACAGAAGGGCCTGCAGCAACTGGCGGAAGAGGGCGCGACCCAGCTGTTCCGTCCGCTGTCGGGCACCGACCTGATCCTCGGCGCGGTCGGCACGCTGCAGTTCGACGTCGTCGCCAGCCGGCTGGAAAACGAGTACGGCGTGCAGGTCATCTTCGAAAGCTACAACTGTTCGACGGCGCGCTGGATTCACGGCGACCCCGGCGAACTCAAGCAGTTGTCCGAGCGCTACAGCGCCAACGTCGCCCTCGACGGCGCCGACGATCCGGTCTACCTGGCGCCGAACAACGTGTATCTGAACATGGTCAAGGAAAAATACCCGAAGCTGCGCTTCGACGAAGCGCGCGAGGTGGCCTGACATGACGGTCCGCGTCCAGACCGGGGATTTCGACGTCGGCGCCGAACTGGCGGCGCTGCGCGCGGGCGATGCCCGGGTCGGCGCGCTCGCTTCCTTCCTTGGCCTGGTGCGCGACATCAACGACGGCGCCAGCGTTGCCGGGATGACCCTGGAGCATTACCCGGGGATGACCGAGAAGGCGCTCGCACAGATCGTCGCCGAGGCAAAGGCGCGCTGGGACATCTACGAGGCGCTGGTCATCCACCGCGTCGGCCCGCTCGCCCCCTGCGACCAGATCGTGCTCGTCGCCGTGACCAGCGCGCATCGCGGCGAAGCCTTCGCCGCCTGCGAATTCATCATGGACTACCTGAAGACCAAAGCGCCGTTCTGGAAGAAGGAAGCGACGCCGGATGGCGGGCGCTGGGTCGATGCCCGGGAGACCGACGACAGCGCGGCGGCGCGCTGGCAGCAGCCTTAACGGAAGGTTCGCTGCAGCCGGACCAGCGCGGCCACCGGCAGGACGGCGATGGCCAGCCAGAAAAATACATCGGCTGCCGCCAGCGTCAGCGGCGCCTGCAGGCCGCCCGCCTGACCGCTCAGTCCATGTAGCGCCAGCGCCCAGTCGGTCCGGGCGCCCTGCGGCTGAGCGGCGTAGAAATGCTGGAGACTTACCGTGCTTAGCGCGATGCTGCTGGAAATGCCGAGCTGGCGGACGATGTTCTTGACCTGGTAGGCATGCGAGAAAACGTGCGCCGGCAGTTCGCTGAAGGTGCCGAAAGCGACCGGGCCGATATAGAAGGGTACGGCGACGCCGCAGATCAGCGCCGGCAGTAGCAGGAGCGGCCAGTCGGCGAGGCGTCCGGCCTGGCTGAAGGCGAGGCAGGCGAGGGCATAGAGGCCGAGGCCGGCGAGCATGAAGCGGCGCTGGCCGGCCACCCGGCGCGCCGCCCAGGCATGGACGAAAGCGGCGACGAGGCCGCCGCCAGCGCTTAAGCCCAGGATCACCGCGGTGCTGGCCAGCGACAGGCCGAGGCCATTGTGAAAGAAGATCGGCAGCAGGAAGCCGAAGGCGCCGAGCATGAAATAACCCGAGAAATACAGGGCGATTCCCAGCAGGTAGCGCCATTGCAGCAGGCCGCGGTAATCGATCAGCGGCTTCTCCTTGCGCCACTGCCGCCAGGCGAAGACGGTCAGCGCGGCGATCGAGGCGAGGCCGACGATGAAGACCAGGCGATGTGCCCCGGCGCCGGCCGCCGGGATTTCCTGGATTGCGTATTGCAGGCCGAAAATGCCGATCACCAGCCAGAGCAGCCAGCCCCAGTGTTCCTCGCTGCGTTGTTCGGGGGGAACGGTACTTTGGTCGAGCTGGGGCCCGGCGATCCGGGCGATCAGCAGGCAGAGCGGCAGTGCGGCCCAGAACAGCGCCCGCCAGTCGAAGGCGGCAAGCAACACGGCAGCGGCCACTGGCGCGACGGCGGAAGCGCCGAGCAGGCTGCCGATGAAGGCGAGCAGACCGGGGAAGCGCGCTGTCGCCGGCAGGCGGTTGATTGCCAGCCGCCCGGCGGTGAAGAAGGTGGCGCCGCTGGCGCCCTGCAGCAGCCGGCCGCAGGCAAACTGGCCGAAACCGCCGGCGGTCGCGGCGAGGATGCCGCCGAGCGCGAAAACGCCTAGCGAAGCGAGCACGAAACGGCGATAGCCGAGGCGTTCGACCATCCATTGGTGCTTGTAGAGCATGTAGATCGAGCTGACGCCGTACAGCGTGTAGGCGAGCGCGAATTGTTCGGGGCTCAGGCCAAGGCCGGCCATGATGTGGGTGGCGCCGAACATGACCAGTCCGGTTTCGAAGAACTCGATGCAGGTGATCGCGGCAATGCAGCGCAGCAGGCCGCTGACCTGCGGCGTAGGGGTGGCGGACATCGGTATCGGGCGGAGGAAAAGCCGGACAGTTTAAAAGCCCTGGTTGAATGCACGAAATCGATTGATGTGATCTAGACTATCGATATGGACGATATTGATTACCCGGCCTTCCGCCGTCTCGACCTCAACCTGCTGGTTGCCTTCGACGCCTTGCTGCGCGAGGGCGGTGTCAGCCGGGCCGCCGACCGTTTGTGCATCGGCCAGCCGGCGATGAGTCATGCCCTGGCCCGTCTGCGCGAACTGTTCCAGGACGACATCCTCTACCGCGAAGGCGCCGGCATGCAGCCGACCGCCCGCGCCCTGGCCCTGGCGCCGCGCATCCGCCGCCTGCTCGCCGAAGCGCAGGCGGTGACCCGCAGCGCGGCGGAATTCGATCCGGCTCAGGTCACCGGCGACTTCCGCCTGGCCCTCACCGATCCGCTTGAAGCCTTGCTGCTGCCCGGCCTGGTCGCCCGCATCCGGGCCCGGGCGCCGGGCCTGAGCCTGTCGGTGCGGCCGATTCCCGCCTCACGCCAGCTCGAACATCTCGACGCCGGCAACATCAATCTCGCGCTCGGCCATTTTCCCGAGGTGCGCGAGGTGCATGAGGTGCAGTTGCTGTTTCGCGCCGGCTTTTGCTGCGTCTTCAACCCGGCCCTGCTCGACATGCCGTCGCCGATCGGCCTCGCCGACCTGGTCCGCCATCCGCACATCCATACCAGCTATACCGGGGATGCGCCGGGGCTGACCGACCGCCTGCTGGCCGATGCCGGCCTGCAGCGCCACGTCGTGGCGCAGGCGGCGTCGCCGCTGGCGATCCCCTTCGTGGTCAAGCAGAGTCCGCTGCTGGCGGTGGTGCCCGACCTGGTGGCGCGCCTGTTCGCGGCGCATGCCGATCTGGCGATCGAGCCACTGGCGGTGGCCGGGCTGGAATTGCCGATCTCGCGCGTCACCCACCGGCGCGAGCGGGGCGATCCGCTGACCGGCTTTGTCGCCGATCAGGTGGCGCAGGCCGCCGCCACCCTGTTTGGTGAGGCGGCGGCCGGCAATTCGCGGTAAATCGCCTCAGGTCCTGAACTGGGCGACCGCCTGGTGCAGTTCGCCCGACAGCTTGTGCAGGCGGCGCGCGGCGTCGGCCGTCTGGCGCACGGCAATGGCGCTTTCCTCGGACATCTGGGCGATGGTTTCGAGCTTCTGCGCGATGTCGTTGCTGGCCTGGCTCTGCTCCGAAATCGAGTCGGAAATGCCGTTGACCACGAAGGTGACGCGCTGCGCGCCGTCGCGGATGCGCTCGATCGAGTCGCCGGCCTGATTGGCCAGTTGCACCCCCTGGCTGACCTGAGCAACGCCCGACTGCATGCTGCTGACTGCGCTGCGGGTGCCATTCTGGATTTTGCCGACCATGGCCGCGATCTCGGTGGTCGAATGGCTGGTCCGTTCAGCCAGCTTGCGCACTTCGTCGGCGACGACAGCGAAGCCGCGCCCCTGTTCGCCGGCGCGGGCTGCTTCGATGGCAGCGTTCAAGGCGAGCAGGTTGGTCTGGTCGGCAATCTCGCGGATGGTGTTGACGATGGACGTGATCTGATCGGAGCTGCGGCCGAGGTCTTCGACAATCTGCGACGAGGCTTGCACCGCCTCGGAAATCTTGCGCATTTCGCTGGCCGCGTTATGAATCACCGCGGCGCCTTCTTCCGAGATGTTGCCGGCCTCGCGCGAGATGCCGTGCGCTTCGGTGGCGTTTTCCTTGACCTGATCGATGCTCACCGCCATCTGCTCGACCGAGGCGGCCATCGACGAAGCGGCATCGCTTTGCTGGCGAGCGCGGTCGGCGACCTCGTCGGAAGAGCTGAGCAACTGGTCGGCGGCGCTGGCCAGGTGTTCGGCGTTGCTGACGATGGTCGAGATCATCGCCCGCAGCGTGTCCTGCATGGCGCGGATGTCGGAGAGCAGGTTTTCGCCGGGCGGGCAGTCGACCGGCGATGAGAGATCGCCGGCGGCGATGCGCCGGGTAATCGCGGACGCTGCAGAGGGGTCGCCGCCCAGCGTGTGGATGATGCTGCGCGAGACCAGCATCAGCGAGACGGCGATGAAGCCGCCGATGGCCAGACCCCACAGGAGCAGCGTGGCGGCGTCCTGGCGGAACTTGGCGTCGACGTCGTCGATGTAGATGCCGGAACCGATTACCCAACCCCACGGCTTGAAGCCCATGACGTAGGAAATCTTCGGTACGCCGTCCTCGTGGCCGGGCTTGGGCCACAGGTAATCGACGAAGCCGGCACCCTGGTTGCGGACCACGGTGTTGAATTCGAGGAACAGCAGCTTGCCGTTCTTGTCCTTGAGCTGGTCGAGCTTCTTGCCGTCCAGCTCGGGCTTGATCGGGTGCATCACCATCTGGTCATTGAGGTCGTTGATCCAGAAATACTCGACCTGATCGTAGCGTATTGCCCGCACGGCATCGGCGGCTGCCTTCCTCGCCTCGTCATCGGTGATGCGTCCGGCCTGGGCCTCGGCATGGAAGTGGGCGACCAGCGCGTGGGTTGCCTCGACCAGGTTGCGCACCTTGGCCTGACGGTCCTCGAGCATCCGCTGTTTGCCGCTGACCAGCAGGACGGCGAACAGGACGATCAGGGCGCCGATGGTTGCTAGTGTCATCGCGGTCAGCTTGCCGCGCAGTGTCATCGATTTTGCCATTTTTTCCTCTTTGGGAATTGCTCTGCAAAGGGGAAACTAACACCCGCTAGTCCATGAGGCAATAGGGGTTATTGCGTAAAGTGCCAAACGGGACTTGAAAACTGGCGGGGCGGACACATCTGTGGGCTATCGAGAAATTACCGCGGGAGCACAGCATGCGATTTGATAAATTCACCACCATGTTCCAGCAGGCACTGGCCGACGCCCAGAGCCTGGCCAACGGCAACGACCAGCAGTTCATCGAGCCGCAGCACTTGCTGCTGGCGCTGCTCGGTCAGGACGATGGCGGCACCGTCTCGCTGCTGGCGCGTGCCGGCGTCAATGTGCCGGCCCTGAAGCGCGACATCGAAGGGGCGCTGACCCGCCTGCCCAAGGTCGAAGGCCACGGCGGCGACGTCCAGGTCGGCCGCGACCTGGGCAACCTGTTGAATCTCACCGACAAGCAGGCGCAGAAGCGTGGCGACCAGTTCATCGCCAGCGAGATGTTCCTGCTCGCCCTTTGCGATGACAAGGGCGAGGCCGGTCGCCTTGCCAAACAGCACGGCCTGCAGAAGAAGGCGCTGGAAGCGGCGATCATGGCCGTGCGCGGCGGCCAGAATGTCGATACGCAGGAGGCCGAGGGCCAGCGCGAATCGCTGAAGAAATTCTGCATCGACCTCACCGAGCGCGCCGCCCAGGGCAAGCTCGACCCGGTGATCGGCCGCGACGACGAAATCCGCCGCGCCATCCAGATCCTGCAGCGGCGCACCAAGAACAACCCGGTGCTGATCGGCGAGCCTGGCGTCGGCAAGACGGCGATCGTCGAAGGCCTGGCCCAGCGCATCGTCAACGAGGAAGTACCGGAGACGCTCAAGGGCAAGAAGGTGCTGGTCCTCGACATGGCCGGCCTGCTCGCCGGTGCCAAGTATCGCGGCGAGTTCGAGGAGCGCCTGAAGGCGGTGTTGAAGGAAGTGGCCCAGGACGAAGGCCGCATCATCCTGTTCATCGACGAAATCCACACCATGGTCGGCGCCGGCAAGGCCGAGGGCGCGATCGACGCCGGCAACATGCTCAAGCCCGCACTGGCGCGCGGTGAGCTGCACTGCATCGGCGCGACGACGCTGGACGAATACCGCAAGTACATCGAGAAGGACGCCGCGCTCGAGCGCCGCTTCCAGAAGGTGCTGGTCGACGAGCCGAGCGTCGAATCGACCATCGCCATCCTGCGCGGCCTGCAGGAGAAGTACGAGCTGCACCACGGCGTGGACATCACCGACCCGGCCATCGTCGCGGCCGCCGAACTGAGCCATCGCTACATCACCGACCGCTTCCTGCCGGACAAGGCGATCGACCTGATCGACGAGGCCGCCGCGCGGATCAAGATGGAAATCGACTCCAAGCCGGAGTCGATGGACAAGCTCGACCGCCGCATCATCCAGTTGAAGATCGAGCGCGAGGCGGTGAAGAAGGAGAAGGACGAAGCCTCGAAGAAGCGTTTCGCGCTGATCGAGGACGAAATCGCCAAGCTGACCAAGGAGTATTCCGACCTGGAAGAAATCTGGAAGGCGGAAAAGTCGGCCGTGCTCGGTAGCGCGCAGATCAAGGAGGAAATCGACCATCTGAAGGCCGACATCGTCCGCCTGCAACGTGAAGGCAAGCTGGAGCAGGTGGCCGAACTGCAATACGGCAAGCTGCCGCAACTCGAAGCGCAGTTGAAGGCGGCGGAAAAGGCCGGCGAAAGCGAGCCGAAGCAGAACAAGCTGCTGCGCACCCAGGTCGGCGCCGAGGAAATCGCCGAGGTGGTCAGCCGCGCCACCGGCATCCCGGTGAGCAAGATGATGCAGGGCGAGCGCGACAAGCTGCTCAAGATGGAAGAGAAGCTGCACAACCGTGTGGTCGGCCAGGACGAGGCCGTGCGCCTGGTCGCCGATGCGATCCGCCGTTCGCGTGCCGGCCTCGCCGACCCGAACAAGCCTTACGGCTCCTTCCTCTTCCTCGGCCCGACCGGCGTCGGCAAGACCGAGCTGTGCAAGGCGCTGGCCGAGTTCATGTTCGACGCGGAGGACCACCTGATCCGCATCGACATGAGCGAGTTCATGGAGAAGCACTCGGTTGCCCGCCTGATCGGCGCGCCGCCGGGCTACGTCGGCTACGAGGAAGGCGGCTACCTGACCGAGGCGGTGCGCCGCAAGCCGTACAGCGTGATCCTGCTCGACGAGGTGGAAAAGGCCCACCCCGACGTCTTCAACGTCCTCCTGCAGGTGCTCGACGACGGCCGCATGACTGATGGCCAGGGACGCACCGTCGATTTCAAGAACACGGTGATCGTCATGACCTCGAACCTCGGTAGCCAGATGATCCAGCAGATGCAGGGCGACGACTACCAGTTGATCAAGCTGGCGGTGATGGGTGAGGTGAAGACCTATTTCCGCCCGGAATTCATCAACCGCATCGACGAGGTGGTGGTCTTCCACGCCCTTGACGAAAAGCACATCGCCGGCATCGCGAAGATCCAGCTCGGCTACCTGGAAAAACGCCTGGCGCAGCTGGAGATGGGCATCGTCGTCGAGGACAGCGCGCTGGCCGAACTGGCCAAGGCCGGCTTCGACCCGGTGTTCGGCGCCCGGCCGCTGAAGCGGGCGATCCAGCAGCAGCTGGAAAATCCGCTGGCCAAGGCCATCCTCGAAGGGCAGTTCGCCGCCAAGGATACGATCCGGGTTGCTTGCGAGAATGGCGTGATGCGTTTGACCCGGGCGTAAACGCAAACGGGCGGGCCCTCAGGCCCGCCCGTCCCGCAATGGCAGAAGCCGCTTCAGCAATGCCCCTTCCTGCCGTGTCCCGGCGGACAGAAATCCGGGCCGCGATGGTGGCGATGGCCGGTATAGTGTCTTTCGCCACGCGGGCCATGGTGGCGTTTCCAGTAGCGGGGCTCGCGCCATTCGTAGCCGTCCCAGTAGTAACCGCGTTTGTCGCGCGAGCCAAAGGTGACGGTGACGCCGCCGGCCTGGACGCGGACGTCGCCGATATCGACCCGGATGTCGCTGGCGTTGCCGAACAGCGGGGTGGCGGCGAACAGGGCCAGAAGCAGGGTTTTCTTCATCAATTTTTTCTCCGGAAATGCAGGAAGTGCATTGCTGGAGACTATAACGCCCGAGGCGTTGAAAAGTTAAGGAGACGCTGATTTATTCCGATTTTCGGAACGACGATAGCGTTGGGATGAGAAAATGCTGAAAGCGTGACAGCGGGTAGGCGAGATGACAAAGCAAGCGAGCTTTTCTGAACTGGAATATGCGGCGA
>NZ_JBKJAD010000012.1:0-119533 GCF_048146105.1 Azonexus caeni
CCGCATATTCCAGTTCAGAAAAGCTCGCTTGCTTTGTCATCTCGCCTACCCGCTGTCACGCTTTCAGCATTTTCTCATCCCAACGCTATCGTCGTTCCGAAAATCGGAATAAATCAGCGTCTCCTTAGAGCACCGCCAGCGCAGCGGCGTAGTCCGGTTCCTGCTTGATCTCCGGCACCAGTTCGGCGTGCAGCACGCGATCGTTCTCGTCGAGAACGACGACGGCGCGGGCGGCGAGACCGGCGAGCGGGCCGCTGCCGATGGCGACGCCGTAGGCTTCGAGGAATTCACGACCGCGCAGCGTGGACAGCGTTTTCACCTGGTCGAGGCCTTCGGCGCCGCAAAAGCGGCCTTGCGCGAACGGCAGGTCGGCCGAGATGCAGAGGACGACGGTGTTGGGCAGCGACGACGCCTGGGCGTTGAAGCGGCGGACCGAGGTGGCGCAGGTCGGCGTGTCGATGCTCGGGAAGATGTTGAGGATCTTGCGCTGGCCGCTGAACTGCGCCAGCGCCATGTCGGCGAGGTCGGCACCGACCAGGGTGAAGGCGGGCGCGGTTTCGCCGGCTTGCGGGAAATGGCCGGCAACGGCGATCGGGTTGCCGGCGAGGGTGACGGTCTGGCTCATGCGTTTTTCCTGGCGTTGTTGTGGAGCGGGTCAGACGCCGCAGCTGCCGATTGGTTCAGCGCGGCACGCTCAGAAGTTGTCGGGCAGCGTGGCCAGCACGTCGATGCCCGATTCCCAGTTGACGAATTCCTCGAACCAGCGATCGATGAAACGCGAAATCATGATGACCTCCCGCAAACGCGATTGAGCCGCCAGGGCCCGATGGCTGCAGTCTAGGCGGTGGCCGGCGGGCGATCCAATCGGCAAGATTGATCGCGACGATGCGGGCTGGCTATCGTCAGGCTTTCTTCTTGCTGCCGATCTTCGATTCCTGGCCGGCCATCAGGCGTTGCAGATTGGGCCAGTGCTTGGCGATGAGGGCCAGGGCGATGGCCATGATGACGGCGAAGTGGCCGTCGGCGCCGTGCAGCAGCACCATGTAGAGCGGCGCCGAAACGGCGGCGATCAAGGCCGCCAGCGACGAATAGCGCGAGACGTAGGCAACCAGCAACCAGGTGGCGAGCACCGCCAGGCCGAGCAGCGGGTCGAGCGCGAGCAGCACGCCGGCGGCGGTGGCGACGCCCTTGCCGCCCTTGAAGCCGAGGAAGACCGGGAACAGGTGGCCGAAGAAGACGGCCAGCGCGACCAGGCCGACCGCCAGCGGGGAAAGCCCCGCCTGCTGGGCGACGAAAACGGCGACCCAGCCCTTGAGCGCATCGCCGATCAGCGTGAACAGCGCCGCCTTCTTGTTGCCGGTGCGCAGCACGTTGGTCGCGCCCGGATTGCCCGAGCCGAAGGTGCGCGGGTCGGCCAGCCCGAACAGCTTGGCGGCGATCATCGCGAAAGGAACGGAGCCGAGCAGGTAGGCGGCGACGATGGCGGACAGGATGAGCATGGGCGTGGACGGTCTCAAAGGGTACAATCGCGGCGGATTTTAACCCCGGGCCGGGCTTGGCTGCCAAATGGACATCATATTCATCGAAGAACTGCGCGCCGCAACCTGGATTGGCATCTATCCGCGCGAGAAGGCGGTGGCGCAGACGGTCGAGATTTCGCTGCAGATCGGCGTGTCGACCACGTCCGCCGGAGCCAGCGACGACATCCGCGACACCGTGGACTACGCAGTCGTCGTCGAGCGGCTGCGCGCCGACCTGGCCGCCAGCCACTTCAACCTGCTGGAAAAGCTGACCGAGCACATCGCCACCTTCCTGCTCGAGAACTTCGCCGCGCAATGGGTCCGCGTTTCGGTCGCCAAGCTCGGCATGATGCCTGGCGTCAAACGCGTCGGCGTCGTCATCGAACGCTCGATCTAAGTTTCAGCGACGGCGCCATAGGCCGCCAGCGCCCGGGCGCCGGCCGGCGACAGATTTTCCTCGCGCGGTCGGCGTAGCGCTTCCGGCGCGGCGGAGGCGGCTTCGACGACGACCTCGTCGCTCAGGCTGACCCGGTACGACTCCTGGATTTCCGGGCGGTCGATGCGTTCGTCGCGGGCCGGCCGCTCGCCGCGCAGCATCGCTTCGCGCAGGTAGTCGGGGCGCGTCAGGCGGCCAGCGGGCGGCAGTGGCAGGAAGCTGATCGGCATCCGGATTCTCCTCGGGCGGTCTCCCTGCCGGATGAGACCGGCCGGCCGCCGCCCGGTTCGTTACCGTTGGTATCAGATTGCGACGGCGAGCGTCGTCATCACCGCGAAACCGGCGAGCAGGCCGGCGGTGCCGGCGGCTTCGCGGCCCGCCCGGTGCGAGGCCGGGATCAGTTCGTGGCTGACCACCCAGAGCATGGCGCCGGTCGCAGCGGCGAGCGCGAGCGGCAGGGTGGCGCCGGCGAGGCTGCTGGCAATCACCCCGAACAGGCCGCCGACCGGCTCGACGAGACCGGTCGCCAAGGCCATCAGCGCGGCGCGCCAGGGGCCGGCGCCAAGCACGAGCATGGCGCTGGCGACGATCCAGCCTTCCGGCACGTTCTGGATGGCAATGCCGAGCGACATTCCGTGATCGACGCCGGACGCCGCAGCAACGCCGACGGCGAGGCCCTCCGGGACGTTGTGCAGGGCGATCGCGGCGACCACCAGGCCGATCCGCGGCAAGTCCTGGCGACTGTCGATGTCCTCGACATGGGCGTGCGCGGTGCGCCGGTCGATGCCATGCATGATGGCGGCGCCGGCAAGCAGGGCGAGCGCGGTGAGGCAGCCGAGCGTCCACGGCGCGCCACTGGCGGCGACCGTCTCGACCGCCGGCACGAGCAGCGAAAAGAGGCTGGCGGCTAGCATCATGCCGGCAGCGAGGCCGAGCATTGGCGCCATCAGGCCTTCGTTCGGGCGGCGCAGGAAGAGTACCGGCAGCGCCCCGATTCCGGTGGCGAGACCGGCCAGCAGGCTGGCCTGAAGGCCGTGCCAGGCCATCGGGTGGGCGGCAAACCAGGTGATGGCCTGATCGATGCCGAACGCCAGGGCGCCAGCGGCGAGCGCGACGCCGGCCAACCAGCGGCGGCGGAGGCCGGGATGGGCAAGGTGACGGGCGACGAGTTGGGCCATGGCAGTTCTCCGGTGGCTGACGGAAGAACTTTATGGCCGGCGCGACTATAGTTCCAATCGATTGCTTAAATCGTTTTGATAGCTAGGGCGTGTTCACAGTAATCTGCGGGACGGCGTTTGCCGTGGCGGGAAGGGCGCCAAGGCGCGAGGCGCTGGGAATGGTTGTTCCATTCCCGAGCCGAGTAACGCCGGCGACCGCCCGCCACGGCAAACCCGAAGGGCAAGGGGTTGGCGGGGCGCATTGCCGCGTTGCCGCTCGCTTGTGCAGATCACTGCACGGCGCGACCGGCGCCTTGCACTGCCTCCCCGCCAACCCCTTGCGCCGCCCGCTGCTTACTGTGAACACGCCCTAAAAATCAATCGACGAGGGCGGCCTCGACGCACTTCGGGTGCAGCGTGCGCAGGATCTCCCGCGGGTCGAGGGCAACCAGGAAGCCGCGGCGACCGCCGTTGATGTAGATCAGCGGCAGGTCGAGGATGCTCTTCTCGATGAACACCGGCATCGCCTTCTTGGTGCCGAAAGGGCTGGTGCCGCCGACCAGGAAACCGGTGTGGCGGTTGGCCACCTCGGGCTTGCACGGCTCGACCTTCTTGCACGGAATCTGCCGTGCCAGTTCCTTGGTCGATACCTTGCAGTCGCCGTGCATCAGCACGATCAGCGGCTTGCCGTTCTCGTCCTCGAAGATCAGCGTCTTCACCACGGCGTGCTCGTCGACGCCGAGTTCGCGGGCCGAGACGCGGGTGCCGCCGTGTTCCTCGTAGGCGTAGAGATGTGGCGCGTAGGCCACCTTGTTCGCCTTGAGGAACTGAGTGGCCTGGGTTTCGGGGGCGTGGGCGGCTTTGCTCATCGGATTGCGCTTCGGGTCGGGAGGCGCAATTTTAGCGCGGCCGGCGGGCCGGCGCTCTTTACCCGCTTTTACCCGCCGATGGCACAAGCTGCGCTCGCCGGTGCCGTAAATGTAGACAGGAAAATGACACAGGGAGAACATCATGGCATCGATCAGTGCGGTCGGCGGCACGACGGCTGTCAGCGCCAGCGTCGCCAGTTCGGGGAATGCTTCGGCGTCGCGCATCGCAGCGCTGCAGAAACAGTTGTCGGCGCTGCAGAAGGAATTGAGTCAGTTGCTCAAGGATCCGTCCGAGGAAACCGAAAAGCAGGCCGAAATCCTGCAGGCGCAGATCGCCGCCCTGCAAGCGCAGATCGCCCAGTTGCAGGCGCAGGAGGCGCGGGAAGCCGCCGAGGCCCAGAGCGAACAAGCGAAGAGCGAACCGGCTGGCGCGGAAACGGGGGCGGCGGCGAGTAGCGACGACATCCTCGGCACGCAGGTCGATCTCTACGTCTGAGGCGGCGTTTCTGCGTCTTCCGGCAGCCAGCGCAGCAGCGTGGCGAACAGCCGGTCGGGGTCGATCGGCTTGCTGATGTGGTCGTTCATGCCGGCGGCCAGGCAGGTCTGGCGATCCTCGTCGAAGGCGTTGGCGGTCATCGCCAGGATCGGTGTCTGCGCGTGCTGCGGCAAGCGGCGGATGGCGCGGGTGGCGTCGAGGCCATTCATTTTTGGCATCTGGATGTCCATCAGGATCAGCGCGTAGGCGTTCTTGCCGGCCAGGGCCAGCGCCTGTTCGCCGTCCTCAGCGACATCGACGGCGAGCGCGGCGTCTTCGAGCAGCGCCAGCGAGACCTCGCGGTTGATCGGTTCATCCTCGGCGAGCAGGATGCGGGCGCGCTGGTGCCGCTGTCGAAGTTTTTCCTCGGGAGCTTCAAGCGCCTTGGGGGCGGCGTCCACTCCTGGCGCCCCCGTTTCGAGGTCGACGCTGAACCAGAAGGTGCTGCCGACGCCCGGCGTGCTGTCCACCCCGAACTGGCCGTCCATCATTTCGATCAGCCGCTTGCTGATCGCCAGGCCGAGTCCGGTGCCGCCGTACTTGCGGGTGGTCGAGTTGTCGGCCTGCTCGAAGGCGGTGAACAGGCGCTGCTGCGCCTCGGGCGAGATGCCGATGCCGGTGTCGATGACGGCGAAGCGCAGTCTGGCCATGTCGTCCCGCGCGGCGAGGGCTTCGACTTTGATCCGGACTTCGCCGTGTTCGGTGAATTTGACGGCATTGCCGGCGAAATTGAGCAGGATCTGTTCGAGGCGCAGGGCATCGCCCAGGAATTCGCGGCGGGTCAGTTCCGGCGCCGCCTCGCTGACCAGGCGCAGCCCCTTGCTGGCGGCGCGCTGGCCGATCAGGCTGCAGACGTTTTCCAGCACGCCGCCCAGACGGAACGGCGCACGGGCGATTTCCAGACGGTTGGCCTCGATCTTGGAGAGATCGAGGATGTCGTTGATGACGTGCAGCAGGTGGCGCGACGCCTGATCGATCTTGCCCAGTTGCTCCTTGAGCGCCGGGTCGTGGCTGCGGCGCAGGAGGACGCCGGTCATGCCCATGATCGCGTTCATCGGCGTCCGCAGTTCGTGGCTCATGTTGGCCAGGAAGGTACTCTTGGCGCGGCTCGCCGCTTCCGCCGCATCGCGCGCCTGCGAGAGGTCGAAGGTGCGCTGCCGGACTTCCGCTTCGAGGGTTTCCTTGTGGCGGGCGAGCAGCAGTTCGGCCTGCTTGCGTTCGCTGATGTCGGTGGAAATGCCGCACAGCGCGTAGATGTTTCCCCGTTCGTCGCGCAGCGGCAGTTTGACCGTCCAGTAGATGGTGTGCCGCCCGCTCAGCAGGTCGACATTGTCCTCTTCGGTACGAATCGTCTCGCCGTCGCGCAGGGCACGGGCATCGTTCTGCCTGATCTGTTCGACGGTCGCGGCATCGAAGAATCGGCTGTCGTCGTTGCCGACCAGTTCGTCGAGCGAGCACTTGAACAGTTCGCGGACCGGGCGGTTGGCGTAGAGGTAGCGGCCCTCGATGTCTTTCAGGTAGATGCAGGCGCTGACGTTGTCGAGGATGGTCGCGTGGCGCGTTTCGCTGCCGCGCAACTCCTCGGCGCGGCTGGCCAGCGCGTCGAGCATGGCATTGACGGCGTCGCCCAGGCGAGCCGCTTCGTCGCTGCCGGCGAGTTCGACGCGGGTTTGCGTGTCGCCGCGCTGGACGGCATCGGCGACCCGCTGGATGGCGTGCAGACGGCGGGTCAGGTAGCGCGCGCCGAGGGTTGCGAAGGCGCTGGCGAGAAGGATGGCGAACAGCGTATAGAGCAGACCGTCGCGCCGGATGCGGGAGATTTCGCCGGCCAGCGCCGGATCGCTGATGCCCAGGCGCAGCCAGCCGACGCTCTTGTCCTGGAGCAGGATCGGCGTTGCCAGGTCGACGGCGAGGCGGGTCTGGCGCAGCACGGCGGCGGCGGGCCGGGGCGGCAGGTCGTCAAGGTAGAGGCCGCGTTTGTCGGGTTCGTTGTGGGCGAGGATCTGTCCGCGCAGGTCGACGATGATGGCGTGCTGCAGCCCGGGATAATCGGCCAGGCCGTCTACGATCTCCTGCAGGCCGGCGAAGTCGCGAGCCGCCACCCAGAGCGCCGCCGAGGCGGCGATGCTGCGCGCCAGCGCAACACTCCGCACCCGGTGCTGCTCGATCGCGAAATTCTCCTGGCGACTGCTCGTTTCGAGGATGAACAGGGTCATGATCAGGGCGACCAGGACGGCGACGCCGACCGCCAGTTGCCGGCGCAAGTTGCCGAGCAGCCGATGGCGAAGCTGCTTCATCGCTGTTCCACCGGACGCACTTCCTGCTCGAAACGCCGGATGTAGGCATCAACCACCTGATAAGTCGTGTCATCCGCGAAATGGAAGCGGGCGGTGGCCATTGCCGCCAGGACCAGTTGGCCGCTGTCGCTGTCCTCCAGCTTGAGCAGGATGTTACGTACCGCCTGGACGATGGGCTCGGGGACATTGTTACGCACCATGACCGAATTGTTGAGCAGCGGTTCGGTTTCCCAAAGCACGCGCAGTTGCGCGGCCTCGGCCGGATGGTCGCGCAGGAACAGGCGCCAGGGCGGCGGCCAGGTGGCGGCGACCGCGGTATGGCCGAGATAGGCGCTCATGATCGCCGACTCCTGCGAGCCGACGTAGCTGTTTTCGATGTCATGATTGATGTCGATGCCGTTCTCGTGCAGGAAGTACTGCGGCATGATGCAGGCGGCGAGCGCGGTCGGCGACGGATAGCCGACGCGCTTGTCCTTGAGGTCCGCCGGATGGCGGATCGGGCTGTCGCGACGGACGATGAAGAGGCCGCGAAAATCCTCGGCGTCGCCGGCCATGGCGATGACGCGGTAGCCCAGTTTCATCGCCTGCAGCGACTGCCAGGGGTTGGGGAGCAGGAATTCCGGGCCGCGGGCGCGGTATTTCGCCTCGTAGGCCTGGTAGTCACGCGATGCCTCGAGTTCGAAGCGGGCTTCCGGAATGCTGGCGTTGAGCAGGTCGATCAGCGGCTGGTAGGCTTCGGCGAGCTTGTTCGGGTTATGCAGCGGATGCACCGCAAAGCGGTAGAGCGGGGTGGTTTCGGCCGTTGGCGTCGTCCGGTAGTCCAGCGGCAGGGCGGCGTCTTGCGGGCGATCGCAGGCGGCGAGCAGCGCGCACAGCGTCAGTGCCAGCAGGCGAAGCAGGCCCATCGATCTCCCTCCGTGTTTTTCTGCCAGTCAAGGTAGCGCCAAACGTCGGACCCGGCAAGCCCGGCAAAACCCCGGTGCTGCCTACTCGATGGCGTATTCGATGGTGACGACGACGCGCGCCTTCTTGTCCACCGTCGTCTTGTCATAGACCCCGCCGTAATCGCTGGCCTCCTCTTCGCTGCCGTTGGCCGGCAGGATGTAGAAAGCGCCCTGCGACGCCGAGCGCATGGCGCCGACCCGGGCGTCGCCGACCTTGGCGAATTCTTCGGCACGCTGCCGGGCGTTGCGGGTCGCCGCGCCGATCAAGGACATCTTGACGCTTTCCAGGTCGTTGATCAGGTAGCGCGGATCGTCATAGACGATGGGCTTGCCCTGCGCCTTGAGTTCGATGATCGCGCTGTGCGCCTTGGCGATGGTATCGAGCGCGGTGGAACGGACGACGAACAGTTGCTTGCCGTCGAAGCCGCGCTGCACCTGGCGCGAGCCGCCTTGCGGCAGGGGTTCGTACTCGTGGTGCGGGCTCACCGATTCCGGGCCGGCGCTGGTGCTGTCGGCGGCGAAACCCTGCTCCGTGAGGAAGCCGTCGATGATCGGCCGCGCCAGACGTAGCGCGTTCAGGGTGGCGGCGAAATCGGCGCCGTGCACGGCAATGCCGATGCTCCATTCGGCGGAGTCGGCCTTGACCGGTTTCTCGGCCAGCCCCTTGACCGAAATGCTCTGCTTGGGCGCGCCCAGGGTCTTGAAATGCTTCGCCAGCACCGTCGCGCCGCCGATCAGGCCAAAGGCGAGGAGGAGGCCAAGGCCGAGCAGCGGCCAGGAATTGCGATTGTCCATGAGCTTCGTTCTCGAGAGGAAAAACGGCATCGTAGCGGCGGATGCTGTCCATGCCAATGGCAATCCGGCTTTCAGCCACGCGGATGATGGATGGCGTGCAGCGCTTTCAGGCGTTCGCGGGCGACATGGGTGTAGATCTGCGTCGTCGAGATGTCGGCATGGCCGAGCAGCAACTGGACCACACGCAGGTCGGCGCCGTGGTTGAGCAGGTGGGTGGCGAAGGCGTGGCGCAGCACGTGCGGCGACAGCTTCGCCGGGTCGATGCCGGCCAGCAGCGCGTAGCGCTTGATCAGGTGCCAGAAGGCGTGACGGGTCATGGCGCCGCCGCGGGCGGTGACGAACAAGGCGTCGCTCTGCCGGGCGCCGAGGATGTCGGCGCGGCTTTCGCGCAGGTAGCGGGCAATCCAGTCGATCGCCTGCTCGCCGAGCGGCACCAGGCGTTCCTTGCTGCCCTTGCCGAAGGCGCGCAGCACGCCGTCGTTGAGGCTGATCGAATGCAGTTGCAGGCCAACCAGTTCGGAAACGCGCAGGCCGGTCGCGTACAGCGTCTCCAGCATGGCGCGGTCGCGCAAGCCGAGCGGCGTCTCCAGGTCAGGGGCGGCGAGCAGGGCGCCGACCTGGGCTTCCGACATCACCTTGGGCAGGCGGGCGGGCAGGCTGGGGTTCGCTAGCTGCAGCGTTGGATCGACGACGATGCGGCCGCGGCTGACCTGCCAGCGATAGAAGCGACGCAAGGTGGAAAGATAACGCGCCTGCGAACTGGCGCGCGTGCTGCGCGACAATTCGGCGACGAAGCCGGCCAGCGTGCTCTCGCGCAGGTCGAGCAGGGCCTCGTGGCCGTGTCCGGCGAGCCAGCCAGCGAGCCGGCCGAGGTCGCTGCGGTAGCTGGCGAGCGTCGCCTTGGCCAGGCCGTCTTCCAGCCACAGCGCGTCGCAGAACTGGTCGATTTCGGCGAGGTCGGCCGTTCTAGCGGCCAAAACCGGCGTTTTCATGCTGCAACAGCCAGCGTTTGATCGAGAGCAGGAAACCGCCGCGCTCGCGGGCGAAGCCGCCGAGTCCGCCATGGCTGGCGACGACCCGGTGACAGGGCACGACCAGCGGGTAGGGATTGGCGCCGCAGGCCTGGCCGACGGCGCGCGGCGCGTTGTGCAGCGCTCGCGCCAGCTCGCCGTAGGTCTGCGTGCGGCCGCCGGGAATTGCCGCGATCTGCGCCCACACCCGGCGCTGGAACGCGGTGCCGGCCGGGCGTAGCGGCAGGCCGAAAACAAAATTCGGGTCGGCCAGGTAGGCTTCCAGCTGGCGCACCGCCTCGGCGGCGAGCGGCGTTGCCGGCGCTTGCGCCGCCCGTGGTTCGAGGAAGTCGATGGCGGTGATCTCGTCGTCGCTGCAGCGGATGCCGAGCGCGAAGCCGGGGGCGGCGACGATGGCTTGATGGTCGGACATGCGGGTTCCTGGTCGGCGGGTCGGCGAAGTGTATAACGTGCCGTGCGCGGTGTGCTCATTGCGAAGCGGGCGGCGGTTTTGGGGGATAATTGCCGGCTATTCGAAAAATCACCTTTTCCAGGAGTTCACGCATGCATCCGCGCCTTTCCTCCCTGTTCGCCGCGCTCGCCGCCACCACCCTGATCGCCGCCTGCGGCCAGCAGGAAGCGCCGTCGGCGCAGAGCGCCGCGCCGGCGCCGGCCGCCAAGATCGTCGTCGGCCTCGACGACAACTTCCCGCCGATGGGTTTCCGCGACGCCAAGAACGAACTGGTCGGTTTCGACATCGACCTCGCCCGCGAAGCGGCCAAGCGCCTCGGCGTCGAAGTCGAGTTCAAGCCGATCGACTGGAACGCCAAGGAAGCCGAACTGAGCGGCAAGCGCGTTGACGTGTTGTGGAACGGCCTGACCATCACCGAACAGCGCAAGCAGCAGATCGCCTTCACCGCGCCCTACCTGGAAAACCACCAGATCGTCGTCGTCGCCGCCAATTCGCCGGTCAAGGCCAAGGCCGATCTGGCGGGCAAGGTGGTCGGCGTCCAGGAAGGCAGCAGCGCCGTCGAAGCCATCGAGAAGGATGCGTCCGCCAAGACCTTCAAGGAACTGAAGAAGTTCGGCGACAACGTTGCCGCGCTGATGGACCTGAGCACCGGCCGCCTCGACGCCGTCGTCCTCGACGAGATCGTCGGCCGCTATTACGTGGCCAAGAAGCCGGGCGATTACGTCATCCTCGACGACAACTTCGGTACCGAGGAATACGGCGTCGGCGTGCGCAAGGACGACGCCGAGCTGCTCGGCAAGCTGCAGCAGGCGATGGATGAAATGAAGAAGGACGGCGCCGCCGCCCGTATCTCGACGCAATGGTTCGGCAAGGACATCGTCAAGTAAGCCCTGCTTGAACCCGGGCCGGCCTGCCGGCCCGTTCTTTCATCACTCCCATGGCGCCCGCCTGACGGGCTGACAGCATGGACTATTTCTTCCAGATTCTCGGCCCGCTGCTCGATGGCACCGCGGTGACGCTGCAGGTCTTCCTGCTCACCCTGGTCCTCGCCGTGCCGCTCGGGCTGGCGCTGGCCCTGGTCCGCGTCTCGCACTTCCGCACCGCCGCCGGCCTGGTCGGCGGCTACATCTGGCTGATGCGCGGCACGCCGCTGATGCTGCAGATGCTCTTCATCTACTTTGCGCTGCCCTTCGTGCCGGTGATCGGCGTCCGCCTGCCCGACTTTCCGGCGGCCATCGTCGCCTTCACGCTGAACTACGCCGCCTATTTCGCCGAGATCTTCCGCTCCGGCATCCAGTCGGTCGGCCGCGGCCAGTACGAGGCGGCGCGCGTGCTCGGCATGAGCTACGGCCAGACCATGCGGCGCATCATCCTGCCGCAGGTGGTCAAGCGCATCCTGCCGCCGATGAGCAACGAGACCATCACCCTGGTCAAGGACACCTCGCTGATCTACGTGCTGGCCATGAACGACCTGCTGCGCGCGGCGCGCGGCATCGTCCAGCGCGATTTCACGACCATGCCCTTCGCCGTCGCCGCCGCCTTCTACCTGATCATGACCCTGGTCCTGACCTGGGGCTTCATGCGCCTGGAAAAACGCTATGCCGTCTATGAAGACTGAAGCCGTGCCGATGATCGCGGCGCGCGACATCCGCAAGCACTTCCATGGCACCGAGGTGCTCAAGGGCGTCTCGCTCGACATCGGCAAGGGCGAGGTGATCGCCGTGATCGGCCCGTCCGGTTCCGGCAAGAGCACCTTTTTGCGCTGTCTCAACCACCTGGAAACGATCGACGCCGGCAGCATCGTCATCGAGGGCGAGACGCTGGTCGAAACGGACGCCGCCGGCCATTGCCGCTACGCGCCGGAAGCCGAGGCGCGGCGCATCTGCCGCAAGATGGGCATGGTCTTCCAGCAGTTCAACCTGTTTCCGCACCTGACCGTGCTGCAGAACGTCATCGAGGCGCCGCTCACGGTCAAGGGGCTGAGCCGCGACGCGATCGTGCCGCGCGCCGAGGAGTTGCTGCGCAAGGTCGGCCTGCTCGCCAAGTGCGGCGCCTATCCGTCGCAGCTATCGGGCGGCCAGAAGCAGCGCGTGGCAATCGCCCGGGCGTTGGCGATGGAGCCGGACATCATGCTGTTCGACGAACCGACCTCGGCGCTCGATCCCGAACTGACCGGCGAAGTCCTGCGCACGATGCGCCAGTTGGCCGAGGAGCACATGACCATGCTCGTCGTCACGCACGAGATGAGCTTCGCCCGCGACGTATCGACCGAAGTCATTTTCATGGATCACGGCGAGATCGTCGAGGCGCGGCCGGCCGCCGAAATGTTCGCCGACCCGCGCCAGCCGCGCACCCGCGCCTTCCTCGATCACATGCTCTGAGCTGCCGGCTCAGAAGGCCGAAATGCCGGTCTGGGCGCGGCCGAGGATCAGCGCGTGGATGTCGTGCGTGCCCTCGTAGGTGTTGACCACTTCCAGATTGACCAGGTGGCGGATGACGCCGAACTCGTCGGAAATGCCGTTGCCGCCCAGCATGTCGCGCGCCGTGCGGGCGATGTCGAGGGCCTTGCCGCAGGAGTTGCGCTTCATCAGCGAAACGATTTCCGGCGTCGCGCTGCCGTCGTCCATCATCCGGCCGAGGCGTAGTGCGCCCTGGATGCCCAGCGCGATCTCGGTCTGCATGTCGGCGAGCTTTTTCTGGATCAACTGGTTGGCGGCGAGCGGCCGGTCGAACTGCTTGCGCTCCAGCGTGTATTGCCGCGCCGTGTGCCAGCAGGCTTCGGCAGCGCCCAGCGCGCCCCAGGCGATGCCGTAGCGCGCCGAGTTGAGGCAGGTGAACGGACCTTTCAGGCCGCCGACGTCAAGGCGGTTTTCGCTCGGCACGAAGACCTCGTCCATGACGATGTCGCCGGTGACCGAGGCGCGCAGCCCGACCTTGCCGGCAATCGTCGGCGCGCTCAGGCCGGCCATACCCTTTTCCAGGACGAAACCGCGCAGCACGCCTTCGTCGTCCTTGGCCCAGACGACGAAGACGTCGGCGATCGGCGCGTTGCTGATCCAGCGCTTGACGCCGGACAGCCGCCAGCCGCCGGCGACGGCTCGCGCCCGGCTACGCGCGCTGGCCGGGTCGGAACCGGAGTCCGGCTCGGTCAGCCCGAAACAGCCGATCAGTTCGCCGCGCCCCAGTCCCTTCAGGTATTTCTCTTTCTGCGTTTCGCTGCCGAAGGCGAAGATCGGCAGCATGACCAGCGACGACTGCACGCTGAGCATCGTCCGGTAGGCCGAATCGACCGCTTCGATTTCCCGGGCGATCAGGCCGTAGGAAACGTAGTTCAGCCCGGCGCCGCCGTACTGCGGCGGCAGCGTGGCGCCGAGCAGACCCATTTCGCCCATCTCGCGAAACACCGCGCGATCGACCGTCTCCTGGCGGAAGGCGTCGCGGATGCGCGGCGCCAGCGCCTGGCGGGCGAAGGTCTGCGCCGCGTTGCGCACCTGCCGCTCGTCGGCGGCGAGCTGGCTGTCGAGACGGAAAGGATCGTCCCAGGCGAAACCGCTCATCGGCCGAACAAGCGGCTCAGCCAGCCGCCCGCCTTCTTTTCCTCGACCGGGGCCGCCGCCACCGGCGTCATGCTGGCGCGCACCGAGGCGACGTAGTCGGCGTCGTCGCGCTTGATGTGGTTGACCAGCCAGCGGGCGAGCATGCCGTGCAGTTCCTCGGCGATGTCGTCGCCCAGCTCCATGCGTTGCTGGTACTCGGCGACCTTGCGCGTGAACAGTTCATGCACCTTCTTGTGCGGTTTGCAGTAGGGGTAGCCGGCCTCTTCCTGCATGCTCTCCTCGAAGGCGAAGTGCGACAGCGTGTAGTCAATGCAGTCGTAGATCACCTGCTTGATCTTCTCCTGATTGCCGAGCACCTGCGCCGCTTCGAGATCGTTGATGAAATCGACGATGCGACGGTGTTGCTGGTCGATGACCGGAATGCCGGTGTCGAGGTCCGAAGTCCAGTTGATGGGCATGCTGTTGACTCCCCGTGATGGTATTTGTTGTTCAGCCGCGGACGTGGCCGTCGCCGAGCACGACCCACTTCTGGCTGGTCAGCCCTTCGAGGCCGACCGGGCCGCGGGCGTGGATCTTGTCGGTCGAGATGCCGATCTCGGCACCCAGGCCATATTCGAAGCCGTCGGCGAAGCGGGTCGAGGCGTTGACCATGACCGACGCCGAATCAACTTCGCGCAGGAAGCGCATCGCCTTCGGATGGTTGTCGGTGACGATGGCCTCGGTGTGCTTCGACGAATACTGGTTGATGTGGGCGATCGCCTCGTCGATGCCGGACACCACCTTGACCGAGATGATCGGCGCGAGGAATTCGGCGTAGTAGTCGTCTTCGCTGGCGGGCACGGCGTTCGGGACGATGGCGCAGGTTTCGGCGCAGCCGCGGATCTCGACGCCCTTGGCGGTTAGCATGTGGGCGATCGGCGGCAGCAGCATGGCGGCCACCGAGCGGTCGACGAGCAGCGATTCGGCGGTGTTGCAGGTGCCGTAGCGCTGGGTCTTGGCGTTCTCGACGATTTTCAGCGCCTTGTTCGGATCGGCGTCCTCGTCCAGGTAGACGTGGCAGTTGCCGTCCAGGTGCTGGATCATCGGCACCCGGGATTCGGCGAGCAGGCGGGCGATCAGCCCCTTGCCACCGCGCGGCACGATGACGTCGACGAACTCGCGCATGGTGATCAGCTCGCCGACCGCGGCGCGGTCGGTGGTCTCGATCACCTGCACGCAGTCGCCGGGCAGTCCGGCGACTTCAAGGCCTTCCTTGACCAGCGCGGCAATCGCCTGGTTGCAGCGGATCGCCTCCGAGCCGCCGCGCAGGATCGCCGCGTTGCCGGATTTCAGGCAGAGGGCGGCGGCGTCGGCGGTGACGTTGGGGCGCGCCTCGTAGATGATGCCGATGACGCCGAGCGGCACGCGCATCTTGCCGACCTGGATGCCGGACGGCCGGAACTTGAACTCGCCCATCTCGCCGATCGGATCGGGCAGCTTGGCGACCTGTTCGACGCCTTCGGCCATGTTGTCCACGCCCTTCTCGGTCAGCGTCAGGCGGTCGAGCATCGCCGGCTCCAGCCCGGCGGCGCGGGCGGCCGCGACATCCGCGGCGTTGGCGGTGAGCAGCGCCGCTTTTTCCCGGCGGATGGCGTCGGCGATCGCCTGCAGGGCGGCGTTCTTTTCGGCGGTGCTGGCGGTGGCGAGGCGGCGCGAGGCGGCGCGCGCCCGGCGGCCGATCGCCTGCATGGTTTCCTTGATGTCCATGATGCGTGTCGTTCGAAGCAAAAGGCCATTATAGCCAGACAAATCACAGGGAACTTCCGGAAGCGGGTAAACTCTTACCCGCATTGATTACGGGGCTTTCCATCGAGGACATGATGGGCGAAAAACTGATACTACCGGCCGAGGTCAAGGTCTGCGCGACTTGCAGCTACTGGGACGGCGAACGCCAGGTGGACGAAGAGATGAAACTGGTGGTGGTCGCCGATGAGTGCAAGGGCCAGTGCCTGGTCCAGGAGACCGACAAGCCGGCCCTGCACGACGTGCGCCGGGAGTGCGACTGCATCTGGGAAGACCTCGGGCCCGACGAGTTGCCGCCGACCGCCGACAAGGCCTGAACGGCCCCCGGGGCGCATCGCGCCAAGCCCCGATCAGTTTTCCTGCCAGACCACCCGGTTGCGCCCCTCGCGTTTGGCGACGTAAAGGGCAGCGTCCGCACCGTCGAACAGTTCAGGCAGGACCTGCCCGCCCTTCGGAACCAGGGTCATGCCGCCGATGCTGACCGTGACCACCGGTGCCACCGGGGAGTGCGGATGGGGAATGTGCAGGTCCTCGATTCGGCCGCGCAGTTCTTCCGCCATCAGCCGCGCCGCATGGCGCTCGGTCAGCGGCAGCAGGACGGCGAATTCCTCGCCGCCGTAACGGGCGACCAGGTCGCCCGGGCGGCCGACCTGGCCGCTCATGGTGAGGGCGATACTGCGCAGGATCTGGTCGCCGGCGGCGTGGCCGAAATTGTCGTTGTAGGCCTTGAAATGATCGACGTCGATGATCATCAGCGACAACGGCGAGCCGCTGCGCGCGCAGCGCCGCCATTCGCTTTCGAGTTGCGTATCGTAGCGGCGGCGATTGGCGATCTCGGTCAGGCTGTCGATCATCGCCAGGTTTTCCAGCAGGCGCCGGTGGTGTACCGAAAGCAGGTGGTTGCGCACGCGCTTGCGGACGATCGGCGGATGGAAGGGCTTGGCGATGTAATCGACGGCACCCAGGTCGAGTCCGCGTTCCTCGTCGCTCGGCGAATCGAGCGCCGAAACGAAGATCACCGGGATATGGCGGGTGCGGTCGTCGTTCTTCAGCCGCTGGATGACCTCGAAGCCGTTCATGTCCGGCATCAACACGTCGAGCAGGATCAGGTCGGGTTGCTGTTCGCTGGCGCGTTCCAGTGCCTGGAATCCGTTCTTGGCCAGGATGACGCGGCACTCGTCGTGCAGCAGTTCGGTGAGCAGTTCGCGATTCTGTTTTTCGTCGTCGACGACGAGAACGCAGTGCGGTGCGGTCATGCGAGCGATTTCCTCCACGCTTCGCGCAGGCCTTGCAGCCTGACGCAAGCCGTATCGTATTCGACATCGTCGATCAGCCAGCCGATTTCTTCAAGCAACTTCGCCATGTCGATGTCCTGGCCCGGCAAGTGCTCCGGCAGCGCCGCTGCCAGATGATCGAAACAGCTTCGGCTGCCGGCCTCGCCGGCCTTCAGGCTGTCGTGCAGTCGGCAAAACAGCGCTTCCAGCGTGGCCGGCGCCAGCTTTGCAGTCTGCTTCCGCGACTCGGGGAGAGGCGGCAGGCCGGACAGCGCCGCCAGCAGGCGCTGGTGTTCGCGGGCCAGCGCGGCGAAGTTCCCCGCCGTGGCGGGGGCCGGCATATCGCCGCTAAGCGTTTGCTCGAGCGCCCGCGCCACTTCCGCCAGTTCCCGGGCGCCGAGCGAGGCGGCGACCGATTTCAGCGAGTGCGCCAGGCGCCGCGCACTCGCCTGGTCGCCGGCCTGCAGCGCGGCATCGATCTGCTGGTCGAAATTGGCGAAATCCTGGCGGAAGGCGTGCAGCGACTTCAGGTAGAAGTCGTTGCGCTGCAGGTGCAGGGCCATCCCCTGCGCCGTGTCGATGCCGGGGATGGCCGCCAGCGCCGGCCCCGCGCTGCCCGTTTCGGTCGCTGCCTCGGCGCTCCCCGAGGGGGGCAGCCAGCGGGCGATTGCCTCGTACAGCACGGCGGGGATGATCGGTTTGGTGAGATGGGCGTTGATCCCGGCGGCGCGCGACTGCTCGCTGTCCTCGCGCGTCGCGTGAGCGGTCATCGCCAGTACCGGCAGGTCGCGCAGGCGGGGATCGGCGCGGATCAGGCGGGTCGCGGTCAGGCCGTCCATCACCGGCATCTGGATGTCCATCAGGACCAGCCGGTAATCCTCGCGCGCCAGGGCGTCGAGTGCCTGCTGGCCGTCGCCGGCGATGTCGACCTGGAGGCCGACCTTCTGCAGCAGGGCGATGGCGATCTTGCGATTGAGCGGGATGTCCTCGACCAACAGGATTTTCTCGCCCTGCCAGCGCGGCGTGACGCGCGGGCCGGCCGGGGCCGGCGCGGGTGGGCTGGCGGGAGCGGTTTCCAGGCTGGCGGTGAAGCGGAACACGCTACCCTGGCCCGGGGTGCTGGCGACATCGATTTCGCCGTCCATCAGGGTGACCAGCTGGCGGCAGATCGACAGGCCCAGCCCGGTGCCGCCAAAGCGCCGGGTGATGCTGCTGTCGGCCTGGGTGAAGGGCGAGAACAGGCGTTCGAGTTGCTCGCGCTCGATCCCCATGCCGCTGTCGGCGACCGTGAATTCCAGGCGCACCCGCTCGGTGCTGCCGGCCAGCCGGCGTACGCCGACCCGGATGCTGCCACGTTCGGTGAACTTGATGGCGTTGCCGACCAGGTTGATCAGGATCTGGCTCAGGCGCAGGGCGTCGCCGAGCAGGCGTTCGGGAATCGCTTCGGCACCGCTGAATTGCAGCGTCAGTCCCTTGTCGCGCGCTTTCAGGGCGAAGAGGGCGGCGACCGAGTGGAAGACGCCGGCGATTTCCAGGGGTTGCCGCTCGAGCGTCAGGCTGCCGGCTTCGATCTTCGAGTAGTCGAGGATGTCGTTGATGATGCCGAGCAGGGCTTCCGAGGACTGCACGATCTGCTCGAGGAATTCCCGTTGCTCGCGTGCCAGCGGCGTTTCGCTGAGCATGTGGCCGAGGCCGATGATGGCATTCATCGGGGTGCGAATCTCGTGGCTCATGCGGGCGAGGAAGTCCGACTTGGCGCGGTTGGCGTCGCGGGCTTCGGCAATCGCCTGCTGCAGTTCGGCAGTGCGCTGCGACACCATGCTTTCCAACGATTCGCGGTAACGCGCCAGTTCCCGGTCGCGCGCCTGCAGCGAGTCGAGCATGCGGTCGAAGCTCTGACCAAGGCTGCCGATCTCGTCGTTGCGCCGGGTGGCGATGCGTTCGTCGAGCTGGGCGTCTTGCGAAATGCGGTTGGCCAGGCGGTCGAGTTTTTCCAGCGGTGCCATCAGGCGGCCGACGACGAAGCGGGTCAGCGCCAGCGCCAGCACCAAGGCGACGCAGAGCGCCAGCGAGGTTTCGCGGATCGTCCGTTGCAGCGTCAGGTGGTACTGCTCCAGTGAAACCAGCAGTTCGACGTGGGCCGCCGCCGGTTGGTCTTCGTCAAGGAGGATCGGCGTGCGCACGACCAGGACGTCGTCGAGGAAGCGGGAGCCGCCGGCGTTTTCCGGGAAGGCTGGGATGCTGCGGTTGGCGGCCCGGTAAGCGCCGAGCTGTTTGCCGTCGGCGAGGACCAGGCGGGCGGCAAGCACCGTCGGATTGACCGCCAGCGAGTCGAGCAGGCGGCTGGCCTCCCGGTCGTCGGCGAAAGCGACCGCCGCCTGCAGGTTGCTGGCCAGCAGGCGGGCTTGCGCGGTCATCGAATCGTTCCATTGCGCCTGCAGTTGCTGGCGCTGCTGGGTGAAGACGAGGAGGAAGACGAGGCCGACGGCGAACAGCAGGAAGGCGAAGGACAGCGCAACCAGCTTGTTGCGGATGGTCGGCGCCGGCAGCAGGCGATTCAGGGGCGACCGGCTCATGGTTCGACCACCCGCGCCAGGCGCAGCAACTGGGCGTTGAATTCAAAGCCGCGGGCGAGGGCGGCGCGCCGGTTGACGACGATGCCGATGCGGCTGCCTTCGAGCGGCAGTTCGACCATGCCGCCGCCGCGGGCAAAGCCGGCGATGTCGGAAACCGTCAGCAGCGGCCGGTTGGCGGTGCGCGCCAGCCAGACCGGCAGGGCCGCCGCCTCGGCGCGGGGAATGAAGAGCAGGTGGCAGCCGGCGAGGTCGCCGCTGGTGGTACGCATCTCGACCGTCGGGTTGCCCTTGTCGATCTGGGCGAGCGCGTCGCCGAACGGATTGTCGTCACCGGCGACGCAGAACACGGTCGGTTTCGGTACGCCGTTCTGGCCGGGCCAGTAGACGAATTGCGACAGACGGAAAAACAGCACTGCCTTCATCCCGTATTCGGAGACCGGCTGCTGCGCCATGGCGGCGGCGCAGCACAGCGCAAGCAGCAGCGCCCAGCAGCGACGGTGGGGGGCGGGGCGAAGGTGCGGGAAGCGCGGCACGCCGGGCTCAGAAGCGGTATTCGACCGTTGCCATCACGGTTCGTGGTTGCTGCGGCACGGCCTGCATGACGGCGCTCGACGACGAGGTGTGGGCGGCGTAGTAACGCTTGTCGAAGAGGTTGTAGATGTCCAGATAGAGCGACAGGCGGTCGTCGGCCAGCTTGTGGATGCCGAGGTGCAGGCTGGCCACCGTATAGGCGTCGGTCTTGCGCACCCGGTCGTTGGTCGGCCGGTTGATCGCGCCGGTCGTCGTCTCGCCGATCCATTGCAGGCGCGGCGTGATCGTCAGCCAGTCCTGGTAGCGCAGGGTGACGCCGAGCTTGAGCTTGTGCTGGGCGATGTTGATCTGCTTCAGGCTGGGGCCGTCGTCGGTTTCGCGGAAGTGGCCGTCGACGTAGCTGTAGCTGCCCCAGGCGTCGGCGCTCCAGGCGCCGCCCAGATGGACCTGCCATTGCGGCATCAGGTCGAAGCCGCTGTAACGGTCGCTGCCGCTGTTCTGCTTCGATTCCGTGGCGCTGAGGACGACGCCGGGAATGTACTGGATCGGCACGTCGTTGCGGCGGGTCAGGATGACGTTGTCGACCTCGGTCAGGTAGGCATTGGCGACCAGGTTGAAGCGCCGGGTCGGCCGCCAGTCCCAGGTCAGCGACCAGGTCTTCGATTTTTCCGGGAGCAGGTTGGCGTTGGGGGCGCGGAAAGTGCCGATCGGGTTGCCGGCGTTGTTGAAGCTGCCGAAGGCGCTATAGCTCTCTTCCGGCGATGGCGCGCGGAAGGCCTCGCCATAGGCGAGTTTCAGGAAATGCCCGGGTAGCGCCTGCCAGACGGCGCCGAGGCGCGGATTGGTGGTGTTGCCGTAGGTCGAATACCAGTCGTGGCGCAAGCCGGCGACCGTCGAGAAGCGCGGGTTCCATTGCGCCTGCCACTGCAGGTAGCCCGACCAGGCGCGGTAGTTGGCCTCGTAGACCTGCAGCGGCAGACTGGTGTTGGGATAGCTCATGCCCTGATTGCCGGGCGACTTCGAGGTGTCGTAGGGATGCGGCAGGTCGGGCGTCTCGATCGCCCGGTAGTCGCGGTAACCGAGACCGGCGAGGACGGTGTGGCGGTCGTTCGGGCGCCAGGCGAGGTTCTGCTCGATGCCGGTGCGACGGCCGTAGGCGTAGTCGTAGCCGTGATCCTCGAAGTTGGTGAAGGTGTTGATGTAGCGGCTTTGCGGATCGACTTCGTAGCGTGAGTGGTCGATCAGGGTTTCGCTGCTCAGGGTCGGCGACAGCTCGAACTTGTAGCGCGCCTGCCAGGTTTCGATGGTGGTGTCCCAGTAGGCGTCATCGAGGAAGTAGACGGCGCTGGAGCGGTCGCCGGTACTGCTCAGGCTGCGGAAGCGGTTCTGGTAGTAGCCGACGCTGAGGCGCTCGCCGACATCGAGGCGGGCATAGAAACTGCGGCTGCCGATGTCGCCGACGTAATCCTCGCGTTCGGCGGCAGTCTTGGCGCCGGCCGCCACTTTCGGGAAATCCTTGCGGTAGTACTCGTCGAGCGGGGCGCGGTCGCTTTTCTGGTAGTGGGCGCCGGCGGTCAGGCCGATGCCTTCGCCGAAGCGGCCGCTGGCCAGGAAATTGCCCTCGAGCGAGCCATAGCTGCCGGCGCCGGCGGAGATCTTGCTGCCGGCTTCGCCGCCGCGGTCGGTGATGATGTTGATGACGCCGGCGACGGCATCGGCGCCGTAGAGGGCGGCAGCGGGGCCATAGAGGATTTCGACCTGACGCGCGAAGTAGAGCGAGAAATTCTCGGCGACCGGAATCTTGCCGCCGGCCGGGTGATCGATGCGGACGCCGTCGAGCAGGATCAAGAGCTTGTTGTTGCTTACGTTGCCCTGGAAGACGAAATGGTTGAACTGCGTTGACCGTGTGCCGCGCTGGAAGTCTACGCCGGGCAGATCCTCGAGCAGGTCGGCGAGGTTCTTGTAGCGGCGGTCGCGCATCTGCTCGCGGGTGATGACGATGATGTGGGCGGGCGTCCGTTCACGTGCTTCGGCGTGGCGTGAGGCGGTGGTGACCGGGGTTGCCAGCAGTTCGTCGAGCGACAGCGGCAGCAGTGGCAACACGTTGTCGTCGGCCTGGGCCGCGCTGCCCGCCAGGAGCAGGGCGAGCGCGATGGCGCCATGGGCGGCGTGTGGCATGGAATTCCCCCGAAACATGTGGTTTCGTGGAAGCTTAACCGGGAATCCTTGCGTCGAGCTTACCCTGGCCGCAGATGCGCAGGCCTAGGCGCAGGCATTCCTCCCACAGGTTGCCCTGGCCGATGCCCTTGATCAGCGCGTCGATGCGTCCGGCGTGGCGCAGCGCCGCCTCGAGCGCGCCGCTGTCCAGGCGTTGCACGGCCCGCCTGACGGCGTTCTGGCGCGCTCCCCAGACCTTGGCTTCCTTGAGCAATTGGTCGACCGGGCGGCCGCTGTCGAGGCCGGCGCGGATCGCCGTCAGGCTGCGGATTTCCTCGCTCATCGCCCAGAGCACCAGTGGCGGCGCCTCGCCCTCCTGCATCAGGCCGTCGAGGGTGCGGGCCAGACGGCCGACATCGCCGGCGAGCAGGGCTTCACGCAGGCCGTCGATGTCGTAGCGGGCGACGTTGAGCACGGCGTCGCGGATCTGTGCATCACTCAGCTTGCCGGCCGGGTAAAGCAGGGCCAGTTTCTGGATTTCCTGGTGCGCGGCAAGCAGGTTGCCCTCGACGCGTTCGGCGATGAACTTCAGGCTTTCCGGATCGGCGCTCTGCTGCTGCCGGCGCAGCCGGCCGGCGATCCAGCCGGGCAGTTCGGCGAGCGGCGGGGCGTTGAGCTTGACGGCGACGCCGGCGTTGGCGAGCGTCGTGAACCAGGCTGCCTTCTCCTCGCGCCAGTCGAGTTCGGGCAGGGTGGCCAGCAGCAGGTTGTCGGGCGACAGGTGCTGGCACCACTGCTGCAGCGCGGCGCCGCCTTCCTTGCCCGGCTTGCCGGTGGGGATGCGCAGGTCGATCAGTTTCTTGTCGCCGAACAGCGAGAGGTTGCCGCCGGCAGCGAGTAACTGGCCCCAGTCGAACTGCGGCAGGACGGTCAGTACCTCTCGCTCGCTGTAACCGGCGCCGCGCGCCCGGGCGCGGATGGCGTCGGCGGCTTCCAGCACGAGCAGCGGCTCGTCGCCGTAGAGGACGTAGAGCGGGCGCAGTTCGCGTTCGAGATGGGCGGCCAGTTGTTCGGCCTTGAGCAGCATCAGTCGGTTTCCCGGCTCGGGTCCCTGGGCTTGACGATGCTCAGGCGGCGCATGATCTGGTTCACCAGATCGCTGCTCATGTCGCGCCAGAGCAGGCGTTCTTCGACATCCTTGGCGAGCACCTGCGAGTCGTCAAAACTGAAATCGCGGCTCAGGCTGAGTTCGTTCGGAGCGACGATCTCGTCGCCCTTGGCGTTGACCAGCCGGAAACGGTAGGTCAGCTGCAGGCGGTATTCACGCACCCGGCCCTGGGCGTTGACGCTGAGGATGGTTTTCTGGCGGTTGTCCTCAAGTTGCTGGAAGACCGCCTCCGCCGCTTTCGGATCGGCGACGATTTCGGTGCCGCTACCGCGGATGTGGCGTTCGAGCCAGATCCGGACATCGGCGGTTTCCGGCAGCGCGATGGCCATCGTCTTGTAGGGTAGCGTGTTGCCGCCCGCGCCGCGCAGATGGAAGCCGCAGCCGGCGAGGGCGGCGACGAGGATCAGGGCGAACAGCGGGCGCAGCAGGCGCATGGCGTTTTCCTCAAGCGACGATGTTGACCAGGCGGCCGGGGACGACGATGACCTTCTTCGCCGGCTTGCCTTCCATGAATTTGACGGCGCCCTCGCAAGCCAGCGCGGCGGCTTCGATGCTCGCCTTGTCGGCTGTGGCGGCGACGCGGATCGAACCGCGCAGCTTGCCGTTGACCTGCACCATCAGCTCGATCTCGTCCTGCTTCAGCGCCGCCGGGTCGGCCTTCGGGAAAGCGGCAAGGCCGGCGTCGGCACCCGGCTTCAGTTCGGCGTAGAGCGCCTGGCCGATGTGCGGGACGATGGGGAAGAGCAGCAGCACGGCGCTTTCCAGGACTTCCTGGGCGAGCGCGCGGCCGGCGGCGTCGGCGAGATCGCACTTGTCGTAGGCGTTGAGCAACTCCATCACCGCGGCGATGGCGGTGTTGAACTGCTTGCGCCGGCCGTAGTCGTCGGCGACCTTGCCCATGGTCTGGTGCAGCTTGCGCCGCAGGTCGGCCTGCGCGGAAGAGAGGCCGTCGTTGCCGGTGCAGGCGGCGACGAGGCCGGTCTGCACGTGGTCATAAACGGTTTTCCACAGGCGGCGCAGGAAGCGGAAGGCGCCTTCGACGCCGGCATCCGACCATTCCAGCGACTGATCGGGCGGCGAAGCGAACATGATGAACAGGCGCGCCGTGTCGGCGCCGTACTGGTCGATCAGCGCTTGCGGATCGACGCCATTGTTCTTCGACTTCGACATCTTCTCGGTGCCTCCGATCACCACCGGCAGGCCGTCGGCCTTCAGCGTGGCGCCGGTCGGGCGGCCGCGTTCGTCGGTGACGACATCGACGTCGGCCGGGTTGATCCACTGCTTCTTGCCGCCGTCGAGCTCACGGTAGAAGGTCGGCGCGACGACCATGCCCTGGGTCAGCAGGTTGGCGAAGGGCTCGCCAAGGTCGCCGATCAGGCCGACGTCGCGCATCAGCTTGGTGAAGAAGCGCGAATAGAGCAAATGCAGGATGGCGTGCTCGATGCCGCCGATGTACTGGTCGATGCCGCCCTTGCACCAGTAGGCGACGCGCTCGTCGACCATGGCCGTGGCGTTGTCCGGGCAGGCGTAGCGCAGGAAATACCAGGACGACTCGAAGAAGGTGTCCATGGTGTCGGTTTCGCGGCGGGCAGCACCGCCGCACTTCGGACACTTGCACTCGTAGAATTCGGGCATCTTGGCCAGCGGCGAACCGGCGCCGGTGATCTCGACGTTTTCCGGCAGCACCACCGGCAACTGCTCGTCGGGCACCGGCACGTCGCCGCAGCTCGGGCAGTGGATGATCGGGATCGGGCAGCCCCAGTAGCGCTGGCGGGAAATGCCCCAGTCGCGCAGGCGGAACTGGGTTTTCTTCTCGCCCAGGTCCTTGGCGGCGAGGTCGGCGGCGATGGCGTCGACCGCGGCTTCGTAGCCGAGGCCGTCGTATTTGCCGGAATTGACCAGCTTGCCCTTGACCTTGTCGGCGTACCACTCGGCCCATTGCTGGTTGCTGAAGCTTTCTCCGTCGACGGTGACGACCTGCTTGATCGGCAAGTTGTATTTCAGCGCAAACGCGAAATCGCGCTCGTCGTGCGCCGGCACGGCCATCACGGCGCCGTCGCCATAGCTCATCAGCACGTAGTTGCCGACCCAGACTTCGACTTGGTCGCCGGTCAGCGGATGGCTGACGTAGATGCCGGTCGGCATCCCCTTCTTTTCCATGGTTGCCAGATCGGCCTCGGCGACGCCGCCCTGCTTGCATTCCTCGATGAAGGCGGCGAGTGCCGGGTTGTTGGCGGCGGCGCGGCTGGCCAGCGGGTGTTCGGCGGCGACGGCAACGAAGGTGACGCCCATGATGGTGTCGGCGCGGGTAGTGAACACCCACAGCTTTTCGTCGGCGTTATCCGCCAGCGGGAAGGCGAAGCGCACGCCGGTGCTCTTGCCGATCCAGTTCTTCTGCATCAGGCGCACCTGTTCCGGCCAGCCCGGCAGGTTGTCGAGCTCGGCGAGCAGCTCTTCGGCGTAGGCGGTGATCTTCATGTAGTACATGGGGATCTCGCGCTTTTCGACGACGGCGCCGGAGCGCCAGCCCTTGCCGTCGATGACCTGTTCGTTGGCGAGCACGGTGTGGTCGACCGGGTCCCAGTTCACGGTGCCGAGCTTCTTGTACACCAGGCCCTTTTCGTAGAGGCGGGTGAACAGCCACTGCTCCCAGCGGTAGTACTCGGGCGTGCAGGTGGCGAATTCGCGCTGCCAGTCGATGGCGAAGCCGAGCGACTTGAGCTGCGAACGCATGTAATCGATGTTGGAGTAGGTCCACCCGGCCGGCGCGACGTTGTTCTGCATGGCCGCGTTTTCCGCCGGCATGCCGAAGGCGTCCCAGCCCATCGGTTGCAGCACGTTGTAGCCCTGCATCTTGTGGAAGCGGGTCAGCACGTCGCCGATCGTGTAGTTGCGCACATGGCCCATGTGCAGTTTCCCGGACGGATACGGGAACATCGACAGGCAGTAGTACTTGGGTTTGCTGGCGTCTTCGACGGCGCGGGCGGCGCCGGTTTCATCCCAGTGTTGCTGGGCGGCGCGTTCGAGGTCGGCCGGGGTGTATTTTTCCTGCATGGGCGTGTGAGCTGAATGAGCGTCGATCAAACCGCGAATTATAGCGGTTGCGCGCCCCGGTATCGGCGCCGGTTTTCAGCATTTCCCGCGCGCGCAGGGCGTGACGTGCCGGGCGGTCCCCCGTCACGCCGCCGGCTCGCGGCGCAACGGGCCGAACGTCAGCGACGTCCGGTCAGGCGGCTTTTTTTTGGCCGACCATGTCGTTCCAGGTGTTCTGCCAGAACTGGTAGGTATTCTGCGCGGCCATCAGCGACAGCAGCGACATCCGGGTCTGGTGACGCCAGAGCCAGCTCAGTTGCGGGGCCGGCGACAGCTTGGCGGCGGACTGGGTGTCGGCTTCGTCTTCGACGATGGCCAGGAAGCGCTCGATGGCCAGGCCGGAGAACTCGGCGCCGGACGATTGGCCGGTCAGGGTTTCGGCTTCGCCGACGGCGCGACGCCACAGCTTGAGCGCCAGTTCTTCACTGATGCCGGCGCGCTTGGCGATCCAGGGGAGGATTTTCGGTGATTGCATGTTGTTCATTTGCTGCTCCTTGTCGGTCACGGTGGTGACCCCATTCCATTCGACTGCCTCGTGGGCAAATAGTTTTGTGCACTGCAATATATTTGCTGCCAGTATACTTTTGGCACCCCGGCTGGCGTGTAACAAATTGTCGGGTTTGTGTTGTTGCGTTGCACAATTGCAACAAAGTGGTTTGACCACTTGCCCAACAAAGCGCGGCCGGCATTGTACACTGTCCGCCCCTCTCCGTAATCCCCTGCCGCCATGTCCGACCTGCTCGCCAACCTCAATCCTCCCCAACTGCAGGCCGTGACGCTGCCGCCGGTGCATGCGCTGATCCTGGCCGGCGCCGGCAGCGGCAAGACGCGGGTACTGACGACGCGCATCGCCTGGTTGATCTCGACCGGTCAGGTCGGACCACATGGGGTGATGGCGGTGACCTTCACCAACAAGGCGGCCAAGGAAATGACTGCGCGCCTGTCGGCGCTGGTGCCGATCAACGTGCGCGGGATGTGGATCGGCACCTTCCACGGCCTGTGCAACCGGCTGCTGCGCGCGCACTACCGCGAGGCCGGCCTGCCGCAGACCTTCCAGATCCTCGATTCGGCCGACCAGTTGGCGATGGTCAAGCGCCTCCTGAAGAACCTCAACATCGACGACGAGAAGTACCCGCCGCGCGAGCTCTGTCATTTCATCAACGCGCACAAGGAGCAGGGCGTGCGTGCCGGTCAGGCCGAGGTGTACGACCACTACACGCAGAAGCGCGTCGAGATTTATGCCGAGTACGAAACCCAGTGCAATCGCGAGGGCGTCTGCGATTTCGCCGAGCTGCTGCTGCGCTGTTTCGAGCTGCTGCAGCGCAACGAGCCGCTGCGCACGCATTACCAGCAGCGTTTCCGGCACATCCTGGTCGATGAGTTCCAGGATACCAACAAGTTGCAGTACGCCTGGCTGCAATTGCTCGCTGGCGGTGGCGCCAAGCTCTTCGCGGTCGGCGACGACGATCAGTCGATCTACCGCTTTCGTGGCGCCGAGGTCGGCAACATGCGCGACTTCGAACGCGACTACTGCGCCGACAACATCATCCGCCTCGAGCAGAACTACCGCTCGCACGGCAACATCCTGGCCGCTGCCAACGCGATCATCAAGTACAACCGCGAGCGCCTCGGCAAGAACCTGTGGACCGACGCCGGCGACGGCGAGCCGATCCGCGCCTTCGAAGCCTATTCGGACATCGACGAGGCGCGCTTCATCGTCGACGAGATCCGCGAACTGGTCCGCGACGGCGTGCCGGCGACGCAATGCGCCATCCTCTACCGTTCGAACGCCCAGTCGCGCGTGCTCGAACACGAGCTGTTCACCAAGGGCGTGCCGTACAAGGTCTATGGTGGCCTGCGCTTCTTCGAGCGCCAGGAAGTCAAGCACGCGCTCGCCTACCTGCGCCTGCTGGGCAACCCGGACGACGACACCGCCTTCCTGCGCGTCGTGAACTTCCCGACCCGCGGCATCGGCGCCCGCTCGCTGGAAAACCTGCAGGCCGCCGCGCACCAGATGAACTCCAGCCTCTACAACGCCGCCGCCTCGCTGACCGGCAAGGCCGGCCAGGCGGTCGGCGCCTTCATCCGGCTGATCGAGACGCTGCGCCAGGAAACCGAGAAGCTGCCGCTGCCCGAGATCATCGAGCATGTCGTCGAGAAGTCCGGCCTCGCCCAGCATTACCGGCTGGAGAAGGAAGGCCAGGAGCGCCTGGAGAACCTCGACGAACTGATCAACGCCGCTGCCAGCTTCGTCGATGACGAAGGGGCGGTCGGCGAGGGCGGGGCGCTCGCTTCCTTCCTCGCCCACGCCTCGCTCGAATCCGGCGAGCACCAGGCCGGTGAGGGCCAGGAAGCGGTCCAGCTGATGTCGGTGCACGCGGCCAAGGGGCTGGAGTTCGACGTCGTCTTCATCAGCGGCCTCGAGCAGGGCCTGTTCCCGCACGAGAACGCGGTTAACGAAGGGCGCGACGGCCTGGAGGAAGAGCGCCGGCTGATGTACGTCGCCGTCACCCGCGCCCGTCAACGGCTTTACCTGTCCTGCGCGCAGACGCGGATGCTGCACGGGCAGACGCGCTATTGCACGGCCTCGTCCTTTTTCGACGAGATTCCGGAGGAACTGCTGCTCAAGCTCAACAAGAAGGCCGCGGCACCGGCGCCGACCTGGGGCGGCTACGCCGCCGCCAGCAGCGAGCCGGTCGCTGGCGGCCTGCGCATCGGGCAGAACGTCGAGCATGCCAAGTTCGGTTTCGGCGTCATCGTCGCCACCGAAGGGCGCGGTGCCGATGCGCGGGTCCAGGTCAACTTCGGCGGCGGCGCCGGCATGAAATGGCTGGCGCTGGAGTACGCCAAGCTGACGCCGGTATGACGTCGTCAGCGCCGGCCGCGCGCTAGATCGCAAGCGCTGCTGGTGTTACCCTCGCAGTCTCGACGACGACAGGGTTTTCCCGAGCACGCATGATGGCGAAAATCAAGGCTGGACTTATCTCGCTGCGCGACCTGTTCGCGACGGCCTGGTGGATCTTTTTGATCGCCGGCATCGGTTTCGTCGTCGCCTTCCAGTTCGTCGAGCCGGCGCCGCCGCGCCACGTGGTGATGACCAGCGGCGGCGAGAGCGGCGCCTACTACCAGTTTGCCAAGCGCTACGCGGCGATCCTGGCGCGCTCGGGGATCACGCTTGAGGTGCGGACCTCCGAGGGCTCGGTGCAGAACCTCGAAAGGCTCAGGAGCGGCGAAGCGCAGATCGGCTTCGTCCAGGGCGGCGTCATCGAACCGGTGGACGAGAGCCGGATCGACGAGGAACCGGAAAACTGGGGCCTGCTGTCGCTCGGCAGCATGTTCTACGAGCCGGTCTGGGTCTTCTATCAGGGTGAGACGATCGAGCGCCTGAGCGAGTTGCGCGGCAAGCGCATCGCCATCGGCCAGGAAGGCTCCGGCATCCGGCAACTGGCGCAGCGCCTGCTGGAGGACAACGATGTCGATTTTCGCCAGAACACGCTGCCGATTTCCGGGCTGGATGCCGCCGAGGAGTTGCAGCAAGGGCGCATCGATGCCGCCTTCATCATCGCCGCCGAGCATGCGCCGGTGGTCCAGGTGCTGTTGCGTTCGCCCGGCATCAAGCTGATGAATTTTTCCCAGTCCTTCGCCTACGAGCGGCGTTATCCCTTCCTGACCCGGCTGACCATGCCGCAGGGCGTGGCCGATCTGGTCCTCGACATCCCTCCGGCCGACACCCGGGTGCTGGCGCCGACCGCCAGCCTGGTGGTGCGCGACGACCTGCATCCGGCACTGCAGAACCTGCTGCTGCAGGCGGCGCGGCAGATTCACGGCAAGCCGGGTTTCTTCCAGACAGCCAACGAGTTTCCCTCGTACATGGACGGCATGCTGCCGCTGTCGTCGGAGGCCGAGCGTTTCTTCAAATCCGGTCCGCCTTTCCTGCAGCGCTACCTGCCTTTCTGGCTGGCCGTTCTGGTCGACCGGCTGATCGTCCTGCTGGTGCCGGTGATCGCTCTGCTCATCCCGCTGTTGCGGGTGGCGCCGGCGCTCTATAGCTGGCGGGTGAAATCCAAGGTCTTCCGTTGCTACGGCGAGCTGAAGTTCCTCGAGGACGACCTGAAGAACCATTACGACCCGGCGCGTCTGGCGGAATACCGGCAGCGGCTCGACGCGCTCGACGAAGAGGCGGCCGAACTGCATGTGCCGCTCGGTTTCACCGATCTGGTCTATACGCTGCGCGAGCACGTCAACCTGGTACGCAGCATCCTCGACAAGAAGGAAAGGGAATGAAAGGCTTCCTCGTCGCCAATCCCAAGGGCGGTTCCGGCAAGAGCACGCTGGCCACCAACCTGGCCGGCTATTTCGCCAGTCGCGGCCATGATGTGATGCTCGGCGACATCGACCGCCAGCAGTCGGCGCGCGAATGGCTGGCGACGCGCCCGTTCGCATTGCCGACGATCGAAACCTGGGAAATCGGTCCCGATCGCATCGCGCGGCCGCCCAAGGGCACCTCGCACGTCGTCCTCGATACCCCGGCCGGCCTGCACGGCAAACAGCTCGACAAGGTGCTGAAGCTGTCGACGCGGGTGATCGTGCCGGTCCAGCCCTCGCTGTTCGACATGCGCGCCACCCGCCACTTCCTCGAAGCCCTGCTCGACGAGAAGGCCGTGCGCAAGGGCAAGGCCGACGTCGCCGTGATCGGCATGCGGGTCGATGGACGGACGCGCGCCGCCGCCGAACTGGAACGTTTCTTCGCCAGCTTCGAGCTGCCGGTGCTGGCCTACCTGCGCGACACCCAGGTCTATGTCCAGGCCGCGGCCGCCGGGCTGACCCTGTTCGACCTGCCGCGCTCGCGCGCCGAGCGCGACCTCGAGCAATGGCAGGCGATCATCGACTGGGTCGAAAAGCCCGGCCAGGCCGGGTGAAATGCTGAAATACCTTCTGCTGCTCGCGCTCGGCGCGCTTCTCTGGTGGCACTGGCGCAAGGGCCGGGATGGCGCCGTGCCGCCATCGGAGACGCCACGGCCGGTCGAGCGCATGGTGCGTTGCGCCCATTGCGGCGTACATCTGCCGGAAAGCGACGCTCTGGCCGACGGTGCTCGTCACTACTGCAACGCGGCGCATCGCGACGCCGCCCGGCGCGCCGGGGGCTGAGGTGCAGGGCTGGCTGAACGACACCTGGGTGCCGAACTGGCGCTCCTTCCAGTATTTCGTCCTCTATCGCCTGCTGCTCGGCAGTCTGGCGCTGCTGGCGCTGCTTTTTCCCGGCGACTGGAACCTGCGCCTCAACATGATGCCCTCGCTGCTCACCTTCTCGCTGGTCGGCGCGCATCTGGTATGTACCGCCGGCGGTCTGGCGCTGGCGCGCTTCTGGCAGCAACACTTCAACTTCCAGCTTTCGTTCCAGGTCATCGTCGACATCGTCGTCCTCGCCGCCTTGATGCTGATCGCCGGCGGCGTCAGCAGCGGCTTCGGCTTGATCCTGCTGATCTCTCTGGCGGCGGCCAGTCTGGTCGGCCAGGGGCGCCTGGTTCTCCTGTACGCGGCGCTGGCGACCTTGGCGGCGCTGGTGTCGCAGACGCTGGGGGTTTTTCTGCTCGATTTCGAGCAGAGCGGCCTGGTCCAGGCCGGCTTCATCTCGGCCGGTTATTTCGCGACGGCAATTCTTGCCCGTCTGCTCGGCCAGCGAGTGATGGTCAACGAAGACCTCGCCCGTCGGCGCGGCATCGCCCTCAACAACCAGATTCGCATCAACCAGCGCGTCGTCGAGCGGATGCAGGATGGCGTCTTGATCGTCACCCGCGACGGCGAGATTGTCCGCCACAACCCGATGGCGATGCGTCTGCTCGGTCTGCCGCCAAGTGGCGGCAACCTGGCGGTGCATGCGCCGACCCTGGGCGCGGCGCTGACCCATTGGCTGGCCGGCAGCAGCAACGACAGCGTGCTGCTTTCCGGTGTCGGCAACGCCGAACTGGGCGCGCGTTTCGAATCGACTGCCAGTTCCGACGGCGAGGTGCTGGTCTTCATCGAGGATGTCGGCCGCATCAAGGAACAGGCCAAGCAGCTCAAGCTGGCGGCGCTCGGGCGGCTGACGGCGAGCATCGCCCATGAAATCCGCAACCCGCTGTCGGCGATCAGCCACGCCTCGGAACTGCTGCGCGAGGAGCGGCGCGGCGACCTCTACGAGCGCCTGCTGCGCATCATCGGCGACAATACCGCGCGCCTCGACCGCATCGTCGGCGACGTGCTCGAACTCGGCCGGCAGAAGCAAGCGCAGGTCGAGGTGATCTCGCTGCGCGAGTTCCTTGGCAATTTCGCGGTAGACCTGCTGAGCAACGAAAACCTGCCGCCGACCACCATCGCCCTCGACTTGCCGGCCGGGCTGGTGATCTGCTTCGATCGTTCGCACCTGCACCAGGTGCTGTGGAACCTGGTTGGCAACGCGCTGCGTCATTCGACGCGCGGCAGTGCGGCGGTTCGGGTTCAGGCGATTTCCGCCGCTGGTCAGGGCTGGGTAGAATTGCACGTCATCGACGATGGTCCCGGCGTGCCGCCAGAATTGCGCGACCAGGTGTTCGAACCCTTTTTCACCACCCATACCCTGGGTACCGGCCTCGGCCTGTTCATCGCCCGCGAGTTGTGCGTCGCCAACGGCGGCGCGCTGACCCTGAAGGCCGATGCCGGCGGTGGCCATTTCATTGTTTCCGGGAGGAGTGATTCGTGTCCGTTACCCGTAGCGAGCGACGCCCGCGCGGCGAGTTGAACCGGGTCCTCGTCGTCGACGACGAGGCCGACATCCGTGAACTGATCGACCTGACCCTGGCCCGCATGGGCTTGGCGGCCGAGTGCGCCGGGTCGGTCGGCGAGGCGAAGGCGGCGCTGGCGGCCGGCGATTTCCAGTTGTGTCTGACCGACATGCGCCTGCCCGACGGCGAGGGGCTGGAAATCGTCCGCTACATCGCCGAGAACCACCCGCGTTTGCCGGTTGCCGTGATCACCGCCTGGGGCAGCGCCGAGAACGCCGTCGCGGCGCTCAAGGCCGGCGCCTTCGATTACCTGTCGAAGCCGGTCGGCCTCGAGCAATTGCGGGCGCTGATCCGTTCCGCTTTGCGCCTGCCCGGCAACGGTGCCGAGAACGACGCGCTGCGCGCGCTCACCGGCGAATCGGCGAGCATGCAGCAGGTGCGGGCGATGATCGAGAAGATGGCGCGCAGCCAGGCGCCGATCTACATCTCCGGCGAGTCCGGCTCCGGCAAGGAACTGGCGGCGCGCCTGATCCACGCCCGCAGCGCGCGCAGCGCCGGCCCCTTCGTCCCGGTCAACTGCGGGGCGATCCCCGAGAACCTGATGGAGAGCGAGTTCTTCGGCTATCGCAAGGGCGCCTTCACCGGTGCCGACAGCGACCGCGACGGCTTCTTCCAGGCCGCCAGCGGCGGCACGCTGTTCCTCGACGAGGTCGCCGACCTGCCGCTGGCGATGCAGGTCAAGCTGCTGCGGGCGATCCAGGAAAAACGCGTGCGCAAGGTCGGCTGCGTCACCGAAGAGTCGGTCGACCTGCGCATCATCTGCGCTACCCACCGCAATCTGCGCGAGCGGGTCGATCAGGGCAGCTTCCGTCAGGATCTCTATTACCGGCTGAACGTCATCGAACTGCGCATGCCGCCCCTGCGCGAGCGCATGGAAGACATTGCGCCGCTGGTCGACAGCATCCTCAACAAACTGTGCGGCGAGGCGCATCCGCGGCTGTCGCCGGCGGCGATCAAGGCGCTGCAGCTCTACTCCTTCCCCGGCAACGTGCGCGAACTGGAGAACATCCTCGAGCGGGCGACCGCGCTCTGCGCCGGCGAGCTGATCGAGCCCGACGATCTTCACCTCGAGCCCGAGGAAGGCGCCGGCAGCGATCTCCAGGGACGCGGCAGCGAGACGCTCGACGACTACCTCAACCGCCTCGAACGTCAGGCCATCCTCGAAGCGCTGCAGAAGACCGAGGGCAACCGCACGGCGGCGGCGCGCCTGCTCGGCGTCACCTTCCGTTCGCTGCGCTACCGGCTGGAACGGCTGGGCATCGAATGAACTGGCTGGCCGATGGCTGGCTGGACACGGCCGAACACCGGGAATCGCCGAACTTCGGCGAACGCCCGGCCGGCGCCGCGGTCTCGCTGGTGGTCGTGCATAACATCAGCCTGCCGCCCGGCGAGTTCGGCGGCGACTGGGTCGAGGATTTCTTCCTCAACCGGCTCGATCCCGCGGCCCACCCCTATTTTGCAGAAATCGCCGACATGCAGGTTTCGGCGCATTTCTACGTCCGCCGCGATGGCCACGTCGTCCAGTTCGTCGGCTGCGACCGGCGCGCCTGGCATGCCGGCCGATCAACCTGGTGCGGACGCGACAACTGCAACGACTACTCGGTCGGTATCGAACTCGAGGGCTGCGACGAGCAAGCCTTCACCGACGCCCAGTATGCGGCGCTGTGGCGCCTGATCGACGCCTTGCGCCAGCGCTATCCGATCGCCGCCATTGCTGGGCACAGCGACATCGCGCCCGGGCGCAAGAGCGATCCCGGGCCGTATTTCGACTGGGCGGCGCTCGCCGCCCGCTACCCCGACCTCGGCTTACCGCCCGCAGTGACGGCGTAGGCGCTCGACCGCCTCGGCCAGCCGGTCGACACCGGTGGTGTAGGCGAAACGGATGTACTTCTCCGGCGCGTTGGCGCCGAAATCCAGACCCGGCGTTGCCGCGACGCCGGCGTCTTCGAGCAGTTTGCGCGCCAGTGCAAAGCTGTCGGCAGCGACCGCCGAGCAGTTGCAGTACAGGTAGAAGGCGCCTTCCGGGCGGGCGACGACGGAGAGGCCGATGGCTTCCAGTGCCGGTGCGAGAAAGTCGCGGCGGCGGCGGAACTCGGCCCGCCGTTCCTCGAGGATGGCGATGGTTTCCGGCCGGAAGGCGGCGAGCGCCGCGTACTGCGCCGGTGTCGACGGGCAGAGGACGAGGTTCTGCGCCAGCTTTTCGACGTCGCGCACGAAGGCTTCCGGAATCACCATCCAGCCCAGCCGCCAGCCGGTCATCTGGAAATACTTGGAAAAGCTGTTGATCACCCAGATGTCGTCGCCGGCTGCGCAGGCGGTCGGCGCGTCGCATTCGTAGGTGAGGCCGTGGTAGATCTCATCGACCAGGAAATGGCCGTCGCGGGCGCGGCAGACCTCGGCCAGCGCGGCGATCTCGGGCAGCGTCAACAAGGTGCCGGTCGGGTTGGCTGGCGAGGCGACGAGCAGCCCGGCGGTGTGCTCGTTCCAGGCCGCGCCGACCTGCGCCGGGGTCGGCTGGAAATTGCTCTCGGGTCCGACCGGAATGGAAACCGGCCGCCCTTCGTAGGTGCGCAGGATGTGCCGGTTGCACGGGTAGCCGGGATCGGCGAGCAACCATTCGCGGCCGGGATCGGCAAGGCAGGCAAAGGCCAGGTTGAGCGCGCCGGACGCGCCGTTGGTGACGGCGATGCGCGATGCCGGCACGGCGACGCCGTAGCGGTGGCGGTAGAAATCGCTGATTGCCTGGCGCAACTCGGGCAGTCCGAGCGCCTGGGTGTACAGCGTTTTTCCGCTATTTAGCGCGTCGACCGCAGCCGCGACAATCGGTGCCGGCGTCGCGAAATCCGGCTCGCCGACTTCCATGTGGATGATGTCACGCCCCGCCGCTTCAAGCTCGCGGGCACGGGTCAGCAGTTCGACGACGTGGAAGGGAGCAATGTCGGCGAGACGGGCAGCGGAACGGGGCATTTCATACTCCAGAAAGACGAAGGCCACCGAAATGATCGGTGGCCGTCGCAGGTTCAGTTCATTCCATGGTCAGGAATGGCCCGAAAACCGTAGCGAGCGGTTCGAGGCCGGTCCGAGAAGCGCAGCCGTACTTTGGTACGGTGAGCATCGCAGGGCCGGGATCGGACCGCGCAGTAGGTTTGCGGGCTATTGCTTAGGCGGCGTCCTTGAAGATGCCCATTTCGAACAGTTCGCGCTTCAACACCAGTTCGCGCGGCATCTTCTCGCCCATCTTGTCGAACCACTCCTTGTGGCCGGCCAGTTCGGCCTTCCAGGCGTCGGCGTCGATCGTCGTCAGGGCTTCGAAGTCTTCGGGCTTGATGTCGAGGCCGGTCCAGTCGATGTCCTCGAACTTCGGCATCCAGCCGAGCGTGGTTTCCTTGGCGGCAACCTTGCCCTTGCAGCGGTCGACGATCCACTTCAGGACGCGCATGTTGTCGCCGAAGCCCGGCCACATGAAGTTGCCGTCCTTGTCCATGCGGAACCAGTTGACGCAGAAGATCTTCGGCGTTGCATCGACGGCCTTGCCCATGCGCAGCCAGTGGTTGAAGTAGTCGCCCATGTGGTAGCCGCAGAAGGGCAGCATGGCGAACGGGTCGCGGCGCACGACGCCCTGCTGGCCGAAGGCGGCAGCGGTGGTTTCGGAACCGAGGGTGGCGGCCATGTAGACGCCGTAGTTCCAGTTGAAGGCCTGGTAGACCAGCGGCACGGTGGTGGCGCGACGGCCGCCGAAGATGAAGGCCGAGATCGGCACGCCGGCGGGATCTTCCCAGGCCGGGTCAACCGACGGGCACTGGTTGGCCGGGGCGGTGAAGCGCGAGTTGGCGTGCGCCGCCTTGCGACCGTTCTTGCCGTCTTCCGGCGTCCAGTCCTTGCCTTGCCAGTCGATCAGGTGGGCCGGGGCTTCCTTGGTCATGCCTTCCCACCAGACGTCACCGTCGTCGGTCAGCGCGACATTGGTGAAGATGATGTTTTCCTTCAGCGTGGCCAAGGCGTTGTAGTTGGTCTTTTCCGAGGTGCCCGGGGCGACGCCGAAGAAGCCGGCTTCCGGGTTGATGGCGTAGAAGCGGGTGACGCCGTCGGCATCGACGCGCGGCTTGATCCAGGCGATGTCGTCGCCGATGGTGGTGATTTTCCAGCCGCCCAGGGTCTTCGGCGGGATCAGCATGGCGAAGTTGGTCTTGCCGCAAGCCGACGGGAAAGCGGCGGCGACGTAGGTCTTTTCCCCTTCCGGCGATTCGACGCCGAGGATCAGCATGTGTTCGGCCAGCCAGCCTTGTTCGCGCGCCATGTTGGAAGCGATGCGCAGGGCGAAGCACTTCTTGCCGAGCAGGGCGTTGCCGCCGTAACCGGAACCGTAGGACCAGATTTCGCGGGTTTCCGGGTAATGCACGATGTACTTGACGGTCGGGTTGCACGGCCAGGCGACATCCTTCTGGCCAGCTTCGAGCGGGGCGCCGACGGTGTGGATGCAGGGGACGAATTCGCCATCGCTGCCGAGTACGTCAAAGACGGCCTTGCCCATGCGGGTCATCGTCTTCATGTTGGTGACGACGTAGGCGGAGTCGGTGATTTCGAAACCGATGTGGGCGATCGGCGAACCGAGCGGGCCCATCGAGAACGGGATGACGTACATCGTACGACCCTTCATGCAGCCCTTGAACAGGCCGTTCAGGGTCTCGCGCATCTTGGCCGGTTCTTCCCAGTTGTTGGTCGGGCCGGCGTCTTCCTTCTTTTCGGAGCAGATGTAGGTGCGGTCTTCGACGCGGGCGACGTCGGACGGGTCGGAGAAGGCGAGGTAGGAGTTCGGGCGCTTTTCCGGATTGAGCTTGATCAGCGTGCCGGCTGCAACCATTTCCGCGCACAGACGGTCGTATTCTTCCTGCGAGCCGTCACACCAGTGGATCTGGTCGGGTTGAGTCAGTTCGGCAATCTCGGCGACCCACTTCTTGAGGGCTTCGTGGTTGACGTACTCTGGTGCGTTCAGCGCTACGGTCATGGCGGTGTCTCTCTAATAAGTTACTGAAATAACTGATTTTTCACGCCAGTCGCCGGGTGCTGCCACCAAGACATCTGCGCGGCGAGGGGCCGTCGGCTGGGAAGCCCGTAATTATGCCTCAGGCAGGGGGAAATATCTACTTGACTTTGCCTGCTAAGTGATGTCCGAAATATCGCTGTCAAATGTTGTGTGCTATAGTTTTCCGCATCTCAAAAACAATTTTCATAATATAAAACGGAGGCGACATGGATCCCAGGCAATTGCGCGAAGCCGCGCTGTTCTATCACCGTAGTCCGAAACCCGGCAAGATCGCGGTCACGCCGATCAAGCAGCTCACCAACCAGTACGACCTGTCGATGGCTTATTCGCCGGGCGTTGCCTTCGCCTGCGAGGAAATCGTCGCCGATCCGGCCGAGGCGAGCACGCTGACCGCCCGCGCCAACCTGGTCGGTGTCATCACCAACGGCACCGCCGTCCTCGGTCTTGGGCCGATCGGCCCGCTCGCCGCCAAGCCGGTGATGGAAGGCAAGGGCGTGCTGTTCAAGAAGTTCGCCAACATCGACGTCTTCGACCTCGAGATCGACGAGCGCGATCCGGACAAGCTGATCGAGACGATCGCCTCGCTGGAGCCGACTTTCGGCGGCATCAACCTCGAAGACATCAAGGCGCCCGAGTGCTTCTACATCGAGAAGAAGCTGCGCGAGCGGATGAAGATCCCGGTCTTCCACGATGACCAGCACGGCACGGCGATTGTCGTCGGCGCCGCCATCCTCAACGGTCTGCACCTGATCGGCAAGGATCTGTCCAAGGTCAAGATCGTCACTTCCGGTGCTGGTGCCGCCGCGCTCGCCTGTCTCGACCTGCTGGTCATGCTCGGCGCGCCGGTGGAGAACATCTGGGTCACCGACATCAAGGGCCTGGTCTATGAAGGCCGGGTCGAGGAAATGGACGAGATCAAGGCGCGCTACGCCAAGAAGACCGAGCAGCGCACGCTCGGCGAGGCGATTGCCGATGCCGACGTTTTCCTGGGGCTCTCGGCCGGCGGCGTACTGAAGCCGGAAATGGTCGCCAAGATGGCCGCCAGGCCGCTGATCATGGCGCTCGCCAACCCGACGCCGGAAATCACGCCCGAGCTGGTCAAGTCGGTACGCGACGACGCCATCATGTGCACTGGCCGTTCGGATTACCCGAACCAGGTCAATAACGTGCTCTGCTTTCCTTTCATTTTCCGTGGCGCGCTCGATGTCGGCGCGACGACGATTACCGAGGAAATGAAAATGGCGGCGGTGAAAGCGATCGCCGAGCTGGCCCGCGCCGAGCAGTCGGAAGTCGTCGCTTCCGCCTATGGTGAGCGGATTTCCGGCTTTGGTCCGGAATACCTGATTCCGAAACCCTTCGATCCGCGGCTGATCGTCAAGATTGCGCCGGCAGTGGCGCAGGCAGGCATGGATTCGGGCGTCGCGACGCGGCCGATTCAGGACTGGGACGCCTATCTGCAGGGCTTGAACGAATTCGTCTATCACTCCGGCCTGATCATGAAGCCGGTGTTCTCGCAGGCCAGGCTGGCGCCCAAGCGCATCGTCTTCGCCGAGGGCGAGGACGAGCGCGTGCTGCGCGCGGTGCAGGTGGTGCGCGACGAGGGCATCGCCTGGCCGATCCTGATCGGCCGCCACGCCGAGATCAAGCGCCGGATCGAGGCGGCCGGCCTGCGCATCCGCGAGGGCGAGGACTTCGAGGTCATCCACTCCGACAACAGCGCCTTCTTCGACGAGCATTACGAGGAATTCTGGACCACCTACCACCGCATCATGGAGCGCAAGGGCGTGTCGCCCGACTACGCGCGCCGGGAGGTGCGCCGCCGCAACACGCTGTACGGTGCGCTGATGGTCCGTCTCGGCTACGCCGACGGCCTGATCTGCGGTACCTTCGGTCGCCATGAGACGCATCGTGAATACGTGCAGAGCGTCATCGGCACCCGTGCCGAGCATGACCGCTACTACGCGATGAACCTGTTGCTGCTGCCGGGGCGCACCGTCTTCATTGCCGACACCTACGTCAATTACGACCCGAGCGCCGAACAGCTGGTCGATATGACGCTGATGGCGGCCGAGGAAATCCGCAATTTCGGCATCGTGCCGAAGGTCGCGCTGCTCTCGCACTCCACTTTCGGGACCGAGAACACGCCGACGGCGATCAAGATGCGCGAGGTGCTGGCCGAACTCAACCGGCGCGCGCCGGAGCTCGAGGTCGAAGGCGAAATGCACGGCGACGCGGCGCTCGACGAGAAGATCCGCCAGACCGCCTTCCCGAATTCGCGGCTCAAGGGGCAGGCCAACCTGTTGGTCATGCCGACCCTGGATGCGGCGAACATCTCGTTCAATCTGCTCAAGGTGGCGGCCGGCGACAACCTGACGGTCGGGCCGATCCTGCTCGGCGCGGCGAAGCCGGTCAATATCCTGACGCCGACGGCGACGGTGCGCCGCATCGTCAACATGACGGCGCTCACCGTTGTCGACGCTTCCTGAGTAAGTGCCTGAATATCCGGTTCTATCTTGCTGCTTTGATTGTAATTTTGGATTTGAATCATAAACTCGGATAGAATCGGCGCTTGCTTCGGGAGTGCCTCCATGCGTCGAAAATTACTTGTCCTGCTCGCGTCCTTGTCGCTGATCGTCGGCGTGTCGCCGGTCGAGGCAGCAAAACGGGAAGCGACAACCAAGAAGCCGGTGTCGCATAAATCGGCGAAGAAAACGCATAAGGCACAGAAGAAGTTGGTGGCGGCGCGCAGCACCAAACCGGTGAAGCGTGTCGCCCTCAACGAAGATCCGGCGCAACTGGCGATCCGTTCGTCGGCTGCGCTGGTCATCGACCAGAGCAGCAATCGCGTGGTGATCGAGAAACAGCCGGACGCCGTGCTGCCGATCGCCTCGATATCCAAGCTGATGACGGCGATGGTCGTGCTCGATGCCGGGCTCGACATGCATGAGGTGATCAGCATCGGTGCCGAGGACATCGACGACCTGAAGGGGACGCGCTCGCGTCTGCCGGTGGGGACGACGATGACCCGTGAGACGGCGATGCTGCTGGCGCTGATGTCTTCCGAGAATCGGGCGGCGCACGCCCTCGGGCGCCACTATCCTGGCGGCATGCGCGCCTTCGTCGACGCGATGAACCGCAAGTCGCGCGCGCTCGGCATGTTCGACACCCGTTTCGAGGAGCCGACCGGCCTCTCCAGCAACAACGTTTCCACCGCCCACGACCTGGCGCGCATGGTCGCCGCCGCGGTCCGTTACCCGCAGATTCGCATGTTCTCGACGACGGCCGAGGCCAAGGTTGAACTGAACGGTCGCATCCAGCAGTTCGGTAACACCAATTCGCTGGTGCGCAGCGACAACTGGCAGATCGGTCTGTCGAAGACCGGTTACATCTCGGAAGCCGGGCGCTGTCTGGTGATGCAGGCCTGGGTTGCCGGCAAGCCGGTGGTCATCGTGCTGCTCGATTCGCAGGGCAAGGCGACCCGGGTTGGCGACGCCAACCGGATCAAGCGCTGGATGGAAAGCGCCTGAGCTTTTATTCTCCGGGATAAGCAGAAAGGCGGCCGCTGGCCGCCTTTTTCATTGGCGCGGCTTGATGTAGCCGAGAGCGCGCGAGACCTCCTCGGCCGTCTCCTTGACCTGCCGGCCCCATTCCGGGTCGTGGCGGTCGGCCGGGGCCGATACCGAGAGGGCTGCGACGACGTTGCCCTCGTCGTCGTGGATCGGCGCCGCGACGCATTTCAGCCCGAGTTCGGCTTCCTCGTCGTCGTAGGCGATGCCGTGCCGGCGCACCTTGTCGAGTTCCTTCTCGAGGGCGAGCAAGGTGGTCAGCGAGTGCGGCGTCTTGCCAGGGAGGCCGGTGCGGCGGGCGTAGTCGCGAACTTTCTGGGCGCTTTCGGCGGCCAGGAAGAGCTTGCCGAGCGAGGTCAGGTGCAGGGGGGCGCGACCGCCAACCAAGTAGACGACGCGGACCAGCGAGCGGCCGGACGAGGTGCGTTCGAGGTAGACGATGTCGTCGTCGTGGCGGGCGCCGAGGTTGATCGCTTCGCCGATTTTCTCATGCAATGCCTGCATGAAAGGCAGGGCGACCTCGCGCAGGTTGATGCGCGACTTGACGATGTTGCCAAGTTCGAGCAGCCGGATGCCGAGGCGGTAGTTGCCGGCATCCTGGCGTTCGACGAAGCGGGCGTTGCACATCGCGGCGAGGATGCGATGCGCCGTCGATGGGTGCAGTTCGGTAACGGCGGCCAGGTGTTTCAGACTGGCGGCGTCCGGGGCTTCGGCAAGCGCGTCAAGCAAGGACATCATGCGCTCGATGACCTGGATCGAACCAGGCGTCCGGGTGGCGCCGTCGGCAACTTCTGACAACTGGATTCCTTTATTCGCGGGGTTTGAGTAGCATTGGCCACTTTGCCTTGTGGTGCGGCGCAATATTAACATGCGGATCGCCTTATACGTTACTTGCCTGGTGGACCTGATGCGTCCGGCGGTGGGCTTTGCCGCCCTGCGCCTGCTCGAAGCAACCGGCAACGACGTCGTCGTGCCGCCAGCGCAGACCTGCTGCGGTCAACCGGCCTGGAGTGCCGGTAACCGGCCGCTTGCAGCGGTGCTGGCGCAGAAGGCGATTGCCGAACTGGAGAATTACGACGTCGTCGTCGTTCCTTCCGGTTCCTGTGCCGAGCAGATTCGCCTGAGCTATCCCAAGCTGTTCGCCGATGACGCCGTCTGGGGCTCGCGCGCCCGGGCGCTTGCGGCGCGTACCCAGGAACTGAGCGAGTTCCTCGCCGCGCAGGGCGAGTCCTTCGCAGCGCTCGGCGAGTTCGCCGGCAGCGTCACCTATCACGATTCCTGCAAGGGCCTGCGCGGTCTCGGCATCAAGGCGCAGCCGCGCGCCCTGCTTGGCCGTGTGCGCGGGCTGAACCTGAAGGAAATGGCCGACTGCGAGGAATGCTGCGGCTTCGGCGGCGCCTTCGCCGAGAACTACGCCGACGTCTCGGCGCGCATCGTCGACCGCAAGTGCGAGTCGATAGCCGCTGCCGGCGCCGATGCGGTGGTTGGGGGCGATCTCGGCTGCCTCCTCAACATCGAGGGCCGGCTGCGCCGACGTGGCGACGAGACGACGCGGGTGCTGCACTTCGCCGAAGTGCTGGCCGGGGAAACGAAGCCATGAACGGCAATGCCCGTCACTCGCAGGCGATGCATTTCACCGCCCGCGCCGCCGACAAGGTGCGCAATCCGGTGCTGCAGCAAGCGCTGCAGAAGGCCAAGCCGCTGTTTTCCGGCAAGCGCGCCAAGGCCATGGCGGCGCTGCCCGACGACGGCCTCGAATTCGAAGCCTTGCGCGAAGCCTGCGCCGGCATCCGCGACCGGGTGCTCAACGACCTCGACGTGTGGCTGGAAATCTTCGAGGAAAACGCCCGCGCGCGCGGTGCCGAAGTGTTGTGGGCGCGCGACGGCAGCGAAATCTGCGATCTGGTGATCGACGTCGCCCGCCGTCATGGCGTGAAGAAGGTGACCAAGTCGAAGTCGATGCTGTCCGAAGAGGCGCAGCTCAACGACGCGCTGGCCGCTGCCGGCATCGAGCCGGTCGAGACCGACCTCGGCGAGTACATCATCCAGCTCGCCGGCGAGGCGCCGTCGCACATCATCGCGCCGGCGGTGCACAAGACCTTGCAGGAAGTCGAGGCGCTGTTCGCCGAAAAGCATGGACGGCCGCTCGAAGCGCGGACTTCCGCCGACATCCCGGCGCTCGCCCGCGAGGCGCGCGGCGTCTTGCGCCAACACTTCCTGTCGGCCGACATGGGCATTTCCGGCGCCAATTTCCTGATCGCCGAAACCGGTACCGCGGCGCTGGTCACCAACGAGGGCAACGGCCGCATGGTGACGACGCTGCCGCGCGTCCATGTGGTGATCACCGGCATCGAAAAGGTGGTGCCGACGCTGCAGGATTTCGCGACCTTGATGCGCCTGCTGCCGCGTTCGGCGACCGGCCAGACGATCTCCAACTACGTCTCGCTGCTGACCGGCACGCGCGCCGACGACGAAAGCGAAGGACCGACCAAGACCGTCTTCATCCTCGTCGATAACGGCCGCGCCGACGTCGTCGGATCGCACTACCAGGACATCCTGCGCTGCATCCGTTGCGGCGCCTGCATGAACCACTGCCCGGTGTATTTCTCGCTCGGCGGCCATGCCTACGGCTGGGTCTATCCCGGGCCGATGGGTTCGGTGCTGACGCCGCTCTACACCGGCATCGAGAACGCGCTCGACCTGCCGCACGCGTCGACCGGCTGCCGCCAGTGTTCGAGCGTCTGTCCGGTGCGCATTCCGCTGCCCGAGCTGATGCACGGCCTGCGCCAGGAGCAGTGGCGGCGCGGCCTGCGCCCCTGGGGCGAGCGCCTCGGCCTGCGCGCCTGGGCCTGGGTCGCCGGCCGGCCGAAACTGTACCGGGCGCTGACCCGGATCGCCGCGCGCTACCTGAACTGGCTGGCCGACGGCGCGGGCCGCATCCGCATCTTCGGGGTCGCCCCGGGCTGGACGACGGCGCGCGATCTGCCGGTGGCGGCCGGCGGCAAGACCTTTTTCGAACAATACGCAGCAAGAAAGCGAGACTGACGATGGAATTCGCACCCGAAGGCCCGATGGCCATTCCCCTCTGGATCAACGGCCGCCCCTATCTGACGGTGGGCGACAGTTTCTTCGACGTGGTCAATCCGGCGACCGGGCAGGCGCACCACCGGGTGCCGATGTGCGGCGCCGAGGAAGCGGCCGAGGCGGTGGCGGCGGCGCGCGACGCGCAGGCCGCCTGGGCGGGGCTCGGCCTGGCCGGGCGCCAGGAATGTCTGGCCAGGCTCGCCGACGCCCTGGACAAGTACGCTGGCCATTTTGCCAAGTTGCTGGTGCAGGAGAGCGCCTGCCCGGAAGCTCAGGCGGAAGCCGAGGTGGCGGCCGCGATTGCCGCGTTGCGCGAGGCGAGCGTTGGCGAAACCGGCGTCGCCGCGCTGGTCGTCGCCGCCGGCCAGCCGCTGGCGGGCCTGGCGGCAGCAGCGGCGCCCGCCTTGCTGGCGGGAGCGACGCTGGTCGTCAAACCGAGCCCGCAAGCGCCGGCGGCTGCCTTCGCGCTGTGCGAACTGGCAACGCGCAGCGACTGGCCGGCCGGGGTGCTCAACCTGGTGCATGGCGACGGGCCGGCGATCGAAGGCCTGTGCTCGGCCGGCGTCGATCGCCTGATCTACAGCGGTGACGCTGCGCTTGGCGCCAAGGTTGGCGAGCTGGCGGCGGCGCACGGCACGCCTTTCGTCAGCGCGCCTTGATGCAGCGCATCGTCCATCTCGATCGGGCGTCGGTGGTCGCCGACTTCCGCCGGCCGGCCTTCGCCCACGACTGGATCGATTACCCGCAGACCGCACCGCAGCAGGTCGTCGAACGCCTGCGCGGCGCCAGCATCGCCATCGTCAACAAGGTGCCGCTGCCGGCTGCCGTGATCGACGCGCTGCCCGAACTGCGGATGATCGCAGTTGCCGCCACCGGCACCAACATCGTCGACCTAGACGCCTGTCGGCGGCGCGGCATCGTCGTCAGCAACATCCGCGGCTACGCCCAACATACCGTGCCCGAGCATGTCTTCGCGCTGCTGCTGGCGCTGTCGCGCAACCTCTTCGCCTGGCGCGCGACGATCCAGGCCGGCGCCTGGCAGGCCGCCGAACAGTTCTGCCTGTTCGACCACCCGATCCGCGACCTGCACGGCGCGACGCTCGGCGTCATCGGCGCCGGCAGCCTCGGCAACGGTGTCGTCCGCCTCGGCGCAGCCTTCGGCATGCGCGTGCTGCGCGCCGAACGCAAGGATGCCGCCAGCGTGCGCCCCGGTTACACCGCTTTCGCCGAGGTGCTGGCGGCGGCCGACGCGATCAGCCTGCATTGCCCGCTCAGCGACGCCACCCGCCACCTGATCGGCGAGGCCGAACTGCGGGCGATGAAATCTTCGGCGCTGCTGATCAACACGGCGCGCGGCGGCATCGTCGACGAAGCCGCGCTGGCCCGGGCGCTGCGCGAAGGCTGGATCGCCGGCGCCGGCTTCGACGTGCTGAGCGTCGAACCGCCGCCGGACGATCAGCCACTGCTCGATCCGGCCTTGCTGGCGCAACCCAATTTCCTGCTGACGCCGCATGTCGCTTGGTCGAGCCGGCCGGCGATGCAGATGCTGGCCGACCAGTTGGTGGACAACCTTGAAGCCTTCGTCGCCGGCGCGCCGAGGAATGTCGTGACATGAGCGCGCGCGACGAGATCCTCGCCCGCGTCCGTGCCGGGCTCGCCAAAGGCGATGCCGGTGCGCGCCGCACCGCCGCCCTGGCCTACCTGCAGGCGGCGCCGCCGGGGCCGCAGCCGACGCTGGCCGGCGACCTGCTGACGCGCTTCAGTGACAAGGCGGGTAGCCTGGCGAGCACGGTCGAGCGGGTCGCCGACTATGCCGCGGTACCGGCGCGCGTTGCCGCCTACCTGGCCGCACATGATCTGCCGGCGCGGGCGGTGACCGCGCTCGACGTCGCCGGCCTCGACTGGGCCGCCGCCGGTATCGTCAGCCACAGCGGCAGTGCGGTGGATGCCGATCCGGTCGGCATCACCGGCTGCTTCTGCGCCATCGCCGAAACCGGCACCTTGCTGTTGCTGTCCGGCCCGGCAACGCCGGCGTCGGCCAGCCTGCTGCCGGAAACCCACATCGCGCTGGTGCCGGCGGCACGGGTGGTGGCGACGATGGAAGACGCCTTCGCGCTGCTGCACCGCGAGCGCGGGCAGTTGCCGCGGGCGGCCAACTTCGTTTCCGGGCCGTCGCGCACCGGTGACATCGAACAAACCATCGTCCTCGGCGCCCACGGGCCGTGCCGGGTGCACCTGATCATCATCGAGGAAGAATCATGAGTCTCAATTTTGCCGTCCGCGGCGAGCACATCCAGCTCGACCAGTTGCTCAAGGCGACCGGTCTTTGCGAATCGGGCGGCGCCGCGCATGCGGCGATCGCCGACGGACAGGTCCGCGTCGATGGCGTCGTCGATACCCGCAAGCGGGCCAAGATCCGGCCCGGGCAGCAGGTCGATTTCGCCGGTCAGACGGTTCTCGTTACCGGCGAGTAGCGCTCAGCACATCTTGACGACGATGTCGTGCAGCGTGTTGGCGCAGTGCGCCATGCGGTCGGCGGCGTTGGAAAGATGGCGGTAGATTTCCCGGCGCTTGAACATGTGGATGTAGTCGTCGCCCTGGAAGAGGTCGGCGATCGCCCGCCGGTAGGCCTTTTCGACGCGGCGCTCGGCCTTGCGCGCGATGTCGGCGTCGGCGGCCGCCTGTGCCGGCTCCCTGGCCAGCCGGGTGAAGCCCTGGAGCAGGGCGTCGGTGCCCAGCTTGATGTGCATCGCCATTTCCAGGCAATGCTTGTCAGGGTCGAGCTGCAGGACTTCCATCTCGCTGACCGTGGTCTTGCAGTAATTGACGACTTCGTCGAGGTCCATGATCGCCCGATAAAGGTCCTCGCGGTCGATCGGCGTCGAGAAGGCCTCGTTCAGCGCGTGCAGGTTGTGGATCTTGACCCGGTCGGCTTCGTGCTCGTCCTTGCGGATCTGCCGGCCGATGTCGGGGGCGGCGGTTTCCATGAACTCGACCAGCAGGCCGGCGGTCTGCGCGACATGCCGGCATTGCAGGGTGAGCATGGCGAAAAAGTCGGGCATCTTGGGAAAGACGCGCTCGATCAACCGGCGGAACAGCGAGGGCGAACCGGTGTTGTCGCTCATGATGGGACTCCGATGAACAGGTGGAGCAGGGCGTAGGCCTGGATGGCGACCAGGGCGGCGCCAGGGATGGTGATCACCCAGGTGGTCGCGATGTCCTTGGCCTTGGCCCAGCGGACCGCACGCGGCCGTTCCGAGGCGCCAATGCCCATGATCGAGGTGGCGACGACATGCGTTGTCGACACCGGGGCGCCGGCCAGCGATGCGCCCATGATCACTAGCGCTGAGGTCAGTTGCGAATCCAGCGCGTGGATCGGCCGCACCCGGTAGATGGCGAAGCCGAGCGTACGGACGATGCGCCAGCCGCCGGAAATGATGCCGAGGGTGATCGCCGAGGCACAGGCGAGCATGACCCAGAACGGGACTTCGAAGCTGGGGATGAAGCCGCCCAGCAGCAGGACCAGGGTCAGGATGCCCATGCTCTTCTGGGCGTCGTTGGCACCGTGCGAAAACGCCAAGCCGGCGGCAGTGAAGAACTGGGCATAACGCAGTCGGGTGTTGGCGGCGGTACTGGCGCTGCGTAGCAGGGCGTTCATCAGGCGATGGATCAGGAAGCCGGCCCAGAAGCCGATCAGCGGGGACAGGACGAGGGCGGCCAGAACCTTGATGATGCCGGTCAGGTGGCCGTCGGCAAGCTCGCGGAAGCCCCAGACGACATGATCGCTGCCGACGCTGACGACGATGGCGCCGATCAGTCCGCCGACCAGCGCGTGCGAAGACGACGAGGGAATGCCGAAATACCAGGTCGCCAGGTTCCAGACGATGGCACCGATCAGTCCGCAAAGCAGGATCGACAGCGAGAGCAGCGGTACGACGCCGTCGAGGCTGACGAACTTGCCGATCGTGTTGGCGACTGCGGTGCCGCCGAGCAGCGGGCCGAGGAATTCAAAGAAACCGACAACGATCACCGCCTGCACCGGAGTCATCGCCCGGGAGGCGATGACTGTTGCAACGATGTTGGCGGCATCGTGGAAACCGTTGGTGTAGTCGAAGAGCAGGACGACGATGACGGTTGCCAGTGCGAGCAGGAATAGAACATCCATGCACGTTGCCCGCGGGCGGGCCTCCTCCGGATTCGTTATGTCTCGTTTCCCGCCAGTATAGCCCGCTCTTCTTGCCGGAGGGGCGGGAAACGAGGGGCTGCCTTATTCCGGAACGCAGATCTCGCCGCGCAGCATGGCCCGGCTCGTATTGAACAGCAGCACGACGATCAGGATGCTCAGCAAGCCCAGCAGCACCGGGGTCAGAATGGCAAAAAAGGTGCCGCCGACCTTTTCGAGCATGATGCTGGAGGCGATGGTCATCGCCGCCAGCGGGAAGGAATAGGCCCACCAGGGAAGGGCGAACGAGAGGCGGGCAAAGTGGCGCCACTGGAAGAACAGCAGCAGGGTGATGAAAAGACCGAAGTAGTAGAGGATGCGCGCCACGTCATCGAGCACGCCGTGGTGCAGCTTGAACCAGGCGATGCAGCCGACTGCCGGCGGGGCGATCAGGATGAACAGTGTCGGCAGCAGCTTGGCCGGGACCATCGGATGGAAGAAGAAGCGGTTGAACAGCACCGCCAGCAGCGGCGTCCACATCATCAGGCCGACGCTGAAGTAGAACCAGGAAATTTCCGGAAAACCGAGCGGTACGCCGGCGACCGGCACCAGGATGTTGCCGACGATGGGAATGAACCAGGCCGGGTTGCTGTGCTGGACCTGGTAGCGTTCGTGATGAATCCAGGTCGAGAGGATGAGCAGGGTGAACAGCAGTTGGGTGATGCTGCCGACCGCCCACAGGGCGAGCGCGATCGTCGGGCTGTATTGCAGTATGGCGATGGCGAGCAGGAGGAGGCCGATCGACATGGTCGGGAAGAAGCTGATGCGGATCGGATGGTTGAACTCGCCGATCACTTCGCTGCGGTAGCGCAGGAACTTGCTCAGGTAGGCGAAGGCAATCAGCCCGTAAATGCCGGCGCTGAGGATCAGCAGCAGGGTCGAGGGATGGATCGTCCAGGACCAGAGGTGCTCGATCCGTTCAAAAGCGATGGTGGTACCGGAAAGGCCCATGACGATCGCGAAAAGCGAGATCGGCATGTGCGCCAGACGACTGTGGGGCGCATGTTGGGAAGCGGCGCTGTTCATGAATACTCCTGATTATCGTGAGGTATAGTAGTAATTGCTTATTTTACTGCTGTTGGGGGTGTCGCCGCCATGTGGCGCGGCATTGAATTTATGTGAACCCGGGTCGGGGGCGCTCCTGATGGCTTTGAGAATGTCATGCCAATGAACCTGCAATCCTGTTTGCCTTTGACCCCGACGCAGCGCTCTGTTTCGGCGCGCGATGGTTCGTGGCGTCGGCAATGAGCATCTGGGGCTGGCTGGCCCTGCCACCACTCGCCGTGCTTCTGCTCAACCGGGCCATTCGCCGCAGTCTGCGGGCGCCGCGGGTTCCCCGTGAGGCACAGCCAGACGGGTTGTCGTGGCAGTCGGTCGAGGTGCCGACCAGCAATGGCAAGCGCCTGCGCGCCTGGTACATTCCGGCCGGGCCTCGCGCCTTGGTCGTCATGCACGGCTGGGGCGGCAATGCGGCGAATTTTCTGCCCGTCGCGCGCCACCTGCAGCAAGCCGGCTATTCGCTGTTGCTGCTCGATGCCCGTTGCCACGGGGAAAGCGACGACGACAGCTTTGCCTCCCTGCCGCGCTTCGCCGAGGATATCGAAGCCGGCATGGCCTGGCTGGTCGGCATCGCCGGTATCGAGCGCGATGCCCTGGCGGTGATCGGTCATTCGGTGGGGGGCGGGGCGGCGCTGCTGGTTGCCAGTCGCCGTCGGGAAATCCGCGGCGTCATCAGTCTCTCCGCCTTTGCCCATCCGGCGGCCATGATGCGGCGCTGGCTGGATGCCAAGCACATTCCGTACTGGCCGCTGGGAGCTTACGTATTGCGTTATGTGCAGCGGGTCATCGGTTACCGTTTCGACGATATCGCGCCGATCCATACGATAGCCCGGGTGCGCTGTCCGGTGTTGCTGGTGCACGGCCGGGACGATGCCATGGTGCCGCTTGCCGAGGCGCGGGCGATCCGTGCTGCGGCAGGGCATGCCGACGTCGACTTGCTCGAGTTGGTCGGGAACCACGAAGAGTTTGGCGATGTGGACGGGCATGTGCCGAAATTGCTGGGGTTTCTTGAGCAGGCGTTTGCGCGCCGGCCGTGACAAATAAAAAAAGGCGGGAGACAAGCTCCCGCCCAAGCGGAGTCTGCCCTGTTTGGCGTCAGGGCAGGAGGAAAGAGGCTTTCTCCCGCAGGGTGATGTCTGGGTTGCCCTCTGCGGTGATGGTGAAATGAATCGGATTCGAGCCGCGCTTGCCGGATTCCGGCGGAGCGGCGAGCACGACGTTGAACGAGGTCAGGCCGGCAGCCTTGGCATCGACACTGTCGTCACCGACGATCTTCAGCCCGTCCAGGCCTTCGGCCGTCAGCTTGTAGTGCTGCGGCGATTCCGAGGTGTTCATGATCTGCAGCATGAAGACGTTCTCGATGCTGCCGTCGTCGGCTTCGCGGGCCAGGGTGGAGCGGTCGCGGATGATGTCGACCTTGAGCGGAATGCGGTTGACCAGGAAGTAGCCGGCAATGATGCTGATCAGGATCAGGATTGCCGTGTACAGCAGGATGCGGGGGCGGATGATGTGCGACATGATGCTCTTGTGATCGAGCTTCTGCTGCATCGCGTTTTCCGTCGAGTAACGGACCAGGCCACGCGGCAGGCCGACTTTGTCCATCACCTGGTCGCAGACGTCGATGCAGGCGGCACAGCCGATGCACTCATATTGCAGGCCATTGCGGATGTCAATGCCGGTCGGGCAAACCACGACGCATTGCCCGCAGTCGACGCAGTCGCCCAGCTTGCTGGTGTCGGCGCCTTTCTTGCGCAGCCCGCGCGGCTCGCCGCGATCCGGGTCGTAGGTGATGATCAGCGTGTCCGGGTCGAACATCACGCTCTGGAAGCGTGCATAGGGGCACATGTACTTGCACACCTGTTCCCGCATGAAGCCGGCAAAGAGGAAGGTGAAGCCGCCATACAGGAAAATCCAAAGCATTTCCCAGGGGCCGAGGTTGTTGGTCAGGACGTTGTTGATCAACTCGCTCATCGGAGTGAAATAGCCGACCAGCGTAAAACCGGTCCATAGCGACAGAATGCCCCAGAGCGCGAACTTGGTGGACTTGATGCGCAGCTTGCGCGCATCCATCGGCCCCTTGTCCATCTTCAGACGCGCGTTGCGATCACCTTCGACCCAGTTCTCGATCCACATGAACAGCTGCGTATATACCGTCTGCGGACAGGCGTAACCGCAGAACAGGCGTCCGGCCACGGCAGTGACGAGGAACAGTGCGTAGGCGGAGATGATCAACAGGATGGCCAGGTAGATGACATCCTGAGGCCAGAACACCAGGCCGAAGATGTAGAACTTGCGCTCGACCAGATGAAAGAGCACGGCTTGCCGGTCGTTCCATTGAATCCAGGGAGTGCCGTAGAAAATGACCTGGGTCAGTAGAACCAGCGCGATGCGCCAGTTGTCGAAGAAGCCCCGGACACGCTTGGCGTAGATTTTCTTCCGTTTTTCGTAAAAAGAGACTGCAGTCGGTTCTGTCTGCTTCTTCTGGTCTGCCGCTTGGTTCATTGTTGTTGTTACCCCGTTGATCGTTATGGTTGGAAACCGGGGTGGCTTTCTGTCTGCCGGCTGGTTGCATGAAGCAAGCCTGCGGGGCGAACTAAGGGGGATATGCGCCCAGCCGGTCAGCGCCTGCAGCTCGATATTTTCCAGGAAAGCGCATCGTGCTGCGGGAGGTGTCCCCGGTTTCCGGTATCTCTATTAACAAGTTGTGTGCCAGCCTATGTCTTTCGTTTGCTGGTATTTAAATCAACGGGTTGTGATGTTTCTCATGCATTTCTTTAACACTGGCTGTTTTGCTGTGTCAGAATCGGCAGCATCTATTGGCGGGAGTGTCAATTTTGACGTCGCATTTTCTGAGTGAGTTGATTTCCTTCCTCGACGGTTTGCCAGAGCCGCGCATTGTAATGAGCGCGGATTACCGGATCATTGCCGCCAATGCGGCCTACACCCGTGAGTTCGGCGGTGGTCGGGAACTGGCGGGGCGCAGTTGCTATGAGGTCTCACACCATTTCGATCTGCCTTGCGATCAAGCGGGGGAGTCTTGCCCGCTCAAGCTCAGCCTCGACTCCGGTGAGCCGCAACGGGTTCTGCATCTGCATCACACGGCGCGCGGCGAGGAGCACGTTGCCGTCGAAACGGTGCCGATCCGGGACGAAAATGGTGATATCGCCTACTTCGTCGAGACCATGCGTATCGTCCGCCAGGCCAGCAGCCGGGCGGCGGCGCGTGGCCTGGTCGGGCGTTCGCCGGCGTTCGTCGATATGTTGGACAAGATGATGCGGGTTGCGCCTTCCAGCGCAGCGGTTTTACTGCTTGGTGAAACGGGAACCGGAAAGGAATTGGTCGCGCATGCGATCCACGAAGCCAGTCAGCGTTCCGACGGGCCCTTCGTCGCGGTCGATTGCGCGGGCATGACGGAAACGCTATTCGAGGCAGAGTTGTTTGGTTATGAAAAGGGGGCCTTTACCGGTGCGACTCATCGCAAGCAGGGCTTGGTCGAAGCAGCATCCGGCGGGACCCTTTTTCTCGACGAAATCGGTGAGCTGCCCCTGAGCTTGCAGATCAAGCTGCTGCGCCTCTTGGAGACCGGGACCTATCGTCGGGTTGGTGGGCTCGACTGGTTGCCGGCGGATTTCCGTCTGGTGACGGCGACGCACCGCGATCTGGCGGCGATGGTTCAGGCAGAAACCTTTCGCCGGGACCTCTACTTTCGTATAAACACTTTTCCGATCCGGACTCCAGCCTTGCACGAGCGCAGCGGCGATATCGCGCTACTCGCGGAATCCCTGCTCGAACGGGTTGATCACAAGCAAGGGCGTCGTTTTACCAAGGCAGCCCTGGAATGGCTGGCGGGGCAGCGCTTCAGCGGCAACATTCGCGAGTTGCGAAACCTGATCGAAAGGGCGACCTTGCTGGCGGATGGTGATAGCATCGACCTGTCGCATCTGGTGGAGATGGCTGACTCGCCACCGCCGTTGGCAGTCGGTGCGCCAGTTCAGCAGGGCTTCGGCGTTGATCGAATCGTCGAGTTGGAGGAGTTGGAGCGGCGGTATCTGCGTTGGGCGCGGCAGAACCATCAAGGGGAAATGGACGGATTGGCTCGTTGCCTGGGGGTGAGTACGCGGACCCTCTATCGCAAACTGGAAAGGATTGCGCTTTCCTGAAAGGAGGTGTGCTTGTCGGATAATCATGACAATGATATATTTTTCCGCTGTTGCCGAGGTTTTGTTTTTTACCAAACCTTACAATCTGGAATGATTATTCACCTAAAATCGGGATCGGCTATATGATAAGTATTCCGTTCCCCAAAGAGATTCCTTGTGTCGTCTCGGTCTCCGGGCTTTCGGCATGAGGTTGAATCGGTTCATTGCGAGTCCCTCATGAAAATCAAAACCATCACATTGTTACTGGCGACCGCGGTTTTTTCCACCGCCGGTTTCGCTCAGGATTCTGCTCCGACGGAAGTTCAACAGGCGCTGCGTCAGGTCGCCCAGCAGGCGGTGCAGAAAAGCCCGGAAGTGACCATCAAGTGGCGCAACTACAAGGCCGCCGAAGAAGAAGTCGGCGTCGCCCGCGGCGGCTACTTCCCGAAACTCGATCTGACGGCCGGGGCCGGTCGCGAGAGCCTGGAAGTGCCGGGTTCCGCCAAGGACACCTACACCCGGCGCGGTTACGCGCTGACCTTGAGCCAGATGCTGTTCGACGGCTTCGCGACGCGCAGCGAAGTGCGCAAGCTGGGCAAGGCCAAGCTGGTGCGCTACTACGAGTTGCTCGAAGCCTCGGAAAACGTCGCCCTCGAAGCCAGCAAGGCCTACGTCGACGTGCTGCGCTACCGCTCGTTGGTCGCGCTGGCCGAAGACAACTACGTGCGCCACAAAGCGACCCATGACCAGATCAAGGCACGCACCGCCTCCGGCGTCGGCCGCCGGGTCGATCTCGATCAGGCGGCCAGCCGGCTGGCGCTGGCCGAGGTCAACCTGACCACCGAGACCGCCAACCTGCATGATGTGATGGCGCGCTACCAGCGTCTGGTCGGCGAACTGCCGGCCGGCACGCTGACGCCGCAGCAACTGACCGGCGCGGCGTTGCCGGCGAGCCCGAAGGCGGCGCTCGACGTGCTCTACAAGCGCAACCCGACGCTGCTGGCAGCGGTCGAGAACATCGAAGCGGCGCAATACGACGTCGAAGGCCGGCGCGCCGCCTACATGCCGCGCGTCGATCTGCGGGCGCGCACCGAGACGACCAAGAACTACCAGGGCGTCAGCGGCGACCGCGACCAGAACGTCGCCGAAGTCGTGATGTCGTGGAACCTGTTCAACGGCGGCTCGGACACGGCGCGCGAACGGCAATACGTCGAGCGCAAGCACATGGCGCTGGAAATGCGCGAGAAGGCTTGCCGCGACACCCGGCAGACGCTGTTGATCGCCTACAACGACGTGCAGCGCCTGCGCGACCAGAAGGAAGACCTGACGACGCAGGTGGCACTGCTCGAGAAGACGCGCGACGCCTACCGCGAACAGTTCAACATCGGCCAGCGCACGCTGCTCGACCTGCTCGATACCGAAAACGAACTGCTGGCGGCGAAGCGCTCGCTGGTCAATGCCGATACCGACCTGACGCTGGCCTACCTGCGCAGCCAGGCCGGGATGGGTTCGTTGCTCGAGTTCATGGGCCTGCAGAAGCTGGAGACGGCGACGCCGGAAACTGGCGAACTGGCCGACGTCGACGCGGCGACGCTGTGCCCGCCGGAGCCGGTGGCGCTGACCGGTACGCCGCGCGCCGATCTCGATGCCCGGGCGCAGGACATGATGGGCAAGAAACTGCCCGTGGTGACGCCGCCAGTGGAGGGGGCTGATGTTCAGGCGCGGGTTCGTTCCTGGGCGCAGGCTTGGTCGGCAAAGGATTACGCGGCTTACACCGCCTTCTATGCGCCGACCTTCACGCCGGATGGTGGTTTGTCGCGTGAAGACTGGAACCAGTTGCGCCGCCAGCGCATCATGCCGCGCGAGGCGATCTCGGTGACGGTGGATAAGCTGAATGTGCAGATGCACGGCGAGGACAGGGCGACGGCGAAATTCGAGCAGACCTATCGTTCGAACATTTTCAACGATCGCGTCCTGAAGACTCTCGAAATGATCCGCAAGGATGGCAAGTGGTTGATCAACGGTGAGAGTTCGACGCCTTGCGTGGGCAACACCGTCGGCGGTTGCCAGTAAGCAGTCTCGTTCATGATCCCCTCCCGTAAGGGGGGGCAGCAAAAAGCCGGAGCGACGCTCCGGCTTTTTGTCGTTTGAGCAAATTCCCGCAGTCAGGCGTGTTCGACGGGAGCGACGAAAACATAGCCCTGCGAGCGCAGGGTTTTGATGAAGCCCGAACCGTCAGGCTGATTGCCCAGAATGCGGCGAATCTGGCTGACGTGGACGTCGATGATGCGGTCGTAAGGGATGTACTCCCTCTTGAGAACCCGGGACAACTGCTCGCGTGACAAGGGCTCGAACGGATGTTCGAGGAAGGCCATCAGCAGCGCAAATCCCGAGACGCCGATGGAAACCGGAGAGCCTTTGCCGTCGGTCAGTTCCCGCGAGGCAGTGTCGAGTGTCCAGTGGCCGAAGCGGAAGCGTCGTAGCTCTCCCTTGGGCTGCGGGATGCTGGGGCGCGTCTGGCAGCGTCGTAACAGTCTGCGGGTCCGGGCGAGCAATTCCCGCATGTTGCAGGGTTTGGGAAGGAAATCGTCGGCGCCGATCTCGATGCCGATGATGCGCTCGATTTCGTCCGAGCGCGTCGAGTGGATGAGCACCGGGATTTCGGATTGTTGTCGCAACTGGCGCAGCAGTTCGAGTCCGTCCGCATCGGGAAGGCTCAGATCCAGGATGACGATGTCGGGCCTTTTTCCTAGCTGAAGCCACATGGCGGCGCCGTTTTCAGCGAAAATGCTGCCGATGCCTGCGGAGGCGAAGGTTGCAGACAGCACGTGACGTGTTCCGGGGTCGTCTTCGACAATCAGGGCGGTCTGGTTCATGGACAGGATGGTTATGCTTGGTGGGTGCATTGTATTTCATTGTAAAAGGAAGTGCTTGCACTAAGCGGCATGCCAGTGCTGGCGGGAATCCGCTTTTTACCAATCTTCAACCTTATTGGCCGGCGATCGCGGGAGAATCTTACGGTATTCAACCAGGACGATGCGAATGGAAAGATGCTGATACCCAGGGAGTTGGAGGGATTCGATGTGGCGGCTGCGGTCGAGCGCATGCTCGACCGACCCGAGCTCTGGTGGCAGGCTGTTGGTCTGTTTGTCATGCATTTTTCGGATTGGCTGTCGCGCTGGCAGGGTGCTCTGGGTGAAGATGCCGCGGAGCGCAAGCAAGTCCACGCCTTGCGCAGTGCCGCCGAGAATATCGGAGCGGTGAGGCTCGCCGCTGCAGCGGCAAGTCTCGAAGCAGCGTTGCTCGGGCGGCTGGCAGGTCGGGAGGTGGCGATCAGCGACGACTGTCGTGCCGAACTGACGGCAGCGTATCTCGCCACCATGGCGGTGCTTGCCAAGGGGGGGGCTGGCCCGGTGGGGAAGGCGTGAATCGGGAGCCCGAGCAGGCGACTTTCGGCCAGCATCTGGTCCGGATCAATCTGCAGGTTCTCCTGCCGGTGTTTCTCGGGCTGCTGTTCTTCATCCTGATCCTCAGCGCCTGGCTTGATGTACGCAACCTGATCGAGGAAGGTCAAGCCAGGATGTTCCTGCTCGGCGACGTCGTTGCCGAGAGTCTGGTGCGGGATGATGTCGCGTTGGCCAGGGGGCCGGCAGAGTCGCTCCGCGATGTCATCGATTTTCGCCGTCTGCTGATCTACCGTACCGACGGCAGCGTGTTCTTCGAATTGCGCGCCGCCACGGCGACGCCCTTTATGGCGGGGTATCCGCACGAAACGGGGGATGGTTACCTCCTCTCCTGGGACAGGATAGATTTTTTTCGGCGTATCTGGCACCGGGGGAGCGATCTTGGCCTGGTGCAGGTGAGTATCGGATTCGATGGCCTGTATCGGCAATTGCTCGGTAACGCGGCACTGATTCTGGTCGTGTTCGCTGCGGGGCTCTGGGTGATTCTTCGCCGTCTGGGAGCTCGGGTCGAAAGCAGCTTGCGGCCGCTCGACCTGCTCGACGAGACAATGGCGGAAATCTCGATTGGTCATCTCGATATTCGTGCGGCACCGTCCGAAATCATGGAGTTCAACCGCCTGAGCGATGGTTTCAACCAGATGATTGCGCAGATCCGCGAGCGCGATCACTGGTTGGCGACCCACTTGGGCAATCTCGAGCAGATCGTCGAACAGCGCACCCGCGAATTGCGCCAGGCGAAGGAGGTCGCGGAAGCTGGCAGCCACGCCAAAAGCGAGTTTCTGGCGATGATGAGTCACGAGATACGGACGCCGATGAACGGTGTGCTGGGGATGACCGAGTTGTTGCTCAATACCGACCTGACGCCGACGCAGCGTCAGTTTGTCGAAGCGGTGGATCGCTCGGGGCGACATCTGCTGACGATCATCAACGACGTCCTCGATTTTTCGAAGATCGAGGCCGGTCATCTCGAACTGGAGGTGCAGGATTTTGATCTGCGCGCCCTGCTTGAAGAGTCGGTGGAATTGTTCTCCCAGCCGGCAAGCAAGAAGGGGCTCGCCCTGATGATCGAGTTACCGGCCGGGCGCAGCCTGAAGCTGCGCGGCGACGCCCTGCGCTTGCGCCAGGTGGTCGCCAACCTGCTCAACAACGCGATCAAATTCACCGACGAAGGCGAGATCGTCGTCAGTCTGCTCCTGTTGTCCGGCGAAGCCGGGAGTGTGGCTTTCGAACTCAAGGTCCGGGACAGCGGCATTGGCATCCCGCAGGACGCGCAGGCCCGGATTTTCGAGCATTTTGCCCAGGCTGACGGGTCGACCTCGCGGCGCTTCGGTGGTACCGGTCTGGGCTTGACCATCTGTCGCCAACTGATCGAAATGATGGGGGGGCGGATCAGCGTCGACAGCCGGCCTGGTCATGGCTCCTGTTTTACCGTGGCCCTGAGCTTGCCGATAGCGGAAACCCCTGAACTGTCGGCCGATCAGGCGAATGAAGAGACGACGCTGCGTCGGGTGGCGCTACCCTCGCTCGACGAGCAATACTTGCCGGCGCGTTTGCGCGGACGTGTGCTGTTGGCCGAAGACAACGAAAGCAACCAGATCGTCGCCCGTACCCATCTCGAGCGCTTCGGCCTGCAGGTTCTGCTGGTCGGTAACGGCCAGCAGGCACTCGATCTACTGGAGAGTGAACCCTTCGATCTGGTGTTGATGGATTGCCAGATGCCGGTGGTGGATGGCTTTGCCGCTTGTGCCGAGTTACGCCGCCGCGAACAACGCGCCGGTTTGCCGCGGGTGCCGGTAGTCGCGCTCACCGCCAATGCCATGCGCGACGACCGCAAGCGCTGTCTGGCGGCAGGCATGGACGATTATCTGGCCAAGCCTTACCGTGGCGACGAAATGCTCGCCGTGCTCGAGCGCTGGTTGCCGCGCGAGCGGCGCAAATCGAGCGGGCCGAGCGTGCCGAACGGCGGGGTCGAGGCGTCGGCCGGCTTGCCGATCGATCCGGCCGCTTTCGACCAGCTCCGTGCCTTGGCGCCGAACGGCGCGAGCGCCCTGATCCGGCAACTGATCGACGCTTATCTGCGCGGCGCCAGGAAGCATTGGGAAGCGTGCGAGAAGGCCGTTGCCGGAGGCGATCTGGAATTGCTGGCGCAGTCCTGTCATGCCTTGAAGTCGAGTAGCTTCAATGTCGGCGCCCTGCGCTTTGCCGGTTTGTGCCGGGAAATCGAATCGTTAAGCCAGGAAGCGGCGCGCGATGAAGTGCAGGCGCTTTATCCTGGCCTGCAGGCCGAATGGCATGCGGTGAGCGACGCCCTGGGCGTCATGTTGGCGGGGGATGCGTCATGAGTCAGCGGTGTTTGCGGGTATTGGCGGCGGACGACGATCCGACGATGGCGATCCTGTTACGGGCGGTGCTGCAGGCGCCGGCATTCGAACTCGTCGTTGCCGGCAATGGCGCGGATGCCTTGCGCGCCGCCAGCGCTCAGGATGCCTTCGATATCGCCTTGCTCGATGTCGAGATGCCGGAGGTCGATGGCTTGCAAGTGGCAGCGCAGTTGCGTCGGCAGTTTGGTGAGCGTCTGTGCATCGTGCTGCTGACCGGACGCGAGGATGCGGCCTTCGTTGCCGCACAACAGAGTTTGCGGGCGCAATATCTGCCGAAACCGGTAGACTGGACGCAACTGCCGCAACGCCTGCGCGATTGGTCGGCCGAGCGCTGATCCCGTTTTGGCCGCTGGGCGCCGAAGCGGGTACACTGCGAAAAAAGCGATTGTGAACAGATGGAGGGGAAAATGAAAAAGAGTGTGTTGTTGCTGGCGGGACTGTTTGTTGCCATTTCGGCGCAGGCTTCGGAAGATCTGGCCAAGGCCAAGAACTGCATGACCTGTCATGCCCTGCAGAAGAAGATCGTCGGTCCGTCCTACAAGGACATTGCCGCCAAGCGGGCGGCTGAAAAAGGGGCGGAGGCGGCGCTTGCCGCCAAGATCAAGAACGGTAGCAAGGATGAGTGGGGCCAGGTACCGATGCCGGCCAACGCGGTCACCGACGCCGAGGCGAAGACCCTCGCCAAGTGGGTGCTGACGATCAAGTAAGCACGCCGCTCGCGTGATCCCAGGCGCCCGCAGAGGCGCCTTCAAATACAAATCGAGGAGACTGCATGGGACCGTTGACGCCCGAACAGAGGCGGCGGCGCTGGCTGGCGCTCGCCGTCGTCGCCGTTGCCTACATCCTGTCGTTTTTCCAGCGCTTCGCGCCGGCCGGCATCGCTCAGGACCTGGCGGCGACTTTTCAGACCTCGGCGGCGTCGCTTGGGGTACTGGCGGCGACCTATTTCTACATCTACACGCTGATGCAGATTCCCACCGGGATTCTCGCCGACACCCTCGGGCCACGGCGCATCCTGGCGCTGGGCGGCCTGGTCGGCGGTATCGGCAGCCTGCTCTTCGGCTTCGCGCCCAGCCTCGATCTGGCGCTCGCCGGTCGGACGCTGGTTGGGCTCGGCGTCTCGGTGACCTTCATCGCCATGCTCAAGCTGATCGCCGTCTGGTTCGAGGAAAGCCGCTTCGCGACCATGGTCGGCATCTGCATGCTGGTCGGCAATCTCGGCTCGGTTCTTGCCGGTGCGCCCTTGTCGGCGATGGCCCAGGCGACCGGCTGGCGCGGCGTGTTCATCGGCGTTGGCGGCCTGTCGCTGGTGCTGGCGGCACTGTGCTGGCTGATCGTGCGCGATGCGCCGGGCACCGGCCAGTCGGCGCCGCGTCCCCGCTTCGATCGCACCGTCGTCCTCTCCGGCCTGCTCGCGGTCCTGCGCAACCGCTCGACCTGGCCGGCGGCGCTGGTCAATACCGGCATGTCGGGCGCCTTCTTCACCTTCGCCGGCTTGTGGGCGACGCCTTACCTGATGCAGGTGCATGGCATGGCGCGGGCGGTCGCGGCCAACCACCTGTCGCTATGGTTCGGCGGCTTCGCCGTTGGCTGCCTGTTCATCGGCGGCCTGTCCGATCGTCTCGGCCGGCGCAAGCCGGTGATGATCGCCGTCTCGCACGTCTATGTGGCGATCTGGCTGGTCCTGCTGTCCTGCGCGACGATGCCGTTGCCGCTGTCCTATGCGCTGTTCGCGCTGCTCGGTCTGAGCACCGCCGGCTTCAGCCTGACCTGGGCCTGCGCCAAGGAAGTCAATCCGCCGTTGCTTTCCGGGATGTCCACCAGCATCGCCAACATGGGCGGTTTCCTCTGCGCGGCGATCATGCAGCCGGTCGTCGGCTGGATCATGGATCTCGGCTGGCAGGGCGAGATGGTCGGCGGCGCCCGCGTCTACGACCTTGCCACCTGGCAGCACGGCGTGCTGGCTGCAACCTTGTGTGCCGTCCTGGGGGCAGCGGCCAGTTGGCGCATCCGGGAAACCCGCTGTCGCAATATCTGGCAAGCCAACTGAAACGCACCGCCTGAGCAGGGTGGTCGTACAATGGAGACGCCTTGCTTCGGGGTTGTAAATTAGCGTATGCTTATATTTATGAAACCGTTCCTCCTGCGCTCCCTTGTCCTCGCCTGCCTGCTTGCCGCTACCGGCGTGCGAGCCGCGGATTCCCTGCCCGTCGTCACTGTCGCGCCGCACGCGGTCGACTTGGCGTTCCCTGCCGAAGCCGTCGTGGAGGCGGTGCAGCAGGCGACGGTCGGCACGCAGATTGCCGGCCGCGTCCTCGAAGTCCATGCCGACGCCGGCCAGTCGGTAGCCAAGGGCACCCTGCTGATGCGCATCGACGGCCGCGAGGCGGCGGAGGCGGCGCGCGCCGCCGAAGCGCAGTACGCGATGGCCAAGCTCAATTACGAACGGCAGCGCCAGCTCAAGGAACAGAAATTCGTCAGCCAGGCGGCGGTGGACAAGGCCAAGGCCGATTTCGACGCCGCCGCCGCCAACCGTAGCGCCGCCGGCGCCAGCCAGAGCCACGCCAGCATCGTCGCGCCGATGGCCGGCATCGTCGCCCGTCGGCATGCCGAGCCGGGCGACATGGCGATGCCAGGCGCGCCGCTGTTCACCCTCTACCAGCCGGGCAGTCTGCGCGTCACGGCGAGCATTCCGCAACACCGTCTGCCGGCGATGCGTGGCGTGACGACGGCGCGCGTCGAATTCCCGGAGCTCGGTAAATGGGTCGATGCGACGACGATCCAGTTGCTGCCGACGGCCGATGCGGCAACCCATGTCAGCACCGTGCGCGTCGGCCTGCCGGCGCTGCCCGATGTCGTTCCCGGCATGTTCGCGCGGGTGCATTTCGTCACCGGCCAGGCCCAGAAACTGACCGTGCCGGCCGCCGCCGTCGTCCGCCGCGGCGAGGTCGCGGCGGTCTATGTGCAGGCCGCCGACGGTCGTCTGCTGCTGCGCCAGTTGCGCCTCGGCGAAGCCGTCGGCAAGGGCGAGATCGAAGTGCTGGCCGGCCTCGCCAGCGGCGACAAGGTGGTCGTCGATCCGGTCAAGGCGGCGATTTCCCTGAAGTCGGGCAAGTAGCATGGCGACCGACCAGACGACGCTCGGCCTTTCCGGGCGCATCGCCGCCGCCTTCCAGTCATCGCGCATGACGCCGCTGCTGGCGCTGGTCGCCTTCCTGCTCGGTCTCTTTGCGACGCTGGTGACGCCGCGCGAGGAAGAACCGCAGATCGACGTGACGATGGCCGACGTGCTGGTCGCCTGGCCGGGCGCATCGGCGAGCGACGTCGAAAATCTGGTGGCGACGCCGGGCGAGCAGGTGCTGTCGCGCATGCACGGCGTCGAGCACGTCTATTCGATGGCGCGCCCGGGCATGGCGGTGATCACCGTGCAGTTCAAGGTTGGCGTCAAATACAACGACGCCGTGCTGCGCCTGCACGACACGGTGATGGCGCACCGCGACTGGCTGCCGCCCAGCCTCGGCGTGCGCGACCCGGTGATCAAGCCGCGCGGCATCGACGACGTGCCGATCGTCTCGCTGACCTTCCATACCAGCGATCCGGCGCGCTCGGCCTACGACCTGCAGCAGGTCGCCCGCGCCGTCGAGATCGAACTGAAACGGATCAAGGGCACGCGCGACGTGTCCACGCTCGGCGGTCCCGACCATGCCGTGCGCGTCCTGCTCGACGCCGAGCGCATGAACGCCTTCGGCGTCACGCCGCAGGACATCGCCGGCGCGCTGACCGTCTCCAACGACCTGCAGTCGTCGGGCAGCCTGATCGCCGGCAACCGCGACATCCTGGTGCAGACCGGCACCTACCTCGAATCGGCGGCCGACGTCCGGCGCCTGGTGGTTGCCGTCGTCGACCGCAAGCCGATCTACCTCGGCGACGTCGCCCGCGTCGAGGACGGTCCCGACCAGCCGAAGCGCTACGCCTGGTTCGGCAGCAGCGCCGGCGAGTTCCCGGCGGTCACCATCCAGCTCTCCAAGCAGCCCGGCGTCAATGCCGCCGACATCGCCGACGCGGCGATCGCCCGCATCGACAGCCTGAAGAATGTCGTCATCCCGGACGGCGTCGAGGTCACGGTCACCCGCAACTACGGCCAGACGGCGACCGAGAAGGCGCAGAAGCTGATCGGCAAGCTGGTCTTTGCCACCGCCTTCGTCGTCGCCCTGGTCTTCTTCGCGCTCGGCCGGCGCGAGGCGGTGATCGTCGGCGTCGCCGTGACGCTGACCCTGGCGGCGACGCTGTTCGCTTCCTGGGCCTGGGGCTTCACGCTGAACCGGGTGTCGCTGTTCGCGTTGATCTTCTCGATCGGCATCCTGGTCGACGACGCCATCGTCGTCGTCGAGAACATCCACCGCTGGCAGGCGCTGCACCCGGACAAGGGGCTGCTGGAGATCATCCCCGGCGCCGTCGATGAAGTCGGCGGGCCGACCATCCTGGCGACCTTGACGGTGATCGCCGCGCTGCTGCCGATGGCCTTTGTCTCCGGCCTGATGGGCCCGTACATGAGCCCGATCCCGATCAACTCGTCGATGGGCATGGCGCTGTCGCTGGCCATTGCCTTCGTCGTCACGCCGTGGCTGGCGGCGCGGCTGATGAAGGCGCACGGCCCCACCGCCGGCAGCCACGCCCCGTCGAAGCTCGACGCGACGCTGGACCGCACTTTCCGCCGCTTGCTGACGCCCTTCCTCGATCCGGCGAAGGGCGCTGCCGCCCGCCTCAAGCTCGGGCTGGCCGTCGTCCTGCTGATCGCCGGTTCGGTGTCGCTCGCCTACTTCCAGCTGGTCGTCCTGAAGATGCTGCCTTTCGACAACAAGAGCGAATTCCAGGTCGTTGTCGACATGCCGGCCGGGACGCCGGTCGAGGAAACGGCGCGGGTGCTGCAGGAGATCGGCGGCGAACTGGCCAAGGTGCCGGAAGTCGTCAATTACCAGGCCTACGCCGGCACCGCCAGCCCGATCAACTTCAACGGCCTGGTCCGCCAGTACTACCTGCGCGCGGCGCCGGAAAAGGGCGACATCCAGGTCAACCTGGTCGACAAGCATGAGCGCTCCCGGCAGAGCCACGAGATCGCCGTCTCCGTGCGCGACGCCATTGAAGCCGTCGGCAAGCGCAACGGCGGGGTCGCCAAGGTGGTCGAAGTGCCGCCCGGGCCGCCGGTGATGTCGCCGATCGTCGCTGAAATCTACGGTCCCGATTACGCCGGCCAGATCGCCGTCGCCCGCCAGGTGCGCCAGGCTTTCGCGGCGACCGCCGACATCGTCGCCATCGACGACTACATCGACGCCGACGCCCGCAAGTTCGTCCTCCACGTGCTGCAGGCGAAGGCCGCGCAGCTCGGCGTCGCCCAGCGCGACATCGTCGACGTCGTCGGCATGGGGCTGTCCGGCCTCGACGTGACGCCGGTGCGCAACACCGAATCGAAGTTCGCGGTGCCGGTGCGCATCGTCCTGCCGCCCGAGCAACTCTCCTCGCTCGACAGTCTGCTCAAGCTCCGCGTCCGTTCGCGCGAAGGCCGTCTGGTGCCGGTTTCGGAACTGGTCGAAGTGCGCGAGCTGGCGCGCGAGAAGACCATCTACCACAAGGACCTGCTGCCGGTCGTCTATGTCGTCGGCGACATGGGCGGCAAGCTCGATTCGCCGCTCTACGGCATGTTCGACATCCGCAGCAGGATCAACGGCATGGCACTGAAGGAAGGCGGCACGCTCGGCGAATGGTTCATCCGCCAGCCGGGCGACCCCTACGCCGGCTACAGCGTCAAGTGGGACGGCGAATGGCAGGTCACCTACGAAACCTTCCGCGACATGGGGCTGGCCTACGCGGTCGGCCTGATCCTGATCTACCTGCTGGTCGTCGCCCATTTCGGTTCGTATCTGGTGCCGCTCATCATCATGGCGCCGATCCCGCTCACCATCATCGGCGTCATGCCCGGCCACGCGCTGTTCGGCGCTCAATTCACGGCGACCTCGATGATCGGCATGATCGCGCTGGCCGGCATCATCGTCCGTAATTCGATCCTGCTGGTCGATTTCATCAAGCTGCAGGTCGCCGCCGGCATGGATTTCCACGACGCGGTGATCCAGTCGGCGGCGGTACGGGCCAAGCCGATCGCCCTCACCGCGCTGGCCGCCATGCTCGGCGCCATGTTCATCCTCGACGACCCGATCTTCAACGGCCTGGCCCTGGCGCTGATCTTCGGCATCCTGGTGTCGACGCTGCTGACCCTGGTCGTCATCCCCGTCCTCTACTTCGCCGCTTTCCGCAAGGAGCATCACTCATGACCACCGAACGCTACATCCGCATCATGGCCGGCTTTTTCGTCATGCTGTCGCTCGCCCTCGGCTGGCAGGGATCGCCGATCTTCGTCTCGGAATGGTTCCTCGCCTTCACCGCCTTTGTCGGCCTCAACCTGTTCCAGAGCGGCTTCACCGGCTTCTGTCCGCCGGAAAAGCTGCTCAGGAAGCTCGGCGTCAAATCCGGCGGCAGCGGCTGCGGCTGCTGAACTGCTCAGTGCGTCGTATATTCGGCGCTGAAGCCGGCGTCGGTGATCGCCTGCAGGATTTCCTCCGGGCAGACGAAGTTGCCGTGCTCGACATCGGTGATGCCGCTTGCCGGCTCGATCTCGAGATGCTCGATACCCGGTAGGTCCTGAATCGCGTTGGCCAGCGCCCGCACGCATTGCGCGTCGCGCAGGCCGGCGACCTTGAATGACTGTCTGTGCATGATGCCCTCCGCGCTGCCTGTGGGGATGTCCCTTAGGCAGCGCCGCGGGCAGCAAGTTCACTCCTCGGCGTGGTGCTTGCCGCCGAGTTTGTCCATGACCGCGTAGAGCACGCCGGAAATGACGAAAGTCATGTGGATGCCGACCTTCCAGGCCAGTTGTTCGTTGCTGTGCGAGCCGACGTGCATGAAGGCCTTGAGCAGTTCGATCCCGGAAATGGCGACGATCGAGCCGATCAGCTTCATCTTCAGGTCGGCGAAGCCGACATGGCCCATCCAGTTCGGGCGGTCCTCGTTGTCGCCGGTGTTGATCTTCGAGACGAAGTTCTCGTAGCCGGCAAAGACGATGATGATCAGCAGGTTGGCGATCATCACGACGTCGATCAGCGTCAGGATGCCGATGATGATGTCGCTGCCGTCGGCGCTGAAGACCTGCGGCGCGAGCTTGAAGAACTCCTTGACGAACTTGATCAGCAGGATGCCGATGGCGAGGATCAGCCCGATATAGAAGGGGGCGAGCAGCCAGCGGCTGTTGAACATCAGGACTTCGAGCTTGTGTTCGAGCGATTTCATGGTTTTCTCCGTAGGGATGGGGTGCGTTATTGTGCAATGCCGCATGCGGCAAATCCATTTCCGGCAAGGGGTGGGGGCAGTGATGCGCATGCTTTTGCTGCGTGAGCAAATGGAGGCCGGAGGCGTCAAGGCGGGGCTTGGGGCGGCGTTGCCATGACTTTGGCAAGCGCCGGGCTTTCTTCGAGCAAAGACTTCGGTTTTATCGATCGGTCGGCGCCGGCGAGGCGGGCGGCGGACGATGGCAAGCGTCGCCGAATTGCGGCATGATCCGCTCTGTCCGCAACTCAAGAAAGGCTGGGCGGCGCCCTCTGGGGCCGCAGCATGAAGCATTCTCCCGTTTTACCGAGCATCGCAATTTCCTTGTTTGCCGTTGGCGGAGGCTACTGACATGGAAATCTTTCTACTGGTCGCGCTGATCGTCCTCAACGGCGTGTTCGCGATGTCCGAAATCGCCCTCGTCACCGCCCGTCGCGCCCGTCTTGCCAAGCTGGCCGAAGATGGCGACGGTGCCGCCGCGGTAGCAATGCAGTTGGGCGAAGACCCGACCCGCTTCCTGTCCACGATCCAGATCGGCATCACCTCGATCGGCATCCTCAACGGCATCGTCGGCGAGGCCGCGCTCGCCGGGCCGCTCGCCGTCTGGTTGCAAGGCTGGGGGGCCGATCGGGACCTCAGCGAAATCGGCGCCACGGTGCTGGTCGTCGTCGTCATCACCTATGTCTCGATCGTCGTCGGCGAACTGGTGCCGAAGCGGATCGGCCAGATCAACCCCGAGGGCATCGCCCGCCTGGTGGCACGGCCGATGAACTGGTTGGCCATCCTGTCGCGGCCTTTCGTCCTCTTCCTGTCGAATTCGACGGCCCTCTTGCTGCGCTTGCTCGGGCAGCGGGAAAGCCGCGGCCCGAGCGTCACCGAGGAAGAAATCCACGCCATGTTGGTCGAAGGCTCGGCCGCTGGCGTCATCGAGAAGAACGAGCACGACATGGTGCGCAACGTCTTCCGCCTCGACGACCGACAGCTCGGTTCGCTGATGGTGCCGCGCTCGGAAATCGTCTGGCTCGACATCAAGCGCCCGCTCGACGAGAACCTGGCAATCATCACCGAATCCGACCACGCCCGTTTCCCGGTCTGCCGCGATGGGCTGGAGAACATCATCGGCGTCCTCAATGCCCGCCAGTTGCTCGGCAAGACGCTGCGCGGCAGTACGCCCGGACTCGATGAAAAGCTGCAGCCGGCGGTCTATGTGCCGGAGTCGCTGACCGGCATGGAACTGCTCGAACAGTTCCGCAGTTCCGGCACCCACCTCGTATTCGTCGTCGATGAATACGGCGAGGTGCAGGGCATGGTGACGCTGCAGGACCTGGTCGAGTCGGTGACCGGCGAGTTTGTCCCGAAGAACAAGGAAGACGCCTGGGCGGTGCAGCGCGAGGATGGCTCCTGGCTGCTCGACGGCCTGATCCCGGTGCTCGAACTGAAGGACACGCTCGGCTTGAAGAGCGTTCCGGAAGAGGAGAAAGGCCGCTACCACACCTTGTCCGGCATGCTGATGCTGCTCCTCGGCCGTCTTGCCGAGACCGGCGACCGCCAGGTCTGGGAAGGCTGGACACTGGAAGTCGTCGATCTCGACGGCAAGCGGATCGACAAGGTGCTGGCAACGCCGTTGCCGGAAGTGCCGCCGGCGACCGCGAGCGAGGCGGAGCCGACGCCGTGAACGGCGTTGCCGCGGCTACCCCCGGGGGCGGTTTCTTCGCGCCGCGCTGGCGTGGCCAGGTGGCCTTGCGCCGTCTGTTCTGGTGGGACCTGCTCGCCGTCGGCACGCTGCTCAACGCCGGTTTCGCGGTCTTCGCGCTGATCCTGCTGACGCAGGGGCTGGCCGGAGGGGCCTGGTTCGCGCTGCAGGCGCTGATCCTGCCCTACAACCTGTTCCTGGTGGCGACCGTCTGGCGCCATCCGCAGACCTCGACCGCGGCGCGCTCGGTCGCCCTGACCTGGTTGGGGGTCTGCCTGCTGGTCTGAAGCCTTACTCGTGGCGCAGCGCCTCGATCGGATCGAGGCGTGCCGCACGGCGCGCCGGCATGTAGCCGAAGAGGACGCCGATCGCCGCCGAGAAGCCGAAAGCGGTCAGGTTGATCGCCGGTGAGAACAGGAAGGGCATGTTCATCAGCGCGGTCAGGCCGAGGCAGGCGACGAAGGCGAGGGCGATGCCGAGCAGGCCGCCGAAGGCGGAGAGCGCCACCGCCTCGATCAGGAACTGCAGCAGCACTTCCTTCTCCAGCGCGCCGATGGCCAGCCGGATGCCGATTTCCCGCGTCCGTTCGGTGACCGAGACCAGCATGATGTTCATGATGCCGATGCCGCCGACCAGCAGGCTGACCGCGGCAACTGCGCCGAGCAGCGCGGTCATCGTGCCGATGGTGCCGGACAGCGTTTCGGCAATCTGCTTGGTGTCCATCACGTTGAAATTGTCGTCGGCGTTTTCGGCCAGCTTGCGCCGCTCGCGCAGCAGGCTGCGCAACTGGGCGATCGCCACTTTCGAGTCGCTGCCGTCCTTGAGCGAGACCATGATGCCGCCGATGTCCAGGCTGCCGGTCAGACGGCGCTGCGCGGTCCGTAGCGGCAGCAGCACGGTATCGTCCTGGTCCTGGCCCATGCCGCCCTGGCCCTTGGCGGCGAGCAGGCCGATCACCTCGCAGTCGAAGGACTTGACGCGGATGCTGTTGCCGAGCGGGCTGGCGTTGCCGAACAGCTCCTTGCGCACGGTCTGGCCGATGATGCAGACGGCCTTGCCGGCGCTTTCCTCGTCGTCGGCGAAACGGCGGCCGCTGGCCAGCTTCCAGTTGCCGGCGATGAAATAATCGTTGCTCGTGCCGTTGACCGTCGACGACCAGTTGCGGGTGCCGGCGACCAGCGTCACCGCGCTGCCGACGGTCGGCGCTACCGCCTGCAGGCCGCCGACCTGCTGGCGGATCGCCTCGATGTCGGCAATCCGGAATTTCGGCGCGCCGGCGCTGTCGCGCCCGGGACCGAGGCGCTGGCCGGGCATAACCATCAGCAGGTTGCTGCCGAGGCTGGAAATCTGCTCGGCGACCATGCGCGTCGCGCCGTTGCCCAGCGTCACCATGGTGATTACCGCGGCGACGCCGATGACGATGCCGAGCACGGTCAGGAAGGAGCGCAGCAGGTTGCGGCGGATTTCGCGCAGGGCGAGCAGCAGGGCGTTCAGGAGCATGATGTCTGGCGGGTGTCGCAGTCGACGCGGCCGTCGACGAAATGCACGCTGCGGCTGGCGTAGGCCGCCATGTCCGGTTCGTGGGTGACCATGACGATGGTGATGCCCTGTTCGCGGTTGAGCGCCACCAGCAGTTCCATGATCTCGTGGCTGCGCTGGCTGTCGAGGTTGCCGGTCGGCTCGTCGGCGAGCAGCAGCAGCGGATTGGTGACGATGGCGCGGGCGATCGCCACGCGCTGCTGCTGGCCGCCGGAAAGTTCGGCCGGCGTGTGCTCCTCGCGTTCGGCCAGGCCGACCCGTTGCAACGCGGCGCGCGCCGCCGCATGGCGCTGGGCGACCGGTTCGCCGCGGTAGAGCAGCGGCAGTTCGACGTTTTCCAGCGCCGTCGTGCGCGCCAGCAGGTTGAAGCCCTGGAAGACGAAACCCAGGCAGTGGCGGCGCAGCAGCGCGCGCTGGTTGCGGTCGAGTTCTTCGACGGCGATGCCCTGGAAGCGGTAGGAGCCGCTGCTCGGCGTATCGAGGCAGCCGAGCAGGTTCATCGCCGTCGATTTGCCGGAACCGCTCGGCCCCATGACGGCGACGAACTCGCCGGCGGCGATCGCGAGGTCGATGCCGCGCAGCGCCTGGAAGGCGATGTCGCCGCTGCCGTAGGTCTTGGTGATGGCGCGCAGTTCGATCAGCGGCGCGGTCGTTTCACTCACGGCTTGCCCGCCTGGTATTCGGTGATCACCGCCATGCCGGGCTGCAGTTCGCCGCCGGTGATCTCGGTCTGCCGGCCGTTGCTGACGCCGGTAACGACCGCGACCGGGCGTGGCTGGCCGTCGACCAGCACCCAGACCTGGCTGCCGCTGCCGTTGGCGGAAGCCGGACGGTTCTTCGGCGCATCCGGCGGTCTCGGCATCAAGCGCCGGAGGATGCTGCCGCTCGGCGCCGCTGCCGCGCTGGCGGCCGGCGTGTAGCGCAGCGCGGCGTTCGGCACCAGCAGCGCGTCGGCGCGTTCGGCGGTGACGATGGTGGCGCTCGCCGTCATGCCCGGGCGCAGCGCCAGATCGTCGTTGGCGACGTCGAGCACGGTCTTGTAGGTGACGACGTTGTCGGTCGTCGTCGAGCCCAGGCCGACGCGCCGGATGCTCGCCGGAAAGTGCCGCCCCGACCAGGCCGAGACGGTGAAGCTGGCCGGTTGCCCGGGTTTGACGCTGGCGACGTCGGCTTCATCGACCTTGACCTGCAGTTCCATGCGCGTCAGATCTTCGGCCAGGACGAACAGGACCGGCGTCGTCATCTGCGCGGCGACGGTCTGTCCGGGTTCGACCTTGCGCGTCAGGACGACGCCGTCGACCGGCGAGCGGATCGTCGCCTTGGTCAGGTTGGTCTCGTCGGTCTTCAGCGCCGCCCGCGCCTGCGCCACCTGCGCCAGGGCGCTGGCTTCGCTGGCGACGGCGCGCTGCACGGCGGCCTCGGCGGTGTCGAGTTCGCTGGGCGCCGGCACCTTGCCGCCGGACAACTCGGCGACCCGCCGCATGCGCGCCAGCGCCGCCCGGTTCTCGGCCAGCGTCGCCCGCGCCTCGGCGACGCTGGCTTCGGCCGCGGCGACGGCGGCGCGCGACTTGATCACCGCGTCGTCGAGCTTGGCCGGGTCGAGGCGGGCGAGCAACTGGCCTTTCCTGACGACGTCGTTTTCCTGGACCAGCACTTCGGCCAGCGTGCCCGACAGTTCGCTGCCGACATCGACCGACTTGGTCGGCTGCAGGGTGCCGCTGGCGCTGGCGGTGACGACCAGTTTGCCGCGCGCGGCGGGTTCGGTCAGATACTGTCCCGGCGCTTCGCCTTTGCTGCCGAGGGCCAGCCAGCCGACCAGGAGGAGCAGGGCGGCGCCGCCACCGGCCAGCCACCAGCGGCGGCGGGAAGCGGTCTGGCCGCGCTGGGCACCGGCCAGCAACTGGCGCAGCGCATCGGGAGTTCCGTTGGTTCTTTCGCTCATGGTGTTTCCGTGGCCGGCGCGGCAGCATCGTCCCAACCGCCGCCCAGCGCCTTGTAAAGTTTGATCAGTGTCGTCAGTTGCAGCGCCTCGGCGTTCGCCAGGCTGTCCTCGGCGCTGAGCCGGGTGCGTTCGCCGTCGAGCACGTCGCGGAAGTCGGTGAGGCCGGATTCGTAGAGCTGGCGGGCGAGCGTCGCCGCGTTGCGCGCCGCCTCCGCTGCCTGACGTCGGGCGACGATGCGCTGGCGGGCGGCGGCATGCGCGTAGAGGGCATTCTCGACCTCCTCCAGGGCGCCGAGCACGCTCTCCTCGTAGGCGTGCAGCGCTTCCTCGCGGCGCGCGTCCTGCGCGTCCACGGCGGCACGCAGGCGGCCGCCGTCGAACAGCGTCGCCGCCAGCGAGCCGGCCAGCGTGCGCAGCAGCGTGTCGCTACCGCCGAGCGCGCCCAGGCTGTAGGCCTGCCAGCCGAAACTGCCGCTCAGCGTCAGGCTGGGAAAGCGCGCCGCGAGCTTCTGCCCGGTGCGCGCGGTTTCCGCCGCCAGCGTGCGCTCGGCGGCGATCAGGTCGGGACGGCGGGTGAGGACGCGGGCCGGGATGTCGACCGCGAGGTCGGCCGGCACCTCCGGCAAGCCGTCGGCGGCGGCCAGCGAGGGATCAAGCGCGCCGGGCGCGGCGCCGAGGAGGACGGCGAGGCGGTTGCTTGCCTCGCGGGCGGCAATCTCCAGGTCGGGCAGGCTGGCCCGGGTCTGTTCGCGGTTGGCCACCGCCTGCTCGACGTCGAGACTGCCGGCCAGCCCGGCCTGCCGTCGCCAGTCGGCGATGCGCGCGCTCTCCTCCTGGGTGGCCAGGTTGTCGCGGGCGATTGCCAGGCGCTGCCGGGCACTGCGCAGATCGACGTAGTTCTGCGCCACCTCGGCGACCAGGGTGACGCGCACCTGTTCGAGGCTGGCCGCGGCCGCTGCGGCGTCGGCGTCGGCCGCTTCGACGGCACGGCGCTGGCCGCCGAAGAGGTCGATTTCCCAACGCGCGTCGAAGCCAGCATCGTACAACGTGCTGCTCGTCCCGGCGGCGTGGCTGCGGGTCTTGCCGGCGCTCGCCGAGAGCGTCGGCAATTGATCGCCGATGGCCTGGCGGCGCAGCGCCCGCGCCTGGCGCAGGCGGGCCTCGGCCTGCTTGAGGTCGAGGTTGGCGGTCAGGGCGCGGGCGATCAGGCTGTCCAGCGTTGCGTCGTCGAGTTGCTGCCACCAGCGGCGCAGCAGCGGGTCGATATCGCTGGTCGTCGCTACGGCCGGCTGGCTGTGCCATAGCGTTGGCAGCTTCAGCGCCGGCAAGCGGTAATCCGGGCCGACCGCCGGCAAGGAAGTGCAGGCGGCGAGCACGGCGCAGGCGAGCGCGGCGAGCACCTGGCGCGGTCGGAGGAGGGGGCTGGCTTCGGTCATGGCCGAATGATCCCCCGCCGCCTTGTTAAGTGCCGTTAAGAAGCGGTATGCGTTTGCTTCCGCCCTGGCCGCGGATGGCTCGCTATAATCCGCTGACCGCTTTCCCGAGTCCCTTGTCATGAAGCTGCCTATTCTCCTTCCCCTGTTCTTCGTCGGCTGTCTGCCAGCGCTGGCCGCGTCGAACGCGCCAGTCAGCCGGGTCGTGCTCTATCCGGGCAGCGCCTTGATCGAGCGTACCGCGAATGTGCGCGCCGGTGCTCAGGAATTGCAGATCGCCGGCCTGCCCGCCAGTTTCGACGTGGACAGCGTGCAGATCGAGGCCGATGCCGGGATCGAGATCGGCGAGCTGGTCTGGCGCGACAGCGCGCGCAGCGCGCCGCTCAACGCCGAGGAGGCGCGGCTGGAAAAGCTGGTCCGCCAGTTGAGCGAGCGCGTGGCGCAGCTTGACGGCGAGCGGCTGGCGGCGGAGCGCACGCTGAAGTATCTCGACGCGCTGGCTTCGCCCGGCGACGCCATCCACGACGGCAACCCGCAGCGTGTGCTCGACGCCCTGCGCCTGGGCGGCGTCCAGGCGCAGCGGCGCATCCTCGAGATCGACTCGGAAAAGCGCGACCTCGAACGCGAACTGCAGGCCCGCCAGCGCGACCTCGAACGCGTCCGCCCGGCGGTCGCCGCCGTCCGTCAGCTCGACCTGCGCCTGAACGCGCGGCGTGATGGCCGCGTCCGCCTGCGCTACCTGTTCGCCGAGGCCGGCTGGCGGCCGGCTTACCGCGCCAAGCTCGACAGCGACGGACGGCGGGTCGAGATCGAGCGTCTGGCACAGATCGCCCAGCGCAGCGGCGAGGACTGGAGCAAGGTCGAACTCGCGCTATCCACCGGCCAGCCGCAGCAGCGCGTCGCCGGTCCGCTGCCCGATCCCTGGAACCTCTCGCTGCGTCCAGAAGTGCGCCCCGAAGCGCGCGCCGTGATGCCGATGATGGCGGCCGCCCCGGCGCCCATGGCGAAACGTGGCGTGGCGGCGGACCAGGCTGCCGAGCCTTTGTTCGAGGTGGCGGTGACGCAGAGCGAATTCGCCACCGAATACGCGATTCCCGGCCGCATCGACCTGCCGGCCGACGGGCGCAAGGTGGCGGTGGCGCTGGGCAGCCTGCAGGTGCCGGTGGAGCTGCACGCGCAGGTGGCGCCGCGCCAGGACAAGGCCGCCTACCTGGTTGCCCGCGGCGCGCTGCCGGAAGGCGTCTGGCCTGCCGGTCCGCTGCAGATCTACCGCAACGGCGCCTACGTCGGCCAGACCACCTGGGATCCGGCGCAGGAAACGCGCTTGGAGCTGCCCTTCGGGCGTGACGAGAAGATCAAGGTGGCGGTGCGCAACCTGGCCGCCGACCAGGCGCGCGCCGGTTTCGTCGGCCAGCAGGCGGAACGGCGTCTCGCCGACGTGTTCACGGTGACCAACCAGCACGCGCGGCCGGTCGACATCCGCGTCATCGATGCCAGCCCGGTCGCCCGCGACAGCCAGATCGAGGTCGAGGCCAGCTTCCAGCCGCCGGTCACCGATAAAGACTGGGACGACCGGCCGGGCGTCGTCGCCTGGGAACAGCGTCTCGATGCCGGCGCGGCGGCCAGCTTCACCGCCGATTACCGCATCCGCTGGCCGAAAGAACGCAAAGTCATCGGCCTGCCCTGAACCCCAAACGAACGGAGATAACAAAATGAAGATCGGATTCATCGGCCTTGGCATCATGGGCCGCCCGATGGCCCTCAACCTGCTCAAGGGCGGCCACCAGGTCAGCGTCTGGGCGCGCCGTGCCGAATCGATGCAGCCCTTGCTCGACGCTGGCGCCAGCGGCGCCGCGTCGCCCGCCGAGGTGGCGCGCGGCCAGGAACTGGTGATTTCGATGGTCGCCGACGCGCCGGATGTCGCCGAAGTCATGCGCGGCGTCGCCAGCGCCGGCACGGCCGGGCTGGTCGCCGTCGACATGAGCACCATCGCGCCGGCAGCAGCCAAGGCCATCCACGCCGAACTGGCGGCGGCCGGCGTCGATTTCGTCGATGCGCCAGTGTCCGGCGGGGAAGTCGGGGCGATTGCCGGGACGCTTTCGATCATGGCCGGCGGTTCCGACGCCGCTTTTGCCCGCGCCGAGCCGGCATTTGCCTGCATGGGCAAGAACATCGTCCATGTCGGCGGCCCGGGGGCCGGGCAGGTGACCAAGGCAGCCAACCAGATCGTCACCGGCATGGGCGTGCTGGCGGTCGCCGAGGCGATGGCCTTCGCATCGAAAAACGGCGTCGACCGCGCCAAGGTGCGCGAGGCGCTGCTCGGCGGCTTCGCCTACTCGAAGATCCTGGAAAACCACGGCCAGCGCATGCTTGACCGCAACTTCAAGCCGGGCTTCAAGAGCTGGATGCATGAGAAGGACTTGAACATCGTCATGCAGACGGCGCACGAACTCGGTCTGTGCCTGCCCGGTTCGGCGGCAACCGCGCAGATGTTCAACGCGATGGTCGGCTCGGGGCTGGGCGAGGAGGATTCGATCGCCGTGCTGAAGCTGCTGGAAAGCCTGTCGGGGCAGGCATGAAGGTCGGTTTCATCGGCCTGGGCGCGATGGGGCGCCCGATGGCCTTGCACCTGCAGGCGGCCGGTCACGAGCTGCACGTCTGGGTGCGCCGCCCGGCCAGCGCCGACGGCCTGCCGGCCACCGTGCACCCGACGCCGGCCGCGCTCGGCGCGGCGTGCGAGGTGGTGTTCACTGTCATCACTTCCAGCGCCGACGTCGAAGGTGTGGCGCTTGGCGACAACGGCCTGATCCACGGCATGGCGCCGGGCAGCGTGCTGGTCGATTGCTCGACCATCGCTCCCGACGTTGCCCGGCGCATCGCCGGCCAACTGGCGGAGAAGGGCATCCACATGCTCGACGCGCCGGTCTCCGGCGGTGAGCAGGGGGCGATTGCCGCGACGCTGGCGATCATGGCCGGCGGCGACGCAGCGGTGCTCGAACGGGTGCGCCCGCTGCTCGAAAGACTCGGCCAGCGCATCGTCCATATCGGCCCCAACGGCGCCGGCCAGGTCGCCAAGGCCTGCAACCAGATGATCATGGTCGCCGCCATCGAGGCAGCCGCCGAAGCGATGCACCTGGCCAGGGCCGCCGGCGTCGATCCGGCCAAGGTGAAACAGGCGCTGGCCGGCGGTTCGGCCGGCTCGCGCGTGCTCGACATCATGGGCCAGCGCATGGTCGACCGCGATTTTTCGGCCGGCATCGAGGCCCGCCTGCACCACAAGGACTACGGGCTGGTCCTCGCAGCGGCGCGTCAGAGCGGCGTGCCGGTGGTGCTGACGGCGAGCGTCGCACAGCAATTGAACGCGCTGATGGCACTGGGTTTCGGCAAGGACGACACGAGTTCGCTGCTGCGCGTGCTGGAGGCGGGCCGGCCGGGCGTTTCAAGCATTGAGTAAATTTACTCAGGACTTGAAACGGTCTCCTGCTGCCCCGCGCAGCGCGGGCAGACCGCGCTGATTTCGACTTCCGGGCTGTCCAGGCGGTGGCCGGCGGCTTGCAGGCTGGCGAAGAGGCGGGCCGAGACGTCGGGGTCGCGCAGTTCGCTGACGCCGTTGCAGCGCGGGCAGAGCAGGAATAGCGCCGGCGACGGGTGGCTGCTGTGGCGGCAGGCGACGAACAGGTTGAGGCGGCCGATGCGGTGCGCCAGGCCCTGGGCGATCAGGAAATCGAGGGCGCGGTAGACGGTGGGAGGGGCGGCGTTGGGGCGGGTCTGCCGCATCTGTTCGAGGAGGTCGTAGGCCTTGATGCCGTTCGGCTGGCGACCGAGCAGCGCCAGTACTTCGCGGCGGATCGCGGTGAGGCTGGCGCCCTGTTGCCGGCAGCGGGTTTCGGCGCGCTCGAGCAACTCGGCTTCGGCATCGGGTTCAATCATTCTCGAAGTCGACTTGGTGGTGGGGATGCGATGTTATAACATCGCCCGTCCGCAATCGATAGCGTTGCGGTCGGGTGCGCAGCGTCGGTTCGGGTTGGCCGTGCCGGTTGCGGGCATGCCGCAGACGTCCCATGACGAACAAGGAAAGATCGATGTCACGATCCACTGCAAAACCGGGGTTGCCGAGCGAGGCCGAGCTGCTGTCAGCATCGGAAGATGAATACATGTCGCCGACCCAGCTGGCTTTCTTCCGCCAGCGCCTGCTCGACGAGGAGGCGGCGCTGCGCGGTGCTGCCGAAGAGACTACGCATCACCTGCAGGAGACGGCGGCCGAGCCTGATCCCAACGATCGCGCCAGCGCCGAAGAGGAACATGCGCTGGAACTGCGCGTGCGCGATCGCGAGCGCAAACTGTTGAAGAAGATCGACCAGGCGCTGAAGCGCATCGATGACGGCAGCTATGGCTGGTGCGAGGATACCGGCGAGCCGATCGGCATCGCCCGCCTGCTGGCGCGGCCGACCGCCAGCCTGTGCCTGGAGGCGCAGGAACGGCACGAACAGAGGCGGCGCCAGTTCGGCGGTTGAGGCCGGCGGTTGGTCCGCGGAGCAGCGTTTCGAACCAGGGAGGAATAGCCGATGAAGAAATCACCTCTATTGCTGCTTGCCCTGCTTGCGCTGCAAGCGGCGGCGCATGAGCAGCATGCCCACCAGCATGGGCTCGGCCAGCTTGGCATCGTCGTCGAAGGGGCGCAGCTGACGCTGTTGCTGGAGGCGCCGCAGCACGATCTGGTCGGTTTCGAGCGGGCGGCACGGAGCCCACGCGAACAACTGGCCGCCCAGGCGGCGCTGGAGAAGCTGCGCGCGCCGGCGCAGCTTTTCGTACCGACAGCGGCCGCGCAGTGCGCCTTGAGCGAACAGAAGGTCACTGCCCCGCTGCTTGACGGGCAAGGCGGCGGCGATGGTCACGGCGATATCGAAGCGCGCTATGTCTATCTTTGTGCCAACCCGCTGGCGCTCGATGGCCTGCGGGTCCAGGTCGGCGAGGCATTCCCGCGCCTGCGCGCGCTCGAAGTCAGTTTTGCCGGCCCGAAGGGGCAGAAGGCCGGTCGCGTGGATATCCGGCAGCCGGTCTTCTCCTGGTAGGCATGGCGATCCGCATCGACGATCTGCTGTTTCGCTGGCGCGCCGCCGCGCCGCCAGCCGTTCGTCTCGAACACCTGGCCGTCGCCGCCGGTCGCAGTTTGTTCCTGCACGGGCCGAGCGGCGCCGGCAAGAGCACCTTGCTCAACCTGATCGGCGGCGTCCTGCAGCCCGAGCGCGGCCGCATCGAATTGCTCGGCCAAGCGCTCGGCGCGCTGTCGGCGGCGCGGCGCGACGCTTTCCGCGCCGACCATCTCGGTTTCATCTTCCAGCAGTTCAACCTGCTGCCCTGGCTGTCGGCGCGCGACAACGTGCTGCTGCCCTGCCGCTTTTCGCGGCGTCGCCGGCAGCGCGCCGACGATCCGGCGGCCGCGGCGGCGCGCCTGCTGGCGGCGCTCGACCTGGAGCCCGCGGCGACGGCGGCGCCCGCCGGCGAACTGTCGGTCGGCCAGCAGCAGCGCGTCGCCGCGGCGCGCGCGCTGATCGGCCGGCCGGAAATCATCGTCGCCGACGAGCCGACCTCGGCGCTCGACGCCGCCCGCCAGGATGCCTTCATCGAGCTGTTGCTGGGTGAGGCGAGGGCGGCCGGCAGCGCGCTCGTCTTCGTCAGCCACGATCTGCGGTTGGCCAGGCATTTCGACGACAGCCTCGCCCTGGCCGGAGGCGAGGCATGAACGCACTCTGGCGGCTGGCCCTGGCCAGCGCCTGGAACCGTCGCCTCAGCCTGGGGCTGACGCTGCTCGCCGTGCTCCTGGCGACGACCCTGCTGCTCTCGGTCGAACGCATCCGCCAGGCGGCGCGCGACGGTTTCGCGCAGTCGGTTTCCGGTACCGACCTGGTCGTCGGCGCCCGCAGCAGCCCGGTGCAACTGGTGCTGTATTCGGTGTTCCGGCTCGGTGAGGCGACCAACAACCTGAGCTGGGACAGCTATCGGAAGATCGCCGCCGACCCGGCGATCGCCTGGAGCGTGCCGCTGGCGCTCGGCGACTCGCACCGCGGTTTCCCGGTGCTCGGCACGACGCCGGCCTATTTCGACCATTACCGCTACGGCGACCGCCAGCCGCTGCGCTTCGCCAGCGGCCAGGTTTTCTCCGGCATCTTCGACGCCGTGCTCGGCGCCGAGGTGGCGCAGCGCCTGGGCTACCGCATTGGCGACCAGATCACGCTGACGCACGGCGACGGCGGCCTGGCCGGCATGGAACACGCCGACAAGCCGTTCAGTGTGGTCGGCATCCTGGCGCCGACCGGGACGCCGGTCGATCGCACGGTGCATATCGGGCTCGCCGCCATTGAGGCGATCCATCTCGACTGGGTGGGCGGCGCGCCGCTGCCGGGTTTCTCGGTCGGCGCCGACGTGGTGCAGAAGTTCGACCTGACGCCGCAGTCGATCACCGCTTTCCTCGTCGGCCTGCACCGGCGCGTCGAAGTTTTCCGCCTGCAGCGCAATATCAACCAATTCGCCGGTGAGCCGCTGCTCGCCGTGCTCCCCGGCGTCGCCCTCGACCAGTTGTGGCAGACCGTCGGCATCGTCGAGCAGGCCCTGCAGGCGGTGTCCTGGCTGGTGCTGGCGGTCGGTCTGGCCGGGCTGATGGCGACGCTGCTCGCCGGCCTCAACGAGCGGCGGCGCGAAATGGCGATCCTGCGCTCGCTGGGCGCCGGACCGCGCCATATCCTTGGCCTGTTGCTGCTCGAAAGCGGCTTGGTCAGCCTGCTCGGCGCGTTCTGCGGCCTCGGCCTGCTCAGCCTGTTCGCCGCCAGCGGCGACGGGCTGCTGCTGCGCTTCGGCCTGGCGGCGCTGCCGCTGGCGCCGAGCCCCGCCGAATGGCGCCTGCTCGGCCTGGTGCTGGCTTGCGGCACGCTGGTCGGCCTGCTGCCGGCCTGGCGCGCCTACCGCCTGTCGCTCGCCGACGGCCTGACGCCGCGCTCCTGAAGGACCTCGTGATGCAACGATTACTGCTCCTCCTGCTACTCTTGCCGCTCACCCTGTCGGCTGCCGATTACCGCGTCGGCGAGCGTCTGGCCGCGGGCAAGGGCAACCTCCAGGGCTTCCGCGAACTGATGTGGGACGACCTGATGCCGGCCGACTGGGACCCGATGGCGGTGTTCAAGGGCGTCGATCTGAAGCGGCTGCAGGATGCCGATCCCAAGGCCAGTGAACTGCTCGCCAAGGTGCGCAAGGAATGGGACAAGGCGCCGGTCGAGCGCAGCCTGAACGGCCAGCGCATCCGCATCCCCGGGTTCGTCGTGCCGCTCGAACGCAAGGGCGACGACATCCTCGAATTCCTGCTTGTGCCGTATTTCGGCGCCTGCGTCCATGTTCCGCCGCCACCGTCGAACCAGGTCATCCTGGTGGTGCCGGCCAAACCGGTGCGCGGCATGCGCACCATGGAGACCTTTACGGTCAGCGGCACCCTGACGCTGCAGGGCGGCGACAGCGGCATGGGCATTTACGCCTACCGTCTCGCCGCCGAGCGGGTCGAACCCTATCAGGTCCCACAAGGAAAGAAGAAATGACTACCCTGAGCATGATCCTCGTCGCCTGCCTCGCCGGCGGGCTGATCAGCATGGCCGCCGCGGCGCTGGTGGTGTTCCGCCTGTCGCGGCAATCGACGGCGATCCTCGTTGCCTTTGCCGCCGGCGTCATGTTGTCGTCGGCCTTCCTGCACGTTCTGCCGGAAGCCTTCAATGCCTTGCCGCCGGTCGATATCCATGCCGGCCACGACCATGCGCCCGACGACCAGGCGGCAATCGCCGCCGAGGCCGCCGCCGACCATGAGCACGAGCACGAGGGGCACGACCACGGCGGTCCGTTCGCAACGCTGTTCGCGCTGATGCTGGGCACGCTGTTCGCGTTTTTCGCCCTGGAGCGTCTGGCGCTGTGGCGGCATTCGCACGGGGATTGCGCCGACCATGAGGGACACCACGCGACGACCACGGCGCCGCCGCTGATCCTGATCGGCGATGCCTTCCACAACTTCGTCGATGGCGTGCTGATCGCCGCCGCCTTCATCGCCGACCCGATGCTCGGCGTGACCACGACGGTCGCCATCATTGCTCACGAGGTGCCGCAGGAAATGGGCGATTTCGTGCTCCTGCGCAACGCTGGCTGGAGCAACACCAAGGCCTTCGTCGCCAACGCCGGCTCCAGCCTGAGTTCGCTGCTCGGCGGAGCGCTCGGTTTCTTCGCGCTGTCCACCGCCGATTTCGTGCTGCCTTACGTGCTGGTGATCGGCGCCTCGAGCTTCATCTACGTCGCGCTGGCCGACCTCTTTCCGCTGCTGCACAAGCAGGGCGAGAGTTTTTTCCGGCAGATCCTGCTGATCGCCGCTGGCGTCGCCGTCGTGCCGCTGGTCGGGATGTTTGCCCACTGAAGCCCAAGCGTCACATAGACGTTATCCAGCTTTAACGGCTTTGTCACCGAGCCTGCCGACAATAGCTCCGCACGTCCCACCGGGACAAATTCAGGAGCGAAAACGGCATGAACGGCAATTCCGGCTGTGTCATCTGGACCATCACCGACGGCAAGCCCGGCCATCTGCAGCAGATTCGGGGCTTGCTCAAGGCGCTGCGCCAGCAGTTGCCGGTGCGCGAGATCGAACTGCGCGCGCTGCCGCCGCTGCAGGCGCTGGCCCATCTGGCCGGCGGCAGCTTTCCGCCCGGTGAAGGGCTGCCGGTCCCCGACCTGATCGTCGGCGCCGGCCACGCCACCCACCTCAACATCCTCGCCGCCAAGCGCGCCTACGGCGGCAAGACGGTGGTGCTGATGAAGCCCAGCCTGCCGCGCCAACTTTTCGACCTCTGCCTGATCCCGCAGCACGACGGCGTCGCGCCGTCGAAGCAGGTGATCCTCACCCAGGGCGCGCTCAACACCATGCAGCGCTCGGTCGCCGCCGACCCCAACGTTGGCCTGATCCTGCTCGGCGGCATTTCGCGCCACTACGTCTGGCAGGACGATGAAATCCTGGCGGCGGTCGGCAAGCTGGTCGCCGCCACGCCGCAGGTCCATTGGACGCTGACCACCTCGCCGCGCACGCCGGCCTCGCTGCTCGACGGCCTGCAAGGGCTGGCGCATGCCAATCTCGAGGTCGTCCCCTTCGCGCGGACCACGCAAGGCTGGCTGCACGAGGTGCTGGGCTGCGCCGGCCAGGTCTGGGTAACGCCGGACAGCGTGTCGATGGTCTATGAGGCGCTGACCTCGGGCACTGGCGTCGGCGTTTTCGACTTGCCGACGCGCCATTCCAGCCGCGTCGTGCGCGGTCTCGAACGGCTGGCGCAGAGCGGTTGGGTGACGCGCTTCCAGCACTGGCAGGCCGGCCAGTCGCTGCCCCATCTGAACGGCCAACTCGACGAAGCCGCGCGTTGCGCGAAGTGGATCAAGCAATTTTGGTATCCCAACGCCTGACCGTCCTGCAAGTCCTGCCGGCGCTGGAAAGCGGCGGCGTCGAACGCGGCACCCTGGAAGTGGCGGACCACCTGGTCCGCCAGGGCCATCGTTCGCTGGTCATGTCGGCCGGCGGGCGGCTGGTTGACCGGCTGATCGGCGAGGGCTCCGAACATTTCGCCTGGCCGGTCGGGCGCAAGTCGCCGCTCACCCTGCGCCTGATCGGTCCGCTGCGCCGCTTCCTCGCCGAACAGAGGGTGGACGTGCTGCACGTGCGTTCCCGTCTGCCGGCCTGGATCTGCCGGCTGGCCTGGCAGGGCATGCCGGCCGCGACACGGCCGCGCCTGGTGACGACGGTGCATGGCTATTACTCGGTCGGCGCCTATAGCGCGGTGATGACGCGCGGCGAGGCGGTGATCGCGGTGTCGGATTCGATCGCCGCCTACCTGCGTGCCAATTACCCGGCCTGCGACCCGGCGACCGTGAAGGTCATTCCGCGCGGCATCGATCCGGCGCTCTATCGCCCGGATTACCGGCCGTCGCCGCAGTGGCTGGACGACTGGCGGGCGGCCTGGCCGCAATTTGCCGGCAAGCGCCTGCTCGTGCTCGCCGGCCGCATCACGCGGCTCAAGGGGCACCACGACTTCATCGCCCTGATCGCCGCGCTCAAGGCCAGCCACCCGGACATCCACGGCGTCGTCGTCGGCGAGGCCGACGCCCGCCATCTGCCTTACCTGGCCGAGCTGCAGGCGGCGGCGAAGGCGCAGGGTGTTGCCGATCACCTCACGTTCACCGGCCACCGTGGCGACCTGCGCGAGATCTTCAGCGTCAGCGCGCTGGTGCTGTCGCTATCCACACAGCCGGAAGCCTTCGGGCGTACGGTGCTGGAAGCGCTGGCGCTCGGCGTGCCGGTCGTCGCCTACGCCCATGGCGGCGTTGCCGAACTGCTCGCGGCGATGTTCCCGGCCGGCCAGGTGGCTCCGGGCGAGCGCGACGAACTGATCGAAACCTGCCGGCGCGTTCTTGCCGGCGATCACCGTCCGGCGCCACTGCCGGACTCACTGGAGCTGCAACACATGCTGCAAGATACCCTGGCGACTTACCAGGAACTGGTCGCCGCGCGCGAGAAAGGCGGGCAACTTGCATACGCTCGCTGACGCCCGCATCGCCATCATCGGCCTCGGCTACGTCGGTCTGCCGCTGGCCGTCGAGTTCGGCCGCTATCTGCCGACGCTGGGCTTCGACATCTGTCCGCGCCGGGTAGGCGAACTCGGCGAAGCGCACGACCGCACGCTGGAGCTGACCGCCGACGAACTGCGGCAGGCGACGCAGCTACGCTTTTCCTGCGACGCCGCAGCGCTGCGCGACTGCAACACCTACATCGTCACCGTGCCGACCCCGGTCGACGCCAGCAACCGGCCCGACATGGGCCCGCTGCTGCGCGCCAGCGAGGCCATCGGCGCGGTCATCGCGCCCGGCGCCGTGGTCATCTACGAATCGACCGTCTATCCCGGCGCCACCGAGGAAGTCTGCATTCCGGCCATCGAGCGCGTTTCCGGGCTGGTCTATAACCGCGACTTCTACGCCGGCTACAGCCCGGAGCGCATCAACCCCGGCGACAAGCAGCACCGGCTGACCAACACGATCAAGGTCACCGCCGGTTCGACGCCGGCCGCCGCCGCTTACGTCGATGCCCTCTACGCCAGCATCGTCAGCGCCGGCACGCACCGCGTCGACAGCATCCGCGTCGCCGAGGCGGCGAAGGTGATCGAGAACACGCAGCGCGACATCAACATCGCGCTGGTCAACGAACTGGCGCTGATCTTCAACCGCCTCGACATCGACACCGAGGCGGTGCTGCGCGCCGCCGGCACCAAGTGGAACTTCCTGCCTTTCCGCCCCGGCCTGGTCGGCGGTCACTGCATCGGCGTCGATCCCTACTACCTGACGCACAAGGCCGAAGCCGTCGGCTACCACCCGCAGGTGATCCTCGCCGGCCGCCGCATCAACGATGGCATGGGCACCTACGTCGCCGAGAGCGTCGTCCGCCTGATGCTGCGCCGGCGGATCAACGTCGTCGGTGCGCGTGTCCTGGTCCTCGGCCTCAGCTTCAAGGAAAACTGCCCGGACCTGCGCAACACCAAGGTGGTCGATATCGTCCGTACCTTGGCCGGGCTCAACGCCGAGGTCGATGTCTACGACCCCTGGGTCGATGCCGACGAGGCGCAGGCGGAATACGGCATCACGCCGGTCGGGCAGCCCGCCGGCCCCTACGATGCGGTGGTCGTCGCTGTCGCCCACCGCCAGTTCGCGGCCCTGGGCATCGCCGCGATCCGCGCGCTGTGCCGGCCGCAGGCGGTGATCTACGACGTCAAGCACCTGTTCCCGCGCGAGGCTGTCGATGGCCGCCTGTGAGGAAGCGCTCAACGTCGTCTGCCTGAAATGGGGGACGAAGTACGGGCCGGAATACGTCAATCGCCTGTACCGCATGGTCGCGCGTCACTTGCAACGACCGTTCCGCTTTCATTGCCTGACCGAATTCCCGCAGGGGCTCGACCCCGCCGTCGTCGTGCTGCCGCTCGACTGCACGCCGGGGCTGAGCGGCTGGTGGTACAAGCTTTCCCTGTTCGCGCCGGAATTCCACGGCCTTTGCGGGCCGCTGCTCTATCTCGACCTCGACCTGGTGATTGTCGGCAACATCGATTTCCTGGCCGATCAGCCGGGCGATTTCGTCATCCTGCGCAACTGGTCGCTCAACCCGATGTGGAACAGTTCGGTGATGCGCTTCACGGTCGGCGCCCATGCGCAGGTCTGGGAACGCTTCCAGGCCGACGCCGACGGCGTCATGGCGAGCTGCAACGGCGACCAGGAGTGGATTTACGAATGTCTGCCGGATGCCGCCAACTGGCCGGCGGAGAAGATCGTCTCGTACAAGAAAAGCCTCGACTCGCGCGCCTTCCCCTGGCTCGCCAAGCTGGGCGGCGAGCGGCTCGGGCTGCGCGCGCCGGGCTGGCTCGATACGCCGTTGCCGGCGACGGCGGCGATCGTCGTCTTTCACGGCAAGCCCGATCCGGCGGACGTGGCATGGCGCGCCTATGGTTTCTGGAAGCGGGCGTCCTTCGTCGCTCGCCATTGGGTTTGAGCCCATCACAAATAAAGGCAGGCAAGGTGAAACAGGTACTCTGCATGAAATGGGGCCAGCTCTACGGCCCGGAATACGTCAACCGGTTGTACGCGATGGTGCGCGCCAACATCGCCGGGCCCTTGCGCTTCGTCTGTCTGACCGACGAGCGCGCCGGCATCCGGCCCGAGGTCGAATGCCACGATTGCCCGGAAATCGCCTTGCCAGCGCCGTACAACCGGCGCGGCTGGCGCAAGCTGACGACTTACGCCGCCAGCGAACAATTGTTCGGTTTCAGCGGCCAGTGGCTGTTCCTCGACCTCGACGTGGTAATCCTCGGCAGCCTCGACGATTTCTTCACCTACCAGCCGGAGAAAAGCTTCGTCGTCATGCGCAACTGGACGCAGCCCGGGCGCAACATCGGCAACACCTCGGTCTACCGCTTCACCGTCGGCGCCGACGAATACCTGCTCACCCGCCTGCTTGCCGAGCAGGACGCGATTCTGGCCACCTTCCGCAACTCGCAGACCTACATCTCGCGCACCGTGCGCGAACTGGTCTTCTGGCCCGACGCCTGGTGCGTGCTGTTCAAGACGCACTGCGTGCCGCCCTGGCCGCTGCGTTTCTGGAAGACGCCGACGCACCCGGCCGACGCGCGGGTGGTCGCCTTTCCCGGCGTGCCCAACCCGCACGAGGCGGTCGACGGCCGTTGGCCGGCACCGGCCTGGAAGAAGAGCTACAAGTTCATCCGCCCGGCGCCGTGGATTCGCGCCGCCTGGGACCATGCCGAAGCGCGCGCGGCGGAGCGGGCGCTTGACTGAAGTCTCCCGCATCCTGGTCATCGACGAAGGCAGTCCCGGTCACCTGGTGCAATCGCGCGGGCTGGCCCGGGCGCTGGCGGCGCATTGCCGGGCCGATCTGGTCGAATACCGGGTCCGCCTGACCCTGCGCGGTTTTCTGCGTCCGCTGTTGCGTCTGGCCGGCACGCTGGCCCGGCGTGGCCTGTCCGACCGCCTGCTGCGCCTCGCCTACCAGCTGCCCGCCGAGCCACCGCCGCCGGCCGGGGTGATCGTCGTCAGCGGCGGGCGCGGCTTCCACTATGCGGTCAGCCTGGCCCGGCGCAGCGGTGCGAGGCTCGTCTATTGCGGCGATCCGGCGCCGCTGCCGGCGCGCTGGTGCGATGTCGTGCTCAGTCCGCAGGTCGTGCCCGGCCACCCGCGCAGCATCGCCAGCGGCCTGTTGCTCACCGACATCGCGCCGGGCGAAATCGCCGGTGCCGGCGCCGGGCTGCGCGCGGCCTTCGCTCAAGGCGGCGGGGCGCGGCTGGCGGCGCTGCTGATCGGCGGCGATTCGCGCAGCCATCGTTACACGGCGGCCGACTGGACGCAGTTGGTCGAGGCGGTCAACCGGCTTGGCGAGCAGGGCTGGCGCTGGCTGCTGACGACTTCGCGGCGTACGCCGCCCGAGGTCGAAGCTCGCCTGCGCCGCGAAATCAGGGCCGACTGGCTGGTCGGCGCCGTCTGGTGGCACGCCGCACCGGAACGCCTGCTGCCGGCTTTCCTCGATGCGGCAGAGATCGTGCTGGTCACCCGCGACAGCCTGAGCATGCTCAGCGAGGCGGTCGCCGCCGGCAAGCCGGCCGTCGCACTACGCCCGCAGACGGTCAGTCCGGCGCCGGTGATCGATGCGGCACTGCGCCAGGCGGGGCGCGAGCGCAGCATGCGCGAGGTGGCGTTTGCCGATCTCGCCACGCGGCTGCAGGGGCCGGACAGTGCACCGGAAAATTACGCTTTGCCGGCCGTCGACCTCAGGCTTGCGCTGGCCCGTGCGACGGCCCGCCTGCTTGCGGTCAACCCGCCGCCGACGGAAAAAACGCCGGTCTTCGGCATCGTCGTGCCGACCTGCAACCGGCCGGCCCACCTGATCGAAGCGATCCGTTCGCTGCACGCGCAGACCTATCCGCACTGGAAGATGCTGATCTGCGACGACGCTTCGCGCGTCGATTACGCGCCGGTGCTGCCCTGGCTCGCCGACCGCCGCCTGCGCATGATGCGCCTCGAAAGCAACGGCGGCCCGAACCGGGCGCGCAACCTGTGCATCGACCGCGCCTGGCGCGAAGGCTGCGATCACATTGTCTTCATGGACGACGAGGACCGCCTCGAACCGCGTGCGCTGGAGGTCGCGGCAGCGATGCTGGCGGCGCATCCCGAGGCCGGTTGGCTGATCTCCAACACCTGCGGCGACAGCGAGCCCGGGCAGCGCGCGATCACGGCGGAAGGGCGGGTGGACTGGTTTGCCGATTACGTTTACGGGCGCCGACTGTACGGTGCCAAGACCCACGTGATCGCCCTCGAGCGGCTGGCCGGCATCCGTTTCGACGACATCCTGCGCGGCGAAACCTGGCACTTCTTCCAGCCGCTGGCGGCGCGCACGCGAGCCTGGGCCTATCCCTTCCCGAGCCGGCGCATCCGCTATCGGGACGACGGGACCACGCAGACCAACACGCGCCATCCGCAAAGCTGGCGCGAAATCCATTCGCGCTATGCGCGCCATCTGCAGGCGATCCGCCTGCGTCCGCAATGTTCGGCCGCCTACCGTCACACCCTGCTCGAACTGCTCAAGACGCCGCAGCGTCTCCTGCGCCTTGTCCTGGCGGCGACGGGCAGGGGGCCGGTCGGGCGGACGGAATCTCCGAAAGGTACGTCATGAACGACCGCAAAGTCCTTTGCATCAAGTGGGGCACGCGCTACGGCCCGGAATACGTCAATCGCCTGTATGGCATGGTGGCGCGCCAGCTCACGCCGCCCTTCGATTTCGTCTGCTTCACCGACGACCAGCACGGTATCCGCCCCGAGGTGATCTGCCACGACCTGCCCGACCTCGGTTGTCCGGTGCCGACCAACGCGCCTGGCAAGTTTCGCAAGCTCGCATTGTGGAACGCCGACCTCGCCGGCCTGCGCGGCACCGCGCTCTTCCTCGACCTCGACGTGGTGGTCACCGGCCCGCTCGACGAACTGTTCGCCGTCGGCCAGCCCGACGAGGTGATCCTCGCGCGCAACTGGATCAAGCCACTCGAACGCCTGGGCCAGACTTCGGTCTTCCGCTTCCCGATCGGCGGCCATGCCTACCTGCTCGAAGAATTCCGCGCCGACCCGGAAGGTTTGGCCGGGAAATTCCAGTTCGAGCAGCGCTACGTGACCAAACGCGTGCGCGGCGGGGTCCGCTTTTTCCCGTCCGCCTGGGTGCGCCATTTCCGCCTCGACTGCCTCGGCCCGTGGCCGCTGCGCTACCTGCGCCCGGCGCGCCTGCCGCGCGATGCGCGCATCGTCATGTTCCCCGGCAAACCCGACCCGGCCGACGCGATCGCCGGCCGCTGGTCGGATGCCGTCGCGCATGCGCCACCGTTGGCCCACCTGGCCGGCCTGTTCGACGCGCAGCGCGGGCAGCCGCTTGGCCGTCACCTGAAACGCTATTTGCGGCCGGTCGACTGGGTCGCCGAACATTGGCGGGAGTGAGCATCAGCAGCGCCAATCGGCCGTCCCGCTGCGCGGAAAATCACCAAGGGATGCGCTGATCGGGGAATCGGCGGTTGCCAGGCGGTCGGGTTTGTGCGATTTTCCGGGGTGATGACAAGGGCACATGCCGGCGCGGGCGCGCCGCGGCCACGAACCCTCTGGCGGCGCAAGGCTGCCGCGGGCGTGGTCGATCTTCTTTGCCGTCGTCACGCAACGAAAGCTCCGTCATGCTCGATCACCTGATCATCCTGGTCTATCTGTCCATCGTGCTGTACATGGGTTATGCCAGCCGCAAACTCGGCAGTTTCCGCGAGTTCGCCGTGTCGCACGGTAATTACGGCTGGCTCGCCATCTTCTGCACGCTTTCCGCGTCCTTCATCGGCGGCGGCTTTTCCACCGGCAACGCGGCCAAGGTCTTTTCCAGCGGCCTGGCCTATCCCCTGGCGCTGATGGGCTTCAGCCTGCAGATCATGCTCGTCGCCTGCTTCGTCGCCCCCCGCATGCACCGCTTCCCCGGCGCCATCTCGGTCGGCGACCTGATGGAGCCGGCCTACGGACGGCGGGCCAGAGTCATCACCGGCATATTCTCGATGCTCATCTGCGCCGGCATCCTGGGCGCGCAGATTGGCGCCATGGGCGCCATCTTCAAGGTCTTCCTCGGCATTCCGCCCTTGCTCGGCATCCTGGTCGGCGCCGGCATCGTCTTCTTCTATTCGACGCTGGGCGGCATGGCGGCTGTGGTCAGGACCGACATCCTGCAATTCTGGCTGATCATCCTCGGCATTCCCCTGGTGTTCATTTTCGGGGTGGCCGAAGTCGGGGGCTGGGCCGCCTTCGTCGCCGGCATTCCGGCCTCCCACCTGGAGATCATCGGCGAACAGCGCTCGCTGCTTTCCTTCCTCTCCCTGTTCCTCGTCTTCATGTTCGGCGAGACGCTCGTGCCGCCCTATCTGCAGCGTCTGCTGCTCGGCCGTAGCGCGTCGGATACCGCCAAGGGCAATTTCTGGAGCGCCGTCGTTTCCGTGCCCTTCTTCCTGATCGCCGGGGCCATCGGTCTGGTGGCATTGCAACTCGATCCCGGCCTGCAGGCCAACCTGGCGCTGCCCGAAGTGGTGCGGCGAGTGATGCCGGTCGGCCTGGCCGGGCTGATCATCGCCGGCGTGCTGTCGATCGTCATGTCGTCGGCCGATTCCTTCCTCAACGCCTCGTCGGTGGCTCTCGTGCAGGACGTCACGCGTCCGTTGCGGCGGACGCCGCTCGACGAACGGCAGGCGCTCAACATCGCCCGCCTGGGCAATCTGCTGACCGGCGTGCTCGCCCTGTTGTTCGCCCTGCTGATTCCCAATGTGCTGGATATCCTGGTGGCGGCTTACGACTACTGGGCGCCTTCGATCCTGGTGCCGCTGGTGGCGGTGCTGATGGGCTGGCGCACGACGCCGGCCGCCTTCTACGCGGCGGTGGCGGCCGGGGTCGCCGGTACCCTGGTCTGGCAGTACGTGTTGCAGAGTCCCGGCCAGATCCAGGGCTTTGTCGTCGGCACCGTGCTCAATCTCGTGGTCTTCACCCTGGCGACACGCTTCGGCGCGCTTCCGGCTACCCAGCCGGCACGCAGTGGCGGCGAATGAGGCGGCGTAGCGCGCATTCGCGGTGAGTTCGTGTGCGACAATTTGTCGCATCATCTGCCCTCGCGGAGTCGCTACCATCGCGGCCATGTCTTCTCTTTTCCAACTGGCCGGCGGGGCGAGCCGGTGTCCGTGCCTGCCACGGTCGTCCGCTCGGGGCGCGCGCGCATGAAACGTCATCATTTCCTGTTCGCCATCGCCGCGGCGTTAGCGATTTTCCTTGCTGCCGCCCTGTTCCTGGTCGACCGCGAGGCACCGGCCAGCAAGCTGCCGGCGGGCGGCGACTTCGTCCTGCACGCGGTCGACGGCCCCTTCGATACGAAAACCCTGCGCGGCAAGGTGCTGCTGGTCTACTTCGGCTATACCAGTTGTCCCGACATCTGCCCGACCACCCTGTCGACCGGCGCCCAGGCGCTCCGGCTGTTGACCGCAGAGGAGCGTGCGCGCGTCCGCATGGTGATGATTTCCGTCGATCCGGAACGCGACAGTCTCGCCCATCTGGCGCAATACGCGACTTTCTTCCATCCCGCGCTGCTCGGCGTCAGCGGCTCGCCGGAGGAGGTGGCGGCGGTGCTGCGCCAGTTCGGGGCGAACTATCGCAAGGGGCCGGTACAGCCCGATGGCAGCTATGCCATCGACCACACGACGGCGACCTATGTCGTCGATGCCGAGGGCAAGCTGGTGTCCACGCTCAATTTCGGCAGCACGCCGGAGCAGGTCGTCGCTGCCGTGCGCCAGTACCTGTGACATGGTGCGCCACTTTCCCGCCGTGTGCCGCTGATGCGTTCCTGGCTTGACCGGCAACTGCATCTGATCGATTTCACGCTGGGCTCGCTGGCCCGGCGCAAGGCGCGCAATCTCGGCCTGCTCGCCGTCTATACGCTGCTGGTTTTCGTGCTGGCGTCGCTGAGTCTGTTTGCCAGCGCGCTGCGCAGCGAAGCTACCCATGTCCTTGCCGGTTCGCCGGAAGTCGTCCTGCAGCGCCTGGTCGCCGGCCGGCACGATCTGATTCCGCCGGGTTATCTGGAAAGCATCGGGCGGGTGCGCGGGGTCCAGAAAAAGGAAGCCCGGCTCTGGGCTTACTATCGCGACCCGCGATCCGGCAGCCAGCTCGTCTTCATGGCGCGTCCCGACGCGGAAGTGGCGGTCGGCAGCGTCATGCTCGGCACGCGGCTGGCCGCCGCCGCCAAGCTGAAGGTCGGCGACACGCTCGCCTTCCCCGATTATCGCGGGCAGCCCTATCCCTTGCGCGTCGCCAGCCTGCTGACGCCGGATTCCGAACTCCAGTCGGCGACTCTGGTGTTGCTCGCGGAAGCCGATTTCCGCGCCTTCTTCGCGTATCCGGCCGGGCATTACACCGATATCGCGCTGTCGGTGCGCAATCCGCTCGAAGTCGGCAACGTCGCCAGCAAACTGGCGGCAGCGCTGCCCGACTCGCGGCCGATCCTGCGCGACGAGATGCTGCGTACCTACGAGCACATCTTCGACTGGCGCGAAGGCATCCTGCTCACCGTACTGGTTGGCGTCATCCTCACCTTCGCCATCTTCGCCTGGGAAAAGGCGGCCGGGCTGTCGGCCGAGGAAAAGCGCGAAATCGGCATCCTCAAGGCAATCGGCTGGGAAACCAGCGACGTGATCCGGATGAAGGTGTGGGAAGGTCTGGTGGTTTCGCTGACCGCCTTCGCGAGCGGATTCCTGGCCGCCTGGGTGCATGTCTTCCATTTCGGCGCGCCGCTCTTCGCGCCAGTACTCAAGGGCTGGTCGGTGGTCTACCCGGAATTCGCGCTGTTCCCCGCCGTCGACGGCCTGCAGGTCGCCACCCTGTTCTTCTTCACGGTCTTCCCCTATACGGCTGCCGTCCTGGTGCCGATCTGGCGGGCGGCCATCACCGACCCCGACACTGTGATGCGATGATCGAAATCTCCGCCGTCCACAAGGCCTTCAACCAGGGCCAGCACAACGAGTACTGGGCCCTGCAGGGCATCGACCTGCGTATCGAAGCCGGCAAGGTGACGGCTTTTCGTGGTCCCAGCGGTTCCGGCAAGACGACGCTGCTGACCATCGTCGGTTGCCTGGCGCGGCCGACCAGCGGTCGGGTCCGTCTGCGCGGCGAAGAGGTTTCCGGCTTGCCGGAACGCTTCCTGACCGAAATCCGGCGGCGCAGCTTCGGCTTCGTATTCCAGCAGTTCAACCTGATCCGCGGCCTCTCGGCGCTGGAAAACATCATCCTGCCGGCGCTGCCGACCGGGCGTCCGCGCGCGCAACTGGTCGCGGCGGCGATGGCGCTCCTCGAACAGTTGCAACTGACCCAGCGCGCCCAGGCCAAAGTTGAATGGCTGTCCGGCGGCGAGCAGCAGCGGGTGGCGATCGCCCGCGCGCTGATCAACGATCCCGAGGTGATCATCGCCGACGAGCCGACCGCCAACCTGGACAGCACGCTGGCCGGCGAGTTCATGGGGCTGCTCGCCAGTTTCACGGCGGCCGGCAAGACCGTGCTGCTGACCAGCCACGACCCGCTGGTCGTCGAATCGGCCGCCGTCCATCGCGTCGTCGCGATGCGCGACGGCAAGCTCATCGAGGCCTGAGACCCGGATGCTGTTCCAGCCCGCGATCATCGCCCTGCTGCTGGCCGCTGCCGTTGCCGTGCTGATGCTGGCGGCGGCGGCGCCCTTCGCGCTGAGCGTGCTCAGGGAATGGGACATCGGCAGCGGTTCGGAGCGGCAACTGGTGCTTGAACGGCGCACCTACCTGTTCTCGACGCTGGTCTCCTTCGTCATGGCGATCCAGCTCGCCACCCTGCTGCTCTTCGTGTTCAACGCCGATCGCCTGGCGGTGATGTTCGTCGGCGCGATGTGCGCGGTCGGCACGCTCAACGTCAACGCTTGGGGCTTCCCGGCGCTGATCGTGCAGATGCTGGTGTTTTTCAGCGCCCTGGTCTGGCTGGCGATCAACCATGTGGACAACCTGGCGCGCGACTATCCGCTGGTGCGCGCCAAGTACGGCCTGTTGCTCCTGCTGCTGCCACTGCTGATGCTGAATTTCTGGCTGCAGTACCGCTATTTCTCCGGCCTGCGCGCCAACGTCATCACCTCCTGCTGCGGCAGCCTGTTTTCTGAGGAAGCCGAAACCCTGACCGCCGAAGTCTCCAGCCTCGAACCGCGCGCCGCGCTGTGGCTGTTCTACGCCGGCATGAGCGTCGCCGTCGCCAGCGGCCTCTTGCACTGGCGCCGCCGCGGCCGGCTCGACGGCGGCTGGCTTGGCATCGCCGCCGCCGCCGGTTTCGTGATCGCGCTGACTGGCGTGATTTCCTTCATTTCCCTTTACATCTACGAGCATCCGCACCATCACTGCCCGTTCTGCATCCTCAAGACCGAGTACGACTATCGCGGCTATGCCCTCTACCTGCCGCTGTTCGGCGGCGCGGCGGCGGGCATGGCGGCCGGGGCGCTGCAGTTCTTTGCCGCCGTGCCCAGCCTGCGCGCCGTATTGCCGCGGGTTTCGGCGCGGCTGGCGCTGCTCAGCGGCGCGGGCTTCCTGATGTTCACGCTGCTTGCCACATGGTTTGTCGTCAACTCGAAGCTGATCCTGATCGAATCCTGAAAGTTCCCTGGTGCGGCAATATGCCGCAGCTTGCGCGCACGGCGGACCATTAACATGCAAAGCTTATTTACCGTCCCTCGAGGAGCCAAGATGAAACGTCGTGAAATGCTCAAACTGTCCGCGCTGGCCGGCCTTGCCTCGGCCGCCCTGCCTTCGGTGGCGCATGCCGAAAGCTGCCAGACCGACGGCACGCCCAACCAGTTCATCCCGAAAAAGGCGGCCGATGCCAACCCGCTCGACAAGGACATCGAGAAGTACCCGAAGTGCCCGTACTGCGGCATGGACCGCAAGGAACACAACAAGACCCGGATGCTGGTCCAGTATTCCGACGACCTGGCCGACGGCGTCTGCTCGATCCACTGTCTGGCGCTCAGCCTGAGCCTGAACATCGACCGCGAACCGAAGGAAATCTGGGGCCCGGACTTCGCCGCCAGCGCCGAGCCGCGGCCGCTGCTGCCGGTCGATAAGCTGACCTATCTGCTCGGTGCCGACCTCAAGCACGCGATGACCAAGAAGAGCAAGCATTCCTTCGCTTCCGCCGATGTCGCCAGGGAATTCCAGGCCAAACACGGCGGTACGCTGGTCAGCTTCAACGACGCGCTGCGTGAGAGCTATCTCGGCATGGCCGACGACGTCATGATGATTCGCAAGAACCGCGCCGAACGTCGCCGTCGCGCCATGGAAATGAAGCACGGATGATCAATCGGCGCCGCTTCATCGCGCTGGCCCCGGCTTTCTGGGTGGGGACGAGCTTCGCCCAGAAGGTGCCGATGCCGGGCAAGATGGACCTTTGCCCGGTGTGCGGCATGGTCGTTTCGAAGTACCCGAACTGGATCGCCGTCGTCACCTGGAAGGACGGGCATGCCCATTTCTTCGACGGCGCCAAGGACATGTTCAAGTTCCTGTTCGACCTGCCGAAGTACGCGCCCGGCCACCGGTCGCAGGAGATCGCCGCCATCCACGTCACCGATTTCTATAATCTGGAACGGATCGACGGCCGCCGGGCGCTCTACGTCATCGGTTCGGATGTTTACGGGCCGATGGGGCACGAGTTCGTGCCGCTGGCGACGGCGGAAGACGCCGCCGACTTCCTCAAGGAACACAAGGGGAAGAAGATCCTGCGTTTCGACCAGGTCACCGCGAAACTGCCGTTCCGGCTCGACGACGGCAAGTTCGACTAAGCCGCCAGGCTGAGGCGTGCCCTGAGGCCGCCGAGCGGCGAATCGAGCAGTTCGAGGCGGCCGCCGTAGAGGCCGGCCAGTTCGTCGACGATCGCCAGTCCGAGACCGCTGCCCGGCACTCTTTCGTCACCGCGTTGGCCGCGTTGCAGAAGCAGCGCCCGGTCGGCGGCGGCGATGCCCGGGCCGTCGTCGTCGATGTCGATGGACAGCGTTGCCCCGTCGCTGGCACAAGTTACCTCGACCCGGCGATTGGCCCACTTGCCGGCATTGTCGAGCAGGTTGCCGAGCATTTCCTGGAGATCCTGGGCTTCGCCGCGGAACTGCAGCTTGCCGCCGCCAGCGAATGAAAATTCTAGCCCTCGTTCCGCGTGGATGTGTTGCATCGCCCGCAACAGGCCTTCGATCACCGATCCGACCGCGCAGCGCTGTCCCTTGCCCTGGGCGGCCGCGGCGACGCGGGCGCGGGCCAGGTGGTGGTCGATCTGGGCGCGGGCGGTGCCAACCTGGGTGCGCACCAGTTCGGCCAGTTCGCCGGTTTCGTCGGCGGCGGCGTTGGCCATCACCGCCAGCGGCGTCTTCACCGCGTGCGCCAGGTTGCCGGCCTGGCTGCGGGCGCGCTCGACGAATTCGGCATTGCGTTGCAGCAGCGAATTCAGTTCGTCGACCAGCGGCTGCACTTCGCTCGGATGCTTGCTGCCCAGACTGGCCTGTTCGCCGTCGCGCAATCGGGTCAGTTCGTCGCGCAGGCGCTTGAGCGGGCGTAACCCGGCCTGGACCTGAATCACCGCGGCAATTGCCAGGCCGCCGGCGAGCAGGGCGAGGGCGGCCAGCAGCAGGCCGCGGAAGCGCTCCACCGGTTCAGCGAGCAATGCTTCGTCGGCGGCGACGATCAGGCGCAAGGTCATTTCCGGGCGCTCGGCCGGCTGCAGGACCTGTTCGATCATGCGCAGCCTTGCGCCTTGCGGCCCGCTCACCCGGTGTTCGTGCCGTTCGCCATCGGCGAGCTGGTCGCCGGGGACGCTCAGTTCGGCGTCCCACAACGAGCGCGAGCGCAACTCGCCGCGCTTGCCACTGTCACCGCCTTCGGGCATCCGGTCGACCTGCCAGTACAGGCCAGCGTAGGGGCGCTCGAGGCGCGGGTCGCTGAGCGGCCGGGCCAGCGTCGGTCGGCCGTCGGGCGTCAGTTCGAGATTCGCCGCCAACTGGTTGAGATGGATCGTCAGCTCGGCGCGGAACTGGTTGGCCAGGTGTTCCTCGAACATCCCTTGCAGCCACCAGCCGGCGAGGGCGACGGTGGCCAGCATCCAGGTCAGGGTACCGGCGAGCAGGCGAAACCGCAGCGAGGCGCCGGGCTGGCTCATGGCGTGTCGTTCATCCGGTAGCCGAGGCCGCGCAGGGTTTCGATCATGCCGGACGGCAGCTTCTTGCGCAGGCGGCCGACGAAGACCTCGATGGTGTTGGAGTCGCGCTCGCTGTCCAGCGGATAGACATGCTCGGACAGTTCGCCGCGGGTGACGGCCTGGCCGCGCCGCTGCATCAGGTAGGCGAGGACGCGGAATTCGTGGCTGGTCAGCGTCAGCGGCTGGCCGTCCAGGCAGACGCGGGCGCCGCGCAGGTCCAGGCTGAGCGGCCCGCAACGCAGTTCGTTGTCGGCCTGGCCGGCGGCGCGGCGGATCAGCGCGCGCAGGCGGGCGGCCAGTTCTTCCATGTGGAAGGGCTTGACCAGGTAATCGTCGGCGCCGGCGTCGATGCCGGCGACGCGCTCGTGCCAGTCGCCGCGTGCTGTGAGGATCAGCACCGGCATGCCGCGACCGTTGGCGCGCCAGCGCTTGAGCACCGAGATGCCGTCGAGCAGCGGCAGGCCAAGGTCGAGCACGACCGCGTCGAAATCTTCCTCGTTGCCCAGGTGCAGCGCGTCGCGACCATTGACGGCAACTTCGACGATGTAGCCCTCAGCACGCAGGCTGCGGCCGATCTGCAGGTTCAGCGTCGGTTCGTCCTCGACCAGCAGGATGCGCATCAGTGCCGTCCTCCCCGGCGCCCGTGGCGGCCCTTGACTTCAAGCAGACGGCCGTCGCGGGCGTCGACGATCAGTTTGTTGACGCCGCCGTCGCGGCGCAGCATCTTCACCTCGTAGATCCAGCGGTTGTCGTCGTGTTCCAGTTCGACTTCGAGGACTTCGCCGCCGTGTTCGCGGCCGACCCGTTCGAGGACGACGCCGAGTGGCAGGATTTCGCCGGCCGCCAGCGCCCGCCGCGCCACTTCGTGGTCCTGGCGGCCATCGCCGATGGCCGGCGCGATCAGCGTCAGGGCGAGGGCGAACCCAAGCAGGGCGTGGCGGCAGGCGGCAGGCATGGACACTTACTGGCGACCCTGGCCAGCGCCCATGCCGCGACCGGGGCCCTGGCCGCGACGACCGCCGGCCTGCTGCGGTCCCTGCGGATTGACCGGGACCAGCACCTTGCCTTGCGCCGCGGCGCGTTCGCTCATGAGCTGGTGGTTGTCGGCGCGGATTGCGGCGCGTTCCTCTTCGGTCTTGGCGGCGCGCATCTTGTTGCGCTGTTCGGCGCGTTCTTCCTGCGTCATCAACTGCTCGGCATTGACGGTGGCCGGATCGGCGGCCTGGGCGAGGTTGCTGGCGAGGCACAAAAGGGCGGCCAGCAGGGCGGTACGGAAATTACGTTCGGACATGATGCACTCCTTCACGATCAGAATGATGTCACGCGGGCGGCGTGCCCGCCATGAGCGGATACAGGCTTTCTTCATTCCCCGCCTGTCGTTCTACGCCGGGCAAGCTGAATCCCGCCTGAACGCCGCTCAGTCGTCATCGTCATCGTGCCAGCGCCGATGCCGGTGGTGCTCGGCCGGTGCTGGCGCGCGCTCGCCGAAGCCGGCGCGATAGACCTCGTCGCGGGTGAAGCGGCATTCCTGGTGGCTGCCGACTTCCTTGAGCAGGACACTGTCGGGTTGGCTGAGGACGCCGCTCTGGGCGGCGATGCGGGCGCGGATGGCGGGGCAGGGGTCGCCGCTGGCGGAAGCGGTTGCCGGATCGGCGGCGTCGGCGGCACAGGCGCCGGCAGTGGCGAACAGCAGCAGGAAGAAGAGAGGCTTGGACATGAAGGGCTCCGGGGTGGCGATGGCGCTCATCGTCGGCGGTGGGCGATGAATCCTGCCTGAATGCTGCCTTCAGCTTTCATTCAGGCGGCATCGGGCACAGTGCGCTGCATCGTCACCGATTCAGGAGTATTGCCAGATGTCCCGCCGTCTCATCCTCTCGCTCATCGTCGCCGCCCTGCCGCTGGCCGCCAGCGCCGGCGCCCTCGAAGACCAGCTGGCCCGCTACGCCACCGCCGCCAAGGCGGAAACCCCGGGCTTCTCCGGCTTCTCCGCCGGCCGCGGCGAGAAGCTGTATTTCACCGAATTCGGCCTCGGCAAGCCCGATACGCCGGCCTGCGCCACCTGCCACGGCAAGGACCCGCGCGCCGCCGGCCAGGCGCGCAGCGGCAAGCGCATCGATCCGATGGCGCTGTCGGTATCGCCGGGGCGTTACGCCGACCCGGCCAAGGTCGAGAAATGGTTCAAGCGCAACTGCGACGAAGTCCTCGGTCGCGCCTGCACCGCCCAGGAAAAGGGCGACTGGCTGAGCTTCGTCGCCAGTCGCTGATCGTCAGGAGAACGCCATGAAATTTCCCCTTCGTCCCTTCGCGCTGTCCTTGCTGGCGCTCGGCTTTTCCGCCCTGGTCTATACCAGCGCGCAGGCCGGCGGCGGCCATTACTACCCGCCGGTCAAGGACCCCGTGGTCAAGGAAGAGTGCGGCAGCTGCCACCTCGCCTTCCCGGCGGCGATGCTGCCGGCGGCCTCGTGGCAGAAGATGATGGGCGAGCTCGACCGCCACTTCGGCGACAACGCCAGTGTCGACCCGGCCATCGCCAAGAAGATCGCCGCCTACCTGGTGGCCAACGCCGCCGATACCGGCGGCAGCCGCTACGGCGCCAAGCTGATGCGCGGCGTCGACCCGGCCAGCGCACCGCAGCGCATCACCAAGCTGCCCAAGTGGGTGCGCGAGCACCGCGAGGTGCCGGACTGGGAATGGCGCCACAAGGACGTGCGGACCAAGGCCAATTGCGTGGCTTGCCACGCCGACGCCGAACTCGGCTACTACGAGGATTGACCGGCAACCGCCGGCGATCCGTAAGGAGAAATCATGCAGATCAGCAAATTTCCGCGCCGCCTCGTGCTGGCGCTGACCCTGGGTTGCGTTGTCGTTGGCAACGCACTGGCCGACGACCACCGCGACCGTCGCAGCGAACGTAGCGACGCCGGCTGGTTGCCCATCCCGGCGCTGGTCAGCCGCCTGGAAGCGGCCGGCTACCGCAATGTCGAGGAAATCGAGCGCGAGCACGGCCGTTACGAAGTGCGCGTCACCGACCGCAACGGCGAGCGGCGCAAACTCTATTTCGATGGCCGCAGCGGCGAACCGCTCGGCGCCGGCCGCGCCGAAGGCGTGCCGCGCGAGCGGGTGGTGCAGCCGGCCGACGGCCGCGAATGCAACCAGCGGCGCTGCCGCGACGACCTGCCGGCAACGCCGGCCGGAGGCGCCAAGCCATGAAGCTACTGCTCGCCGTCCTGCTCTCCGCTCTCGGCCTCGCCTGGGGCTGGGACGTCTATAACGCCGCGCCGACCGACGCCCATCCGTGGTGGGTGGCGCGTCAGGAACTGCTCTATCTGAGCGGCGTCCTCGCCATCGGCCTGATGTCGCTCGCCACCTACCTGGCGAGCCGGCCGGCCTGGCTGGAAACGCCGCTCGGCGGCATGGACCGCGTCTATCGCACGCACAAGTGGGCGGGCATCCTCGGCGGCAGCTTCGCCGTCATGCACTGGTTGGTGGAGATGTCCGACGACATCCTGAAATCGTCGATCGGGCGCAGCGGGCGGGTGCCCAAGGAGGAGTTCGGCAACGTTCTCGACCGCCTCCGCGATCTGGCCGAGGACCTCGGCGAATGGGGCTTCTACATCGTCATCGCGCTGATCGTGCTGACCCTGTGGCAACGCTTTCCCTACCGTCCGTGGCGTTTCCTGCACCGGGCGATGCCGGTCATCTACCTGGCGCTCGCCTTCCACGCCGTGCTGCTGGCGCCCGCCGACTACTGGACGCAGCCGCTCGGCCTGCTGCTCGCGCCGCTCGTCGCCGCCGGCTGCTACGGCGCACTGCGCGCCCTGCTCGCCAACATCGGCCGGGAGCGCCGGGTGAGCGGCAAAGTGGCCGAACTTGAGCCGCTCGGCAGCGACCTGCTGCGCGTGCGCTGCCAGCTTGATGCCGGCTGGCCGGGGCACCGGGCCGGGCAGTTCGCGCTGGTCACCTTCGATGAAAGCGAAGGCCCGCATCCCTTCACCATCGCCAGCGCCGATCGTGGCGACGGCAGTGTCGAGTTCTGCATCAAGGCGCTCGGCGACTACACCCGCCGCCTGCGGGCGACGCTGCTGGTCGGCGCGCCGGTGCTCATCGAAGGCCCCTACGGCCGCTTCGACCTCGCCCGCCGGCGACCGCAGGCGCGCCAGTTGTGGGTGGCCGGCGGCATCGGCGTCACCCCCTTCCTGGCCTGGCTGGAAGCTCAGCGCGAGGCAGCGGAACCGGTGCAGGCCGAACTGCACTACTGCACCCGCGACCGCAGCAGCGACCCGCTGGTCGACCGCCTGCAAGCGCTGTGCGCCGGCTTGCCCGGCATCCGCCTGCACCTGCACGGCGCAGCCCAGGGCGAAACGCTCGACGCAGCCCGCCTGCTGGCCGGCGGCGAGAGCAAGGCCGACGTCTGGTTCTGCGGCCCGGCCGGCCTCGGCCAGGCGCTACGCCAGGGGTTGCAGGGGGCTGGCCTGCGCTTTCATCAGGAAGCGTTTCAGATGCGCTGAGGCGGGAGAGGCGACGGGCGGCGAGAGTCGCGCCCGGTCCATCGGGCCTGACTCAATCTCGCAGCGCCATCGCCCGCAGCAACGCGTCGATCTGCCCGAACGCGTCCTGCTGCCATTGTTCGGGCGTGCGATCACCCAGCGCCTGGGTGTCTTCGACGAAGCGCCGCACGCAGCTAGGGCCATATCCGTCGAAGCTGTCGAACTTCTCGGCGATGTGCCGGAAGCCGCGTTCGCCGCTGGCATGCCCCAGCAGTTGGCGACATTCCTGCGCCAGCGCCGCGATCCCCTGGGGGTAGTTGCGCACGCAGTAGTAGATGTCGTAGGCGTCCTTCTGCTTGTAGCGGCCGGCCAGCGCATGGCCCTTCATCGCCAGCAGAGCGGGGATCGAGCAGACCGCGATTTCGACGCGGTTCGTCCCGCCGTCGGGCATCGGTCCGGCCACCGCCACCAACTGATAGAAGCGCATCGCCAGGTCGGCGCCATCGGCGCGTTGCACGGCGAAATCGCTGATCAAGGGGGGATCGTTCCTGACGATTTCCGCGTCGCGCGGCATCAGGAAATCGACCACGATATCGATCGCCTGCCCGTCATCGCGGGCGGCAACCCGGCGGACCAGTTGAAAACGTCGCAGCCCCTCGCGCTGGACATAGCCATGGCCTTGCAGCGCGCCGATCAGGGTGGCGTATTCGCCATCGCCGAGCGCTGCCGCGTCCAAGCCGACGTCCACGTCGAGCGTGCCGACGTGGGGCATGTCCTCGTTGGCCAGCAGCAGCCAGGGAACCGCGCCGCCGATGATGGCGAATTTGCCCCGGAAGCTGCCCAGTATCTGGCCGATCTCGATCAGCACCGACTTCACGGCGGCGCTGGTGCGGTCGTCGTAATCGGCCGCCGACTGCGGTTCCCGGGGTGGTATCAGCGGGACCATGAGAATTGCGCCTGGCGCAGGTGCGCGGCGGCCTCGGCGCCGCGCTCGCCGGCCATGGACAGGTCGAGGTAGGTTTGCAGCGGACTCGTGCAGACCGCGCCTGGCGCCGGCTCGACGGTGTCGGCGAGCAGCCCGGGGTCCTTTGGTACGGTGACGACCACGTTTTCCCCTTTCGCGACGGGGGTCAGCTCCAATGCGGCCCGGAGTTTGCGCAGGCCTTCGTCGTCGGCGAAAAAGTAGCTGGTGCCGGTGCGCCCGTAGGGAGAAAGCCATTGCGCCGCCGAGAATGAAGCGAAGGCGGCACGCCCGGGCGCATCGTCGGCGCGCAGCGCGCCGCGTGCCGCATCTTCGAAGGCGCTGCCATGCAGCGGCGTGTAGAAGCGCAGGCGTTCGCCCGGCGGCGCGCTGTAGCTGTCGCGCCAGGCGTCCAGGAGCGCATCCGGCGCCGCAAGGACCAGGCCCTCGTCCGAAGCGCGCGCCCATTCGCGATCGATCAGGCCGGTACGCACATTGCTGACGTGCCCGAGGCTCACCCCGGCGATTTCCGACAACTCGGTGACCCGCCACGCGCGGCCGGGTTCGCGCAGCATGGCGCGCAGCACCTGGGCGGATTTCGGCCGGAACAGCGACTTCAGTTCGCGCTGTGCGGCCACCGGCTTGTCCGTCACCTGACGCTCGATGAAAACGCCGCCAAAGGCAATCCGGGCGTTGCCTTCGAGGTCGAGGAAGCTGACGCCGTTCTCTGTGCACAACTGCCTCACCGCCGGTGAGAGGTAGGGGGCGATGAAAACGGGCGTTGCCAGGGGCGCCCGGTGCGCGATGTGGTTCCGCAACTCCAGCAGTGCGGAGCGGGCATGCCGCGGTTGCCCGTTCGATTTGACCTCGCAGACGAGCTGGTGCGCTCGTCCGTCCACCAGCAGCCGGACGATCCAGTCGGGTTCCCGGTCGCCGGATGCGAGGCCGGCATCGATGCCTTCAATGTGAAGGATCGGAATCTTTTCAAGCAAGCCGCGCAGCGCTTCATGGGCGCGGGCTTCTTCGGGTTTCAGGTTTTTGGCGGATTTCAGCATTTGCTGAAAGTAGCACGTTCAGTGAAATTTTGGGGAATTTCATTCCTGGGGGTGGTTTCAGCGATTGTTGAAATCATCATCGAACTTGAAATGCCCGGATGCCGTAGGGGCATCGTCAGTCAGGGGGCAGCCTTGCGCCAGGGGCTGCAAGGTGCAGGCCGGCGCTTTCATCAGGAAGCGTTTCAGATGCGCTGAACCAGCGCCCTCAGCTTGTTCCCGCCGGTATGCCGATTGCCCGTCGCGTGCGCGCTGCGCTCGGCAATCGGGCCGGGCGGTAGAGGGTGAAGCGATAGACGAGCAGGCAGATGCTCCAGTCGAGCAGCAGGGTCCACAGGTTGTGCGACAGGAAATGGGCGCCCTGCATCATGCGCCCGGCAGCAAGCAGACTGCCGAAGGCGAGGGCACCGGCCAGCAGGCCTCGGGCCAGGCGCGGTCGGCGGTCGCGCAGGGCGAAGAACAGCGCGATCAGGGAAAAACCCGTGGCCGCGTGACCACCCGGCCAGCAGCGTCCGGGATGCTCGGTTGGCGGTCGGGGCGCCAACAGCGGTGAAAAAGTCTCGCTGCCGCCAAAGTCGCTGAGGTCCCAAGGACACTGCACGGCGCTGACCACCTTGAGCGGCGGCACGACTGCAGTTGAAAGAGTGATTGCCAGCAGCGCGTAGGCGAGCGGGCCGCGCCAGGAGCGCAAGGCGGCCAGGCGGGTGCTGGCGACAAGGGTGGCGGCCAGGGCCAGCGCGAGAACGATGACCGCCGTTTTCGCCCGGTCGTGCAGGACGGTTTCCAGCCAGTAGTTGTCGCGGGCAACGAAGCCGCTGCCCGGAACATGGAAATGGCCGGTGATCCAGAAGTCGAGCGGCGCCGGGTCGACGAGCAGCAATAGCCCCATCGCCGCCAGCGGCAGAGCCAGCCAGAACCCGAAGGCGAAGGGGCGGGACGGCGGGGGGTCAGCGGCCGGTCGCATCGCCAGCGGTGCTCAGCGGCCGCCAGGCGAGCAGGCCGTTACGGAAGGCATGGCTCGCCCCCTGGTAGTAGGCGATGTCGCGGCGGAGCAGCGGGTCGTCTGCGTTACTGCGGCTTTCTTGGCTTTCGCCGAGCGCGTCGTCGTGGCGGCGCATGCCGCGGCGCGGGCTGAGGATGGCGAGGTCCTTGCCGTCGAACAGGCCGAGGTGCTGGTAGTTGCCGATCACCGCGCGGCCCGGGCGCTGCGGGTCGAGGAGCAGGTTGCGGCCGTAGAAGGTCGATTCGTAATCGATGCCGAGCAGGCCGAGCAGGGTTGGCGCCAGGTCGATCTGGCTGGCCAGCCCGGTCATTTCGCGTGGTTTGATGAAGCCCGGCGCGTAGATGAACAGGGGGATGTGGTAGTTGGCCACCGGCAGGTCCTCGTAGCCGGCGCTGCCGGCGGTGTGGTCGGCGACGAAGACGAAAATGGTGTCGGCAAACCACGGCTTGCTGCGGGCCTGTTCGAGGAACTGGCCGATGGCGTGGTCGGTGTATTTGACGGCGCCCTCGCGGCCGTCACCCGAGGGAATGTCGATGCGGCCGTCCGGGTAGGTGTAGGGGCGGTGGTTGGAGGTGGTCATCAGCTGCAGGAAGAAGGGCTTGCCGGCGGCGTGGTCCTGGTCGCCGATCTTCAGCGCCTGCCGGTAGATGTCCTCGTCGGCCATGCCCCAGGCGTTCTGGAAGGACATTTCGTTTTCCGGGACGCTGCTCTGGTCGACGATGCGGTAACCGTTGCCGCTGAAGAAGGCGTTCATGTTGTCGAAGTAGCCGCGTCCGCCATAGACGAAGACGCTGTCGTAGCCGCGCGCGGTGAGTTGCTGGCCGAGGCTGGCGTAGCCGCTTTCGCGGCCCTGACGTTTGACGATGGAGCGGCCGGGGGTGGGCGGCATCGACAGGGTGATCGCTTCCAGGCCGCGGTCGGTGCGCGTGCCGGTCGCCCGGAAATTGCTGAAGAACAGGCTTTCGCCGCGCAAGCGGTCGAGGTTCGGGGTCAATCCGCGTTGGTCGCCGAAGCTGCCGAGGTACTTGGCGCTGAGGCTCTCGATGGTGACGAGGACGATGTTGTGGCGGCGTTCCGGGCCCGGGTTGTCGATGGCGCGGCGGATGTCGAGCGGGTGGTCGCCGAGGAAACGGGCGTTGGGCTCGGCGACTTCGGCGCGCAGCAGGGCGCCGGCCTCGGCGTCGGGCAGGGTGGCGTAGAACTGGCGGTAGTCGAGTTCGTTGTTGCGGAAGGCGGCGAAGAACTGGAAGGGGCCGTTGCTCGCCAGTTCGCGCTGGTAGACGTTGCCGCCCTCGCCGTGCGGGAAGGACTGGCCGACCACGGCGAGGTTGAGGCCGGCGGCCAGCAGCAGGCCGGCGAAGCCCAGCAAGGCCTGGCGGCGCGGCAGCGACGGCGCGTCGAAGCTGGCGATGAGCTGGCGCTTCAAGGCCAGCGTGGCGACGCCGGCGACGATGGCGAGCACGCCGAGCAGGCGATAGACCGGGTAGGACTCGACGATGTTGTCGACGACTTCCTTGGAATAGACCAGGTAGTCGACGGCGATGAAGTTGAAGCGGACGCCGAATTCGTCCCAGAACAGCCACTCGGCGGCGGCGACGAAGAGCATGGCGAAGAAGCCGATGCCGGTGAGGACGAGCAGGAAGGCGCGGTGGCCGCGACTGCGCCACAGGCGTTCCGGGCAGAGCAGCAGGTAGAGGGCGAGCGGCAGCGCGGCGTAAACCAGGAAAGCCAGGTCGTACACGGTGCCGACCGCGAACAGGCGCAGGATCGCCAGGAAACCGGCGTCGGCTTCGGCGAAATGGGTGGCGAGCAGGATGCCGCGGACGGCGAAGAAAACCAGCAACCAGCAGGCGAGGACGAGCGTGAGGAAGCGGGGCTGGGCGTAACGGGAAAAGGGCATCGGTGGCGCGGAGAATCTGTGACGGTGCGCAGTCTGCGATCGGGAACGTCAATGGCGCGTGAACGGATTGTCAAAAAAACGTCAAGAAACCTCGCGCTTCCGGCAGACGGGCGATTAAGCTGCGATTCAGCCGCCATCGCTATACTCTCTATTTCGCAACCGGAAGTTCCAAGCGCATGCGTCTGCTGATCGTCGAAGACAATTCCGACATCCTCGCCAACATCATCGACTACCTCGAAGCCGCCGGCCATGTCGTCGATTGCGCGCGTAACGGGCCGGGCGGACTGCATCTGGCGCTGACCGGGCATTACGACCTGATCGTCCTCGACATCATGCTGCCCGGCATGGACGGCTATCAGCTCTGTCGCAGCCTGCGCGACGCCGGCTGCCAGGTGCCGGTGATCATGCTCACCGCCCGCGATGCCCTCGACGACCGCCTGCAGGGCTTGCGCAGCGGCGCCGACGACTACCTGGTGAAGCCTTTTGCGCTGGCCGAACTCGATGCGCGCATCGAGGCGATCCTGCGCCGTACGCGCGGCGCCAGCCAGCGCCTGCAGGTTGCCGACCTGGTGCTTGATCTCGACACCTGGCGGGCGACCCGCGCCGGCCAGCCGCTGCGTCTCAACCCGGCCTGCCTCAAGCTGCTCGAGACGCTGATGCGCAAGAGTCCCGGCGTCGTCCGCCGGGAAGCGCTGGAAACCGCGTTGTGGGGCGACGATCCGCCGGCCAGCGACAGCCTGCGCAGCCACCTGCACCTGTTGCGCCAGGCGGTGGACAAGCCCTTCCCGCGGCCGTTGCTGCATACCGTGCATGGCGTCGGCTATCGTCTCGGGGAAGAGGCCCATGGCTGACCGGCAGCCGCTCGCCCGCCGCATCCTGCTCTCCTTCATGCTGCTGACGGCGCTGATCGCCGGCATCAACGCCTGGGCGATCATCGCCGTCGTCCAGGTGGTCGAGGAAGACCTGATCGGCGACGAAATGCGCCAAGAGATGGAAATGGTCGAGACGGTCTACCTGACCGAGGGGCGGATTCCCGACCTCACCGGCGGCAGCGCGCTCTACGTGCCGACGCTGAAGGCGCAGCCCCTGCCGGCGGCGTTTGCCGGGCTGCATCCGGGCTTCCAGGAAGTGGTCGGCGAAAACGGCGCCTGGCATGTGCTGGAAACCAGCATCGAAGGGCATCGCTTCATCCTTGCCCGCGACCAGGGGGCTTTCGAAGCGCGCGAGCAGGTGCTGTACAAGGTGGTGATCGGCGGCTTCCTGCTGGCGGTCGCGCTGGCCTGGCTGATCGGCCGGCTGACCGTGCGCCGGGTGATCGACCCGGTGATCCGCCTCGCCGGGCAGGTGCGCGGGCGCGACCAGATGGTGGCATTGGCGCCGCCGCTGGCCGCCGATTACGGCGACGACGAACTCGGCCAGCTGGCGATGGCCTTCGATCTCGCCTTCAGTCAGTTGCGCCTGGCGATCGACCGCGAGCGTCTGTTCACCAGCGACGTCAGTCACGAACTGCGCACGCCGTTGATGATCGTCGGCACTTCGGCCGAACTGCTGCTGCGCGGCGACTTGTCCGAACGCGCCCGCCGTCAGGTCGAACGGATTGCCCGGGCGGCGGCGGAAATGCGCTCGCTGATCGAAGTCTTTCTCGAACTGGCGCGCGCCCAGGGCGCGCAACTGACGCCCGGCGAAGGCGTCAGCCTGGCGGCGATGGCCGACGAACAGAGCCAGCTCTGGGCGGAGGACATCGCCGCCCGCGGTCTCAGTTTTGTTCGCCGCAGCGAGGGCGAGCTGCCCGGACTGTGGCACCCGACGCTGCTGCGCGTGGTGATGGGCAACCTGCTGCGCAACGCCGCGCATTACACCGAGCGCGGTGAAATCCGCCTGATCCTCGCCAGCGACGGTTTCCGCGTCGAGGATACCGGGCCGGGGATTTCGCCCGCGGAGCGGGCGCAGCTGTTCCAGCCCTTCGTCCGCGGCCGCGGCGCGCGCGGCGAAGGCCTCGGGCTCGGCCTGTCCTTGGTGCGCCGGATTTGCGAGCAGCAGGGTTGGCAGATCGACGCGCTCAACCTCGATGGCGGCGGCAGTTGTTTCGTCGTCCGCCTGGGCGGCTGATTTGACGTTTTTTTGACGGGCTTTTGACGGCGGCTTGACGGGCCGCCGCCTATCGTTGGCGCCATCATCAAACCGGTGCGCGACCATGAATCCGTCTTCCCCGATCGAACTCGAGTTTTCCAACAAATACGACAGCGCGCATGCGCTGCAGTATTTCCACAAGCACCGTGCCGGCCTCGCCCGCCGCCTGTCCGACTGGCGCGACCGCCAGCTCGCCCGGCACGCCCTGCAACTCGCCGGCGAACCCGGCTTGGTGCTTGACCTGCCTTGCGGCGCCGGCCGCTTCTGGTCATTGCTCGGCGAACGTCCGAGCCGCGTCATCCTCGCCGCCGACAACTCGCCGCACATGCTCGACGTGGCGCGCCGCCTGCAAGCGCCGGAAATCGCCGGCCGCGTTCACACCTTCCGCACTTCGGCCTTTGCCATCGACCTCGACGACGGCGCTGTCGATTGCATCTTCTGCATGCGCCTGCTGCATCACATCGCCGAATCGGAGCACCGGCTGGCGATGCTGCGCGAATTCCATCGTGTCGCCCGCGATACGGTGATCGTCTCGCTCTGGGTAGACGGCAACGTCAAGGCCTGGCGTCGCCGCCAGCTCGAGGCGAAGCGCGCGGCGCGCGGCAACGCCAACCGCAACCGCTTCGTGGTGCCGGTGGCAACGATCGAGAGCGAATTCGCCGCCGCCGGCTTCTCCATCCTCGGTCATCAGGACTTCCTGCCCGGCTACGCGATGTGGCGGGTGTACACGCTGCGCAAGCTGGCCTGAGCCGCTTTCCTGCCAAGTTCATGGCCTGTTCCTCCGGCGCCGGGGGCAAGGCCGCGTGTCTGTTTCCTGGCGCCGTTGCGAGGTATTGATGTCCGCTCTTGAAGTCGCCGGCGTGCTGCGCCGTTATTTTGCACTGCTCTATGTCGCGTTGTTCTGCATGGTGGCGCTGTTCTGGCCGCAAGTGACGATCCGCGGCGGTGCCGCCTGGGGTTTCACGCTGGCCGCCAGCGCCGCCTACGCTGGTCTCTACCTGGCGGTCGCCGCCTTGCCCTGCCTGCTGCTTGCGCTGTTGCCCCGCCGCTTCGCCTTCCGCCAGCCGCTGCTGGCCGGTGCGGCAGTCGTCGGCGGCAGCCTGATGCTGCTGGCGATGTACGCCGATTACCGCCTCTATGCGCTCTACCAGTATCACTTCAACGGTTTCGTCTGGAACCTGCTGACGACGCCAGGCGGCGTCGCCGCGCTCGGCGCGACCGCCTCCACCGAGCTGACGGTGGCGATCCAGGTGAGCGCCATCGTCCTCGCCAACCTGGCGGTGATGTGGGGGCTGCATCGTTACCGCCAGCTCGGCTGGCAGTTCCCGGCGCGTCCGGCGGTGATCGCCGGCTTCGTCCTCTGTGGTCTGCTGGCCACAGAGGAAGTGGTGTTCGCCTACAGCGTCCATACCGGTCAGGAAGAACTGCTGGCGGCGGCCGACGCGATTCCCTTCCATATGCGGACCAGCAGCAAGACGCTGTTCCAGAAGCTCGGCGTCGAACGTCGCGCCCTGCAGTCGCTGCGTCTGGCCGGCGGCGACGTGGTCTATCCGGGCACTGCCATCGACAGCAGCCACCTGAAGCCGACCAATGTCATCGTCCTGGTTGCCGAATCCTTCCGCTGGGATCTGCTCGACCCGGAAATCACCCCCAACTTGTGGAAATTCTCGCAACGGGCGACCCGCTACGACAACCACTACAGCGGCGGCAACCGTACCCGGATGGGGCTTTTCTCGCTGTTCTACGGGGTTTATGCGCCCTACTGGTACAGCTTCGAGAAGCAGCGCACGGCACCGGTCCTGATGAACGTGCTGCGCGAGCACAACTATCAGATCGCCGCCCACACCAGCCAGAGCTTCGACTACCCGGAACTGCGTCATACCGTGTTTTCCGGGGTGCCGGAAGCCAACCTGCAGGAAATCAAGACCGGCGAACCCTGGCAGCGCGACATCCGCAACATCGACGACCTGTCCAGCAAGATCGATCATCGCGATCCGCGTCGCCCCTTCTTCGGCTTCATGTTCTTCGAGTCTACCCACGCGCCCTACAACTTTCCCGAGGACCAGGCGTTGCGCAGCGACTACCTGCGCGACATGAACTACATCGACCTTGATCTGCGCAACAACATCGGCGGCATCCACAACCGTTACATCAACGCCGCTCATCACATCGACGCCCAGGTTGGCCGCCTGCTCGAACACCTCGAGAAGACCGGCATGCTCGAGCAGACGGTGCTGCTGTTCACCGGCGATCACGGCGAGGAATTCATGGAAAAGGGGCGCTGGGGCCACGGTCACGGCAACAGTTTCCCCGAGGAGCAGATCCGGGTGCCGCTGGTGCTGTGGCGTCCCGGCGTTGCGCCGGCCGTGGTGACACATCGCACCTCGCACCTGCAGGTGGCACCGACGCTGCTTGCCGCGCTCGGCGTCGATCAGCCAGCGCGCAGCTACAGCTCGGCCGAGCCGCTCGACCGCGAATTGCCCTATTTCGTCTTCGGCGAATACAACTACATGGGCATTGACGACGGGAGGAACAAGATCACCTTCCCCTTCACCGGCAGCGATTATTTCCGCTACAGCGTGTTTGACGAGAACGACAACCCGGTTGACCGCGGCGCGCGCGACGGCATCGTCGCCGCTGCCAGCCCGCTGCTCGACGAAGTGACCAAGGAAAGCCGCCGTTTCGTGCGCTGAACGGCGTCAGTCGGCGAGCGGCAGTTCCAGGTCCACGCGGAAGCCGCCGCCGGCGAGATTGGCGGCGCTGATCGTGCCGTCGATCGAGCTCATCACCCGGCGGGCGATCGCCAGCCCCAGGCCGTGCCCGTTGCCGATGGCGTTGCGGGCGCGACGGAAGGGCTCGAAGATGTAGGGCAGTTCATCCTCCGGCACGCCGGGACCCGGGTCGAAAACGCTGATCCGGCAGTGGCGTTCGCCGATCCTGCGGCACACGAAGCGGATCGTGCCGCCGTCCGGGGTGTGTTTGAGTGCGTTGCGCACGACGTTCTCGAGCGCCCGGTGCAGCAGCTCCGGATTGGCGCGCACGCGCAGGCCGCGGCATTCCTCGAGATCGACGATCTGGTGGCGCGCTGCCGCTTCCAGTCGGGCGTCTTCGATCAGTTCGGCGATCAGTTCGTCGAGTTCGAACTCCTCGACCTTGCCGTGAACGCCGGCTTCGAGGCGGGACAGCGTGAGCAGTTCTCCGACCAGCAGATTCATCCGCTCGCCTTCGCGCTCGAGGCGGTTCATCGTTTCCTCGAAGCGTTCCGGTTCCTGGCGAGCCAGGCCGATCGCCGCGTGCAGCCGCGCCAGCGGCGAGCGCAGCTCGTGCGAGACGTCATGCAGCAGCCGCGTCTGCGCGTCGAGCAGGCTGTGCAGGCGCTCGCTCATGCGGTCGAAATCGCGGCCGAGATCGGCCAGTTCGTCGCGCCGCCGGCCCATCGCCGGGCCGATGCGCAGGCTGAGGTCGCCTTCGCTGGCGGCGGCGAAGGCACGCTTCAGGCGGCGTGCCGGGCGAGCCACGTACCAGGCGATGCCGGCTGCCGCCGCGAGGCTGGCGAGCAGCCCGCTGATGATGTGCAGCCAGGGGACGCGTGGTTTGCGCGGGTCGGGAAAAGGCGGTGGTGCCCCGTCCGGCCGGGCGAAGGGTGGTGGTTCGCCGGGTGGGCCGAAGGCGCCCGGCGGCGGTGCAGGGGGCGCCAGCCGTTCGGCGAAACGCGCCTCCATGCTGCGCCGTTCCGCCCAGAAAATCGCGCCGGTGGTGAGTACCGCCACCAGTTGCGCCAGCCAGACGATCAGGAAGAACTTCCAGAACAGGCGGCCCATGGTCAGCAGGCGATCATCTGGTAACCCTGGCGAAACACCGTCTGGATCGGCGAGCGGCCGTCGTCGAGCGGGCCGAGCTTTTGCCGGATGCTCGACAGATGGACGTCGATGCTGCGGTCGTAACGCGCCAGCGGGCGGCCCAGCGCCTGCTGCGACAAATCGTCCTTGGCGACGGTGCGGCCGGCGTGGCGCGCCAGGACTTCGAGCAGGTTGAATTCGGTACTGGTCAGTTCGACCGCCTGGCCGCGCCAGTAGGCCCGGCGCTGCGCCGGCTGCAGGCTGAGCGGACCGACCGCGATTTCCGCCTGCGGGTCGGCGTTCGCCACGCCGCGGCGCAGGATCGCCCGCAGCCGGGCCGCCAGTTCGCGCGGCAGGCAGGGCTTGGGCACGTAGTCGTCGGCGCCGAGTTCGAGGCCGACGATGCGGTCCATGTCGTCGCCGCGCGCGGTCAGCATCAGCACCGGCAGCCGGCTCGCCGCGCGGATCCGGCGCAGTGCCTCGATGCCCGAGATGCCCGGCATCATCACGTCGAGCACGGCGATCGCGAACTGCCCGGAAAGCGCCGCCTGGACACCGCTTTCGCCATCATGGGCGAGGGTCACGGTGAAGCCGTCGCGGCGCAGGTAGTCAGCCAGCATGCCGGCCAGTTCCACATCGTCGTCGATCAGCAGCACGGCCGCCATTTTCTTGCTCCGGGAAATCAGTCGAAGCCCGCATGATAGCCATTGCCGGCGCGCCATGGCACTGTTTTTACGGGCTTTTACCTGGCCTTGCCGGCTTGCCGGCAAAATTTGCCGGGGGCGTATTCAGACGGGAAATTACGCATTTTGGATGGGGTTTGAGCGGGGTTTTGGGGGTAAAGGCGGTTTTCTTGACGAGTTTTTACCCGTTTTAACCCGCTTCGCCGCCAATTTCTCCCCTTGTTGGCCGATAAATTGCACTGGAAGAGGTCGTCGAAACCCAATTCGATCCCATCAACCATTTTCCAGGAGTTCATCATGGTCAGCGGTGTCAGCAATAGCTCATCATTGAGCCAGTTATTTTCCCGCCTCGACAGCAAGGGGCAGGGCTACCTCGAGAAAAGCGACTTCGCGGCGGCGTTCAGCGCCATCGGCGAAAGCGACGAAAGCACCATCGCCGATGTCTTTGCCGTGCTCGACGGCGACAGCGACGGCAAGGTCACCGAAAGCGAGTTTTCCAGTACCTTGAGCCAGTTGCAGCAGGAACTGGACAGCCAGTTCACCCAGATGCGCATGCAGGGCATGGCCGGCCAGGGACCGCAAGGCATGGCTGGCGGCATGCCGCCTCCGCCGCCGCCGAACGACGAAGGTTTCACCGAGGACGAGCTGACGGCCCAACTGGAAGAAATCGGCGATTCCGACAGCGATCGCGCCAGCCTGATTTCCGACATCGTCGCCAATTTCGAGGCGGCCGATACCGACAGCGACGGCAAGGTCAGCTTCCAGGAAGCGATGGCCTACAAGAACGAGCAAGCGGGCGAAACCGATACCACCGCGCAGGCCCAGGCTGCCGCGGCGGCGCTGCCACCGCCTCCGCCGTCGGTCAACGATGCCGGTTTTACCCAGGATGAACTGGAAGCCCAACTGGAGGAAATCGGCAACTCCGACAGCGCCCGCGCCGGACTCATTTCCGACATCGTTTCCAATTTCGAAGCGGCCGATACTGATGGCGACGGCAAGGTCAGCTTCAAGGAAGCCATGGCCTACAAGGAAGAGCAGTCGGGCAGTGGTACGGCGCAGCAGACGGCCAACGACGAAACCCAGGTCATGCAGCGCATCATGCAGTTGGTGCAGGCCTACGGCCGTTCAGACGAGTCGACGGCGAGCAGCCTGTTGTCGACGCTGGCCTGAGGCAGAGGCGGGGCGGATCGCCGGCGCGATCCGCCTGTTTCAGCTGGCTTCCGGTTCTTCCGGCAAGAGCAGGTTGAGCAGCACGGCGAGCACGCCGCACAGGCTGATGCCCTGCAGCGAGAAGCTGCCGATGGTGACGCCGAGGCCGCCGATGCCGGTGACCAGCGTCACCGAGACGATGCACAGGTTGCGCGCGCTGGACAGATTGACCCGGGCATCCATCAGCGTCTTCAGGCCGATGCCGGCGATCGAGCCGAAGAGCAGCACCATGATGCCGCCCATCACCGGCAGCGGGATGGTCTGCAGCAGGGCGCCGAACTTGCCGACGAAAGCCATCAGGATGGCGAAGCAGGCGGCCCAGGTCATCACCACCGGGTTGTAGTTCTTGGTCAGCATGACGGCGCCGGTGACTTCGCCGTAAGTGGTGACCGGCGGGCCGCCGAACAGGCCGACGACATTGACCGCCAGCCCGTCGCCGAGCAGGGTGCGGTGCAGGCCGGGGCTTTCGGTGAAATCCTTGCCGGCGACCGAGCCGATGGCGAGGATGCCGCCGACGTGTTCGACGATCGGCGCGATGGCGACCGGGATCATGAAGAGGATCGCCGCCAGGTTGAATTCCGGCGTGCCGAAGGCCGGCATGGCGATCCAGGCGGCTTCGCTCACCTTGGTGAAATCGACGATGCCGACGAAGAGCGAGACGACGTAGCCGACGGCGACGCCGACCAGGATCGGTACCAGCTTCAACAGCCCGCGGGCGCGGATGGCGGTGAGCATCGTCGCCAGCAGCGAAATGGCGGCGATGGCGATGGCCGTTTCGTAGGGAACGACCTGCGCGTCGCCGGCCTTGCCGGTCGCCATGCCGACCGCGACCTGGGCCAGACCGAGACCGATCACCATGACCACCGGGCCGATGACGACCGGCGGCAGCAGCTTGTGGATCAGCCCGACGCCGCGCCATTTGACGAGGCCGGCGGCGACGTAATAGAAGAAGCTGGCCGAGGCCAGCGCGCCGAGCGTCGCCGGCATGCCCCAGGTCTGCACCGAATAGATCACCGGCGCGATGAAGGCGAAACTGGAGCCGAGGTAAATCGGCACCTGGCGTTTCGTGCAGATCTGGAAGATCAGCGTGCCGACGCCGGCGCCGAGCAGCGCCAGGCTGGGGTTCAGCCCGGTGAGCAGCGGCACCAGCACGGTGGCGCCGAAGGCGACGAAGAGGATTTGCGCGCCGGAAAGCGCGGTCCGCCAGACCGGATCTTGAGTCGTGTTCATGCTTCCTTGGTCCCGAAGATCTTGTCGCCGGCGTCGCCCAGGCCGGGGATGATGTAACCGTGTTCGTTGAGGTGGCTGTCGACGGCGGCGGTGTAGATTTCCACCTCGGGATGCGCCGCGTTCAGCGCCGCGATGCCTTCCGGCGCGGCGACCAGCACCAGCGCCTTGATCTGCTTGCAGCCCTTGCGCTTCAGCATGTCGATGGTGGCGACCAGCGAACCGCCGGTGGCCAGCATCGGGTCGATGATCATCGCCAGGCGCTCGTCGAGCTGGCCGACGAAACGCTCGAAATACGGCTCCGGCATCAGTGTCTCGTGGTTGCGGGCAATGCCGACGACGCTCACCTTGGCGTTCGGAATCAGGTCGAGCACCCCGTCCAGCATGCCGATGCCGGCGCGCAGAATGGGTACCACGGTGACCTTCTTGCCCTTGATCTGGTCGATCTCGACCGGGCCGCACCAGCCGTCGATGCTCACCCGTTCCAGCTCGAAATCGCGGCAGGCCTCGTAGGTCAGCAGGCGGGCCAGCTCGGCCGCCAGTTCGCGGAATTTCTTGGTGCTGATCTCGCCTTCGCGCATCAGCCCGATCTTGTGTTTGACCAAAGGATGGCGGACTTCGATCACCGGCATGCTTTTCCCCTCGCGCGCGTCTGCGCAAAGTGCGAAGCTTAGTCGATCCGTTCGCCGGATGCACGGCGCTTGCGCCGCTTCGCCGGCCTGGCGGAGAATCGCGCGGTGCTGCGCTACTACCGCCCGCCACTTGACCGATGAACACCGATATTCTCCACGCATGACCCACAAAGCCTTCTGGGAAGACCCTTACGCCAGCACGCACCGGACGGTGGTGACGGTGGTCGATGGCGACACGGTCGAACTGGCATCAACGATCTTCTTCGCCTTTTCCGGCGGCCAGGAAAGCGATCACGGGAGCATCGGCGGCGTCGCCGTCGTCGAAGCGAGCAAGGAAGGGCGCAGCCTCCGCTATCGCCTGGCCGCCGGGCACGGCTTGCAGCCAGGTCGGACGGTCGAGGTGGCGATCGACTGGGCACGCCGTTACCGCCTGATGCGCCTCCACTTCGCCGCCGAACTGGTCCTCGAACTGGCCGGCCGCGCCTTGCCCGGGGCACTCAAGGTCGGCGCGCATATCGCCGCCGACAAGGCACGGATCGATTTCCGCTGGCCGGAGAGCATTGCCCCGCTGCTGCCGGAACTGGCGGCCAGCGCCAACCGGATCATTGCCGCCGACCTGCCGATCCGCACCGCTTTCGAAGACGTCGAAAACGAGCGGCGCTACTGGGAAATCGCCGGCTTCTCGCGGGTTGCCTGCGGCGGCACGCATGTCCGCTCGACCGGCGAGGTCGGCCCGCTGCGGCTCAAGCGCAACAACATCGGCAAGGGCAAGGAACGGATCGAGATATTTCTTGGTGGGGATTGAGCGGGGCGCGCGTTCTTTGGTGTTTTTTTGGTTGCTGAACCGCTGGGTTCCGCCGTTGACCGGCGGGCGTACTTTTTCTTGCGTGGCCAAGAAAAAGTAGCCAAAAAGAAGGCCACCCCTAGGTCGGCGCCCCGCTACGCGGGGTCCCCTGCGCTACTCGGGCCGGCGGGCGTCTCGCTAAACTCGGCCCTGCGGGCCTCAAACAACGCGAGCCGACACCCCCCGCCAACCCTGCGTTGCTCGGCACCTCCCAAGGGGCCCGGTACACCGAACGCAGTTTTTCCGGTGTTCGTTTTGACTGCGCGATTGGCGAAACAAAGAACGGCAGCAATGGGTATTCGCCTATCCACGAGGCTATGCGTTGGTGATACCCTTTCGGCATCACGGTAACAACCGCCGCGTTTGCCATGGACTTGATGACGCAAATATATGGGCTATCGGCCAAAATGACCACCAACGATGGCTTTCACACCGCCTTGTTGGCCAGCATATCCGGCAAGCAAGCGGGATACACGGCACCCACGCCGCGTATCCTGGCCCAACGCCATGTTGAGGCGCCATATATTCCCGGAAATATCCTTGTAAACGTTGCCCCGCGCCGCTCTGGCTGGGGATCTTCGGCTGACCAGTTCACCAGGATGGAAGGCGGCATTCCAGAATATGCGGCGAATATGCCGTCCACTTTACGTTGAACTAAACCGCTAACGCGGTGGCAGCGCGCCCAAAGATTGCGCTGTTTTGGGGGTGCCTCTAGCTCAAGCATTGAGCGGCCCGACCCGATCCTTTTCCTTGGGAATGTTCCCGAGTCAGAAGAGGAGAAGGACATGAGCACACTCAGACAGCGGATGACCGAGGCGATGGTTCTACGGGGCTTTGCCCAGCGGACCCAAGAGACTTACCTGAACTGTGTCAGCAAGCTCGCGAAACACTATGGGCGATCACCGGATACGCTCGACACAGCGGCCATCCAGGCCTATTTGCTGCACCTGATCACCGAGCGCAAGCTGGCCTACGCCAGCGTCAATCAAGCGGTCTGCGCCATCCGCTTTCTCTTTGCCGTCGTTCTCGGCCAACGCGATACCGCCTTCGAGATTCCGATGGCCAAGGTGCCCCAGCGCCTGCCGCAGATTCTTACTCGCGACGAAGTGGCCCGTTTGCTGAACAACGCTCGCGACATCCGGGCGCGCGCGTTACTGACCACCACCTACGCTGCTGGCCTACGTCTCTCCGAAGTCTGTTCCCTGCAACTGAGCGATATCGAGTCCTCGCCTGAACGCATGTGCATCAAGGTGCGCCAGGGCAAAGGTGGCAAGGATCGGTATACCTTGCTCTCCCCACGCCTGCTCGACACCCTGCGCTTTTATTGGCGCGTCGCCCGCCCCACGTACTGGCTCTTCCCCAGTCGCAACGGCACGCCCTTGGATGACCGAACGGTTGGCCGCTTCTACCACGCTGCTCGCGAAGCGGCGGGGATTCCGCACGGCGGCGGTATCCACACCCTGCGCCATTGCTTCGCGACCCACTTGCTGGAAGCCGGCGTCGATATCCACACCATCCAGCGTCTGCTCGGTCACGGCCATGTCAGCACCACCCAGCGCTACTTTCATCTGGCGCAATCGCGGCTGACCGGCACCACCTCCCCGCTTGAGTTGCTGATGCCCGGCTAAGGTCTGTGACCCCGGCCGGCCTGGCCGAGGTGCTGTCCGCCTTCGGTCCGGCCTATCTCGCCAGCCATGAACTGCCGCGTGGCGCGGCCAAGGTCTGGCGGGCCATTCTTGCCTGCCGTACCGCAGCGCTCGGCGG